>CAYZEZ010000055.1:0-19984 GCA_964477295.1 uncultured Bacteroides sp. | reverse complement strand
CACAGGAAAGGCTTGAGATGCTAAATGCACCAAAATATGGTAATGACCTGGAAGAGGCTGACCAAATGGCTACCTATCTGCATAATTTTGTTTGTAACCATACCCGGGATCAGGGAAACAATACAAACCTCGATTCCTATCTCGTGGTCAATATTAACAACGATGCAAATACCACCCTGGGAAAATTTACTGCGGCCTCAGCCGATGGCAGAAAGGCCTTTACCAGTATGTCTAATGGTAATTCTCCAAGCATGGGGAGAGATTCATCCGGCCCTACCGCACTTCTGAATTCACTTTCCAAACCTGATCCGTCCATACATGCCGGTGCTGTCCAGAACATGAAATTCAGTAAAGAACTTTTTATTGATTACAGGGAACATCTTGATGCCCTGCTTAATTCATACTTCATACAGGGCGGAACACAAGCCATGATAACTGTAGTGGGAAAAGATGACCTGGAGAATGCCATGAAGGAACCGGAAAAATACTCTCACCTGATTGTCCGGGTGGGGGGATTCAGTGCAAAATTTGTGGAATTAAGCAAAGAGATTCAGCTGGAAATTTTAAACAGAACATTATATTGAACTTATTGCCTCAGGCTGCCAGGGCAACCTGGTGAAATAATAATATTCTAACAGAATGAAAAATAAGGAATTTGAACAGAGACTTTCTGTATTGCAAAAAAAACACAATAAACTGATCTCCAGACTAAACAAGGTAACTAAAGGGGGAAACGGTATATATGATAAATATAAGTACCCGGTGGTAACCAGCGCTCATACCCCATTGTTTTGGAGGTACGATATGAATCCCGATTCCAATCCGCACCTCATGGAAAGAATGGGGATTAATGCAACCTTAAATTCAGGTGCCATTGAACTGGATAAAAAGATATTGCTTGCTGTAAGGGTGGAAGGTTGGGACCGGAAATCCTTTATTGCCGTAGCCGAAAGTCCAAATGGAATTGATCACTTCAAATTCTGGGATTACCCGGTGGTGATCCCAGAAACGGATGGCCTGGAAACCAACATATACGATATGCGGCTGACACAGCATCAGGATGGATGGATTTATGGTGTGTTCTGTGCTGAGAGAAAGGATACCAAAGCTCCATCTGGCGACCTGTCTTCAGCTATTGCCCAGTGTGGTATTGCAAGGACAAGGGACCTTAAAACCTGGGTGCGTCTCGACGACCTTAAAACCCCTTCCCCCCAACAGAGGAATTGTGTCCTTCACCCAGAGTTTATCGGAGGTAAGTATGCTTTCTATACCCGACCGCAGGATGATTTTATTCAGGCCGGTTCGGGAGGTGGTATAGGCTGGGGACTGGCCGAAGATATAGAGCATGCTGTCATTGAAAAGGAAGAAATTATCGACCATCGTGAGTATCATACCATTAAAGAATTGAAGAATGGACAGGGGCCTGCCCCCTTGAAAACACCCGAAGGATGGCTGCACCTGGCACATGGAGTAAGGGATTGTGCTGCTGGTCTCAGGTATGTACTTTATTTATTCCTGACCGATCTTGAGGATCCGGCCAAAATGATAAAGCAGCCGGGTGGTTATTTTTTAGCCCCGGAAGGAATCGAACGCGTTGGAGATGTGTCTAATGTGGTCTTTAGCAATGGATGGGTCATGAATAAAAATGGCAGAATCTTCATCTATTATGGATCATCAGATACCAGGATGCATGTTGCCACTACTACCCTGGACAAGCTGCTCGACTACGTTATGAATACCCCGGAAGATGGTCTGCGGTCAGCAGTCTGTGTGAAACAAAGGATCTCCCTGATACAAAAAAATATCAAATACAGTGAACGCTGATCAGTGATTACAGATCGATGACCGGTAAACCGGTAAATAACAATGCAAAATGATTAAAGTTATTTCTCCTTTCGCTTTATTGTTTCTTGTTATGGTCCAGTTTGGATGTAACAACAGGCAAATCGATAACCACCCTAACGTGCTGATTATCATTACTGATGATCAGGGATGGGGCGATTTTAGCATCAATAAAAACGATTCGATATCTACTCCTGTCCTCGACCGGCTTGCAAGGGAAAGCGTCAGCTTTGACCGGTTTTATGTATGCCCCGTATGTGCCCCCACACGTGCCAGTCTCCTTACGGGTCGTTATCACCTGCGAACAGGGACACATGGTGTAACAAGAAGGATGGAGGTAATGAGAAGCGAAGAATACACCCTCGCTGAATCTTTCAGGGATCATGGGTACGCCACCGCCTGTATCGGGAAATGGCACAATGGATCACAATTCCCTAATGATCCGGCAGGACAGGGATTTGATGAATTTTTCGGATTTAAAGCCGGACATTGGAATAATTATTTCAATACAACTCTCTACTACAATAATACTCCGGTTAAAACGGAAGGATATATAGCCGATGTACTTACCGGCCGTGCCATTGATTTCATCCGTTCAAAACAGCATCATCCTTTCCTTTGCTATCTGTCATTCAATACGCCTCATACCCCGTTACAGGTTCCTGACAATTATTTTAACAAGTATAAAGAAATAGGATTTGATGATTTCACTGCCTGTATTTATGGCATGTGTGAAAACATTGATGATAACACCGGCAAAGTACTGGCTGAATTGGATAGCCTGGGACTGGCAGATAATACTATCGTCATTTTTCTCACCGACAATGGTCCCAACAGCTGGCGGTACAACGGTGGCATGAAAGGGAAAAAAGCGTATGTGGATGAAGGGGGAGTAAGGGTTCCTTGTTATATCAGGTATCCCGGAAAACTACCGGCAGGGAAACTGGTAAAACAGCTGGGGGCACATATCGACCTGTTCCCTACCCTCCATGAACTATGTCATATACCTGTTCCTGACTCCCTGCACCTTGATGGGATCAGCCTTGTTCCGGCAATGATTGAGAACAGTTACCAGGACAGGCAGATCTTTACCCACCAGGGTTCATGGACATTTAAACCGTATCCCGGATCTGTCAGAACAGCAGAGTATCGTCTGGTTATTAATCCCCGTCAGGATACATTGCTTTACAACATGCTGGATGACCCTGGACAGAAACATGACATTTCAGGTCTATATCCCGACATTACCACCGGGTTATCCAGGGCATATAATAACTGGATAGAGGATGTTACCTCTTCGGGAATAGAACCGCTGCCGGTGCCACTCGGATTTATTGAAGCCCCTGAAGTAACACTTCCTGCCCCGGAAGCCAAATTAACCGGCCAACTGGAATATAAAGGGGGATCGGGATGGGCAAATGACTGGATCGTAAATTTCAGGTCCTCAACTGATTCCTGCTATTGGGAAATAAATAACAGATCACCCGGAACTTTTTTGGTAACTGCAGAAATGGCTGTTAACCGGGAATCAGTTCCATGTATCCTCCGGGTTGAAACGCCGGCTCAAATTATTGAATCAACCGTTGAGATTGCGATGGAAGCGCCTGTAGTGGGATCTCCCGACAGGGTTCCACGCCGGGAAGTATACGAGCGGAGGTGGCCAATAACAGAAATTGGAGAGATATATATACAAGAAGGTGAACAATTCATTAGTTTTAAAACCGGAAACCAATCCGGTTTAAACGGTCTTGAATTGAAATCCCTCATCATAACCAAAATAAAATGAAACAAATGAAAAGGAACCTGTTAATTATCCCCGGAGCTTTCATGCTTCTTTTATTATCCTGCCAGCAGGGGCCGGAGCAACCAAACATCGTTTTTATCATGGCTGACGACCATGCTTATCAGGCCATCAGTGCCTACAGATCGGGCCTGAATGAAACCCCTAATATCGACCGGCTGGCAGAAGAAGGAATGATCTTCAACCGTGCATTTGTCACCAACTCAATCTGTGCCCCCAGCCGTGCAGTCATCCTGACAGGCAAATACAGCCATTTAAATGGAGTACTGGACAACCGGTTGCCATTTGACACTTCCCAGGTAACCTACCCGCGTATCCTTCAGGAGCATGGTTATCAGACCGCCATGATAGGCAAATGGCACCTTAAAACTGAACCCAAAGGTTTTAACTTCTGGAAGGTGCTGCCGGGACAGGGAAATTATTATAATCCCGATTTCAGGACCCCCGATGGTAATCAACAGATAGAAGGCTATGTTACTGACATCATTACAGATATGGCTCTTGACTGGCTTAAAAACAAGAGAAATCCTGACAAGCCTTTTCTTTTAGTTTACCAGCACAAGGCACCACACAGGTCATGGTGGCCAGGCCCGGATCACCTGACAACCTATGAGAATACTGAATTCCCCGAACCACCAAACCTTTTCGATGACTATAAAACACGGGGCAGAGCCGCCAGGGAGCAGGAAATGACCATTCTTGATTACATGAACCTGCATGGTGACCTGAAGATCAAACCCGAGGACTTAGATAGCATAAATCCCGATGATCCCTGGGAAGTCAATGCCTATAAATGGAGTTACAACAGGTTTAATAAAGAGCAGAGGAGACAATGGGATGAAGTATACGATAAAAAGATAGAAGATTTCATGGCAAAAAATCCAGCAGGAGATGACCTGTTAAGATGGAAATACCAGCGATACATGCAGGATTACCTGGCCTGTATTGCATCGGTTGATGACAATGTAGGCCGAATACTGGATTACCTGGATGAAACAGGATTAGCAGAAAACACTATTGTCGTATATACCTCCGACCAGGGATTCTACCTGGGAGAACACGGATGGTTCGATAAAAGGTTTATGTACAGAGAATCATTTCGCACACCTCTGATCATCCGCTGGCCTGGTAAGATCGAACCGGGATCAGCTTGTGATGAGATGGTATTGAACCTTGACTTTGCAGAGACATTCCTTGATATCGCAAATGTTGAAATTCCCAGGGATATGCAGGGAACCAGTCTGACTCCGCTATTTACCAACGGAAAGGCAGAAGATTGGAGAAAATCGATTTATTATCACTACTATGAATACCCGGCTGTCCACCAGGTAAAAAGGCACTATGGTATTCGTACTGAAAGGTATAAGCTCATACATTTTTACTATGATATAGATGAGTGGGAACTATATGATATACAACAAGACCCGGTTGAGATGAACAATCTGTTCGGACAGGAAGGCTACGATGACATAACAGCCGGATTGAAGGAGCAATTGAAGAAGCTCCAGGAAAAGTATGGAGAATCTGATAAAATGATAGAATCATTTTTACCAGAAAACAATCCAGAATAGATCCTGGTCCACAATTCCAAATTCATAACTCTAAATTCCAAATTTCTTTATGATCAAACGGCTGATTAAAAGAATATTCTTCATTCTGATTGGGATTTTTCTAATCTATGTCATTTTCAGTAATATTGGTTTTTTCCAGAACATAGTGGATAGGAACGATGCCAGTATCATTATCGACGCCGATACGGGAAATGAGATGGATGACCTGTTTGCAATTACCAGGGCATTGCTTGAAGAGAACATAGAAGTGATCGGCCTGAGTTCTGCACAATGGTTTAATCATCCCGATGCAACCGACAGCACAGTATGGGTTAGCCAGCTATTAAACATGGAGATACTCAAAACGCTTAATATGAAGCACATACCTCATCCTGTGGGTGCAAACGGACCCTTAAGATACTGGGGGAATCCTGTTCCGAACAAATCGCCTGCTGCGGAATATATAATTAAAAGGGCTAATGAATTGTCATCCGGCGAAAAGCTGAATGTAGTAGTTCTGGGTGCTCCAACTAATCTGGCTTCTGCTTTAATCATGAAACCTGAGATAGCCGAAAAAATAAGGTGTTATCAGATGGGATTGAAATTCGAACCCATGAAAAAGATTTGGGACAAAAACGAATTTAACACACGAAACGACCTGGATGCTATGGACTATTTATTAAATAATGAGCAACTTGAGATGTGGATAATGACAGCCACTACCTCTGCTGATCTGGTATTTACCAGGGATGAGATTTTTAAATTAATGGATGGGAAGCAGGGGGTTTGGGAAATACTCGTTAATCGCTGGAGATCAAAATACCCGGAGCATGAGGAATGGATCATGTGGGATCTTGCCATTATCGAGGCAATCATCCATCCCGATCTCGCTACAGTGAGAGAAATGTATGTCCCTGATGAAAATACCCAGCGCAAAGTCCACGTGTATACCCGCATCAACGTTAAATCAATGAAAAAGGATTTTTTCAAATCAATTAAAGAATACATCTAAAAATTAACTCTAATGAGGAAATCTATTTTGTTCCTGTCGGCATTGATGCTCGCAATTCCTTTATTTTCACAGGATGAGTTGGAATTAAGTTCACCCAATAAAGAAATAAGAATTTTAATTCAACTTAAAAATAAGGTCAATTACACAGTTTTTTATAAAGGCCAATTGGTAATCGACCACTCTCCCATTTCCCTCAACATAAATGACGGTAATATTCTGGGATTAAAGCCAGTGATGGCAAGGCAAAATACGAGGTCAGTATCTGAATCCCTGTACCCCGTTCACGGAAAAAGAAAGGAAATTAAGGATGAATACAATGAATTGATCATGGATTTCAGCAAAGACTTCTCTGTCATTTTCCGTGCGTATAATGAAGGTGCAGCCTACCGTTTTGTCACACGTATTAAGGGACCGATTGTGGTCACCGATGAAGAAGTATCTTTCAGGTTTACTGATAATTACCCGGTATTAATGGCCCCCTCAGGTACCTTCCAGTCTTCCTATGAATACATATATCACTGGAACAATATCCTTGACATAAATGAAACAAATTTCACCTATTGTCCGGTAATTGTGAAGTTGAAAAACAATGTTAAAATTGCAATTACGGAATCAGATACCCGGAATTATCCTGGCTTATACCTGGTCCGAATGGGAAGATACACATTATTGAAGGGGATTTTTCCGCAATATCCGGTAAAAACTGAACAGAGTGGATCGGGAATGTTTAATATCCGGGTAACGGAGAGGGCCGGTTATATCGCTAAGACTATCGGTACCAGGTCATTCCCATGGCGGGTTATGGTTATTACAGACAGGGACGAAATACTTGCAAACAACGACATGGTTTACAAGCTGGCCAGCCCGTCTGAATTAACTGAAACTGACTGGATCAGGCCGGGGAATGTAGCCTGGGAATGGTGGCACGGCTGGAACCTGGAAGGAGTGGATTTTGAATCGGGAAGGAATACAAAAACATACGAATTTTACATCGATTTTGCTGCTGAGAATGGCATCGATTATGTGTTGTTTGATGAGGGCTGGTCGGATCAGTTCGACCTGACCCTGGTGAATCCGGATCTGGATATGGAGCATCTCTTCCAGTACGCGAAGGAAAAAAATGTAAGACTGATTCTATGGTGTGTGTGGCATACCCTGGAAAAGCAGATGGATGTGGCACTCGACCTGTTCGAAAAATGGGGAGCAGCGGGTATTAAGGTTGACTTCATCGACCGCGATGACCAGGTTGCCATTGAGTTTTATGAAAATACCGCGAGGGAAGCTGCTAAAAGACACCTGATGGTGGATTTTCATGGCTGCAGCAAACCAACCGGACTTCACAGGACCTTTCCCAACGTTGTGAATTATGAAGGTGTTGTGGGGAATGAATACAATAAAGGCAACTGGAGGGGGCAGTTCCCTGATCCTGAACACAACGTAACGATTCCCTTCACCCGGATGCTGGCAGGACCGATGGATTACACACCCGGTGCCATGAGAAACGGGACCCAGGCTAACTTTGCCCATTCCGATACCTGGCCGATGAGCTGGGGTACACGATGCCATCAGCTGGGGATGTATGTGGTTTACGATGCCCCCCTCCAGATGCTTTGTGATGCTCCGACTGAATACAGAAAATATCCTGATATATTAGCGTTTATCTCCCGGGTGCCCGTAACCTGGGACGAAACCATTGTTCCTGATGCTGAGCTGGGAGAATATATTGTTACGGTCAGGAAAAAAGACGAGGATTGGTATGTGGGAGCCTTAACCGATTGGTCGGAAAGGGAAGTGACTGTGCACTTTGATTTTCTGGGTGATGAAGAATACCATGCTGAGATATTCACGGATGGGATCAATGCTAATTCGCTGGCCATTGATTATAAACGCGAGCTAATGCATGTGAAGAAAGATACAGTCTTAAAAATCAAATTGGCGAAGGGAGGCGGAATGGCAATGAGAATCACCCCGATCCGATAGAACCAAACCTTGGAGGTTTCCTCGCAAAACCTCCAAGGTTTTCATAAACTTTAAAGAATGAAAAAAGCTTTCCTGGTATTAATTTTCCTGGTCTCAACCATCTGTCTGAATGCACAGGAACATGCTGAAAGAAACCTCCTCACTGGCAAATATTCAAAAGACCAGATCGCAGGAATGATCCATTCGGCGGAAGACTGGCACCCGTTCCCAACCATTGATGAACCGGATGCATGGGATAAATTCCCACCCGAAATAAAAAACTACTTCATCAGGCAGGGAGAAGATTTCCTCGATTATTCCTGGCCTGTGATACCAGCAACCGCAGCGCTTGATTTTATCAGATCCGGAAACCGTACCAATTACAGTTCCGTTTCTTTTAAAAGAAGGCAAGCCCTGACTTCCCTGGTTATGGCAGAGGTTTTTGAAAGAAAGGACAGGTTCACTGACCAGATCATTAACGGGATATGGGCAATCTGCGAAGAAACATACTGGGGTATTTCTGCCCACATCGGCGCACAAAAAGCCGGCGCGGGATTGCCCGATGTTCAGGAACCCACCGTTGACCTTTTCGCTGCAGAAACATCGGCCCAGCTTGCCTGGGCACTCTATCTTGTTGGAAGCATCATGGATAAACAGTCACCTTTGATCAGGGAACGCATTGAATATGAAATCGACAGGAGGGTGCTTACACCCAACCTGAAGAGGGACGATTTTTGGTGGATGGGTGCGAATAGCCAGCATTTGAATAACTGGACCCCCTGGATTTGCTCAAACTGGCTTCCCAGTGTATTGCTCATCGAAAAAGACGAGCAGAGAAAAACAGAGGCGGTCTATAAGATTATGACAATAATTGACAGGTTCCTCAATCCTTATCCTGCTGACGGTGGTTGTGATGAAGGTCCCGGTTACTGGAGTGAAGCAGGAGCTGCCCTGTTCAATGACCTTGAAGTACTTTATGATTACTCCGGGGAGCAGATAAATATTTACCAGGAACCCCTTATCCGGAGCATTGGCACCTATATCGCCAAAGTCTCGATACAATATCCTTATTCGATAAATTTTGCCGACGCGTCTGCCATTGTCCACCCCGACCCTGCCGTGGTATATCTGTATGGAAAAAGAACAGATAATCAAATGATGATGGAATATGGTGCTTTCCTGGCAAGAAAAAGGTTTGAGAACGGGGTCAGCCTGGAGTACAGTTTTGGTGCACTTGGCAGAAGGCAACTGCCAATGCTGTTTCACATGTCTGAAATAATGGCCTGCAATGCTAAAGAACCGCTTCTCGATGACTTCTGGCTGCCCGATATCCAGATCATGGGAGCCCGTTCATATCATAACAGCAATAAAAGCCTTTACCTGGCTGCCAAGGGAGGGCATAACAACGAAAGCCATAACCATAATGATGTAGGGAATTTCATAGTGTATCTGAATGGAAACCCTGCAATTATTGACATAGGGGTCGAAACATATACCAGGCAAACTTTCAGCGAAGAACGGTATACTATCTGGACCATGCAATCAGCCTATCATAATTTACCTGCAATAAATGGTGTAATGCAATCTCCCGGCCAGGAATACAGGGCCAAAAAGGTATCTTTCTCCACAACAAAAAAAAGTGTTGAATTCAATCTGGATATTGCTGCAGCTTACCCTGAAGAAGCAGGTATAAATGAACTCAACCGGTCACTTTCTCTAAAGAGAGGGAAAGAGATCGTTTTGCATGATAAATACCAGCTCAACAGAACAGATAATCAGCTGGATATGAACCTAATGACTTATTTTATAGTGCAGAAAAATGATCCGGGAAAGTTAATCCTGGTGAACCGGAATATTCCGGAAGACATGCTGCTTCTTACATATGATAAAGATCTTTTATCATTACGTATTGAAACGATTCCGGTCACGGATGGCAGGCTTTCCCGGGTCTGGGGTGATGAACTGATCCGGCTTATTTTTAAAGCAACCAAATTCCCACAAAATGGTGAATATACTATCAAAATAACAGATCAATCACCCGGAAACTAGCAACTCGTAACTCGTAACTCTTACCCAACACCTCGCCCAGTGCCAATAATTCCTTACTTTGTAAAAAAATTCCTGATGAAACAGCTTTACCCCCTTGCCCTCTTCCTCCTCCTGCTGGGTGGATGCTCCACCAAACAATCCGAAGTCATCCTGCTCGAAGCAGAAAGCTTCGATAAAAAAGGTGGCTGGGGGATCGATCTTCATTATGCAGATTCTTTGAACAGTCTGCATTATCCGGGTGATGAGTTTTACAGCTGGTACCGGCATCCTGCTATCGAACCCTATGAGATCCCTTACAGGTGTCTCTATTCCAGAAATATTGATAACCTCTTTATGGCCGGACGGTGCATAAGTGTAACGCATGTCGCCCTGGGCACCGTACGTGTTATGCGAACAGGTGGAATGATGGGTGAAATCGTGGGCATGGCAGCCAGCATCTGCAAAGAGAATGAGGTTAACCCACGGGATGTATATGAGAACTATCTCGATGAACTTGTTCAATTATTCGAATCCGGCGTACCAACAAACTAACCAAATAACCGAATAAATTATAAACGCATACCTGATGATGAAAAAGGCCTTTCAGAACCTCCGGTTATTGATAGCCGGCACTATCCTCAGTTTAACTTCAAATGCACAATCCCTGAACGATTGGGAGAATCCCGAGATTATCAGCCTCAACAAGCAACCGGCACATGCTACACTCATGCCCTACCCCTCGGTTGAACTGGCAAAACAGTTCGATCCGGGAAAGTCTGTCTTTTTTAAGTCATTGAATGGGGAATGGAAATTTAAATGGTCAGAAAACACAGATAGCAGGCCCCTCAATTTTTATACACAGGGTTTCGACGCAAGTGACTGGGATGACATTGAAGTACCATCCAACTGGCAGCTGAAAGGATATGGGATACCAATCTATACAAACATTAAACACCCTTTTCCTGCACAACCGCCTAAAATCTTGATTGACAATCCTGTGGGATCATATATCAAAACATTCACTATCCCTGAAGATTGGGACGACAAGCAGGTTTTTATCCATTTTGACGGAGTCCAGTCTGCCTTTTATATCTGGTTGAATGGCCAGAGAATAGGTTATAGCCAGGGCAGCATGACCCCGGCAGAATTTGATTTCACACCGTTTATCCAAACAGGAGAGAATGTACTGGCATTGCAGGTTTTTCGATGGTCAGACGGTAGTTACCTGGAAGACCAGGATTTCTGGAGGCTCAGCGGAATTCATAGGGATGTCTACCTGATGGCCACTCCGAAATTACATATCCGCGATTATTTTGTTATGACCGACCTGGATGAGACCTACGCTGATGGCACTTTCTGGCTCAGGATCAACCTTCAAAATTTCGATGTAGAGAGAAGTAAAAAAGGAAGCCTGGATGTTATCCTGAAGGATCCGGATGACAATGAAGTCTTTTTTGAAACTATTCCCATAAATCAATCGCTGAATTTCCACCAGGAAATTGTATTGAATATCCAGCGGGGGATCAGAGACCCTCTCCTCTGGAGTGCAGAGCACCCGAATCTTTACACCCTCTTGCTTAAACTGACAGATGAAACAAATCAAATTTCAGAGGTGATCTCTTCCCGGGTAGGATTCCGGAAAGTTGAGATCAGGGATGCACAACTCCTGGTTAATGGTGTTGCCATCGATCTGAAGGGAACAAACAGGCATGAACTGGATCCCGATCACGGCAGGGTTGTTTCCCGCGATCTGATGATCAGGGACATCATGCTTATGAAACAACATAACATCAATGCTGTCAGGACTTCACACTATCCAAACCAACCCGCCTGGTATGACCTGTGCGACCAATACGGGATCTATCTCTGGGATGAGGCCAATATTGAAAGCCATGAGCTACGCGAGAAGAGCGTGCTTGCTAAGGATCCTGCCTGGGAAAAAGCTTTTCTCGACCGGGGAAGAAGAATGGTGGAAAGGGACAAGAACCACCCATCAGTGATTGTCTGGTCACTGGGAAACGAAACAGGCCTCGGTCCCAACCATTATGCCATGGAGGCCATGATCCGTGAAATGGATCCCTCCCGCCCTATTCATTATGATGACCATGAAAACCGGTGGGGAGGCAAGGAACCGGTACCCTGCCAATTTGATATCATTTCAGATATGTATTCCAGTCCTGAAACAATGATATATTTCCATGAAAATTATCCCGACCGGCCCATCATCCTCTGTGAATATGTCCATGCCATGGGAAACAGTGTGGGAGGACTGAAGGATTATTGGGATGTCATTTATTCATATCCGCATATGCAAGGGGGATTTGTATGGGACTGGGTCGACCAGGGCTTGACAAAATACACTGCAGACGGAGAAAAATACTGGGCATATGGCGGAGATTTCGGCGATGAACCCAACAGCGGGAGTTTCTGCCTGAATGGCCTTGTTTATCCTGACCGTAAACCAAGCCCTGCTTTACGGGAAATCCAAAAAATTTATCAATATGTTGGTTTTGAACCGGTTGACCTGGAAAATGGAAAGATCCGCTTAATCAACCGTTACAATTTTACCAACCTGGCATACTTTAATGCAGAATGGGAAATAGTCTCTGAAGGGGAACAAATTCAGCAAGGTAATCTTACAGGCTTAAATATTCATCCAAAAGACACCTCCGATATTATTATTCCTTTCTCCAGCAGTAATTTTGATCCGGGAAAAGAATATTTCCTTAATATTGAATTCAGGTTGCCTGAAGACCTGCCATGGGCATCAATTGGATACCTGGTAGCTTGGGAGCAATATAAAATTCATGGTAATGCTTTAGTCCAAATTGAAAAAGACAGCCAGTCACTTCCCAGGATAAAATTCCAGGAATCTTCTGAAGCTTTCACCTGTACCGGAAAAGGATTCAGTATTTCCGTTGATAAACGAACCGGGATCATATCATCCTTTACATTGGATAAAACCGATTTGATACGGTCTGGCCCCAGGTTTAATTTCTTTCGTCCACCAACTGAGAACGATCTGAAGGATTGGATGGGATGGCAACGCTGGAAAAAGGCCGGAATCGATCATATGGAGCATTCCCTTAATAAGATTGAACTTCTGGACCAGCAGGATCAGGTAGTAAATATTAAAGCCTCCTTTGACCTGAAAAATAAAAAGGGTGAATTGCTACTTAATGCAAGTTTGCTGTATACTGTTTTTGGAGATGGCAGTATTGCTATCCAGGCGACTGCCGAACCAACAGAAATTGTTGAAACGCTGGCAAAAGTGGGATTACAGATGACCCTTCCCGAGTTGCTGGATAATACCACATGGTATGGTGCAGGTCCGCATGAAACCTATCCCGACAGACAGGCAAGCGGGAAAATCGATATTTATTCAAAGAAAGTGGATGAATTATGGGAGAATTACATTGTCCCTGAGGAAAACGGCAACCGGAGCCGGGTCAGGTGGGTTAAGATCGATGACAGGCACCAGTTTGGAATAAAGGTTCAATGCGATACCCTTTTTAATTTCAGTGCTTACCGCTATACCGATCAAAACATTGCCAATGCAAAGCATACCTTTGACCTGGAAAAAAGCGCCAGCATCACATTCAATATCGATTATTTACAAAATGGATTGGGAACGGCCACATGTGGTCCGGGATGCAGGCCCGAGTATTTGCTGAAGGCACGACCGTTCAAATTTAAGGTACTGTTAACTCCGATAGAAGTAAACCTTGGAGGTTTTTAAAAACCTCCAAGGTTTTGCCTAAATCGCATTAAAGATTCAATGAAATAATAATCTGCATAGGTCAGCGGAACATCGATCTCTCCATTATGCGGAATAGAACCTACACAATGCATCAGGATAAAATTATTATTCTTCCCCAGTCCGGCCCTGTAGGTGGGTGAAGATAAAGACCTGATGATCTGTTCGGCTGTTTCCATATATTTACCTTTTGTTTCCTCATCCACATATTCCTGTAATTCAAGAAGTGCTGAACAAATAATGGCTGCTGCCGATGCATCCCTTTTTGCATCAGGGATACCAGGAGCATTAAAGTCCCAGTAAGGAATCTTGTCCTCCGGAAGGTTTGGATGATTAATAATATAGTTGGCCAGACCATTGGCATACTGAAGATAATGTTCATCACCGGTTTCCCTGTAGGCCATGGTGAAACCGTACAAACCCCATGCCTGTCCCCTGGCCCATGCAGATTCATCGAAGGCACCCTGGACAGTTCTTTTCTGAATTACCTCACCCGAAACAGAATCATAATCCACCAGGTGGTATGTGCTGTAATCATCCCGGAAATGATTTTTAATTGTATTGTTTGCATGAGAAACTGCCATTTTATAAAATGCAGAATCACCCGTTTCCCTGGCTGCCCAGAAGAGGTATTCAAGGTTCATCATATTGTCAATGATAACAGGGTATTGCCATTCTCCGTGATCCCATGATTTAATGCACCCCACCGCTTCGTTGTAGCGGCTTGCAAGGGAATAGGCACCGGTAATCAATATTTCCTTGTAGGCTGTATCACCGGTAAGCCTGAGGCCCAGTCCAAAACTATTATTCAGTATAAAACCAAGGTCATGTGTGCCCTTGTTATATTTTTCCTTTTCCACCAGGGCATTGATCTTCCTGGCAGCAACCATAATCTCCTCCTTGCCGGTATATTCATACAAGTACCACAAACTGCCGGGAAAAAATCCGCTGCACCACCAATTCGGTTTCGAGGATATAAACTCACCCGTTTCCTGGTCACTGGTCTTGGGAAGCTCTCCCTCAGGCAAATTTTTTAACATAAGCATATACTGTGCAACACAAAAATTTAAATCATCTGTAACCAGCTGATTCATAGGTATTTCTTTTAAAGTCTGGTGACATCCCGATATAAAAATGATGGCGATTAAAAGGACAGAGATTCGATTCATTGTAACAAAATTTTTTGTAAGATCATTTTTTCAATTTGCGAATATACTCATTTATCTTTCTGTTTACTATAAATAGAAATATCTATATTTAGTAACAAATAGGTCTGATAGATCAAACGAATCCATAGGCCGACCGGAATTTAAGAAAAACCGAAGATATTTCATTGCAGGCATATTCGGAGCCGGATTTGAGATCCTTCTACCAGGTATCCTGAAGGCCAGGGACCAGGCATTACTTCACCCACCAGGCATCCTCCCTGACAAGGAATTCAGGTTTGTTTGTTCCCGATGCGGTAATTGCCTGAAAACCTGTCCCAACAATATTATAAAGCCACTCATCAACACCAGCGGCCGGATGTGATTATTCACTCCCCGGCTTGACTTAACACAATCCTACTGCTTGCCTGATTGTACTCAATGTGGTGATGCATGTCCCACCGGTACCATAAAAGTCCCACCGGTGCCATAAAAATAAATCCATTTATAACGGATAATCAATCCTTATCAGAGTAAAAATATACCTGATATCACTTTCATTCTTGTCATATTTTATTAAAATTGCTTCTATCAAAATATCAACCCTTACTATCATGAAATACCTTCCGTCACACGACAGATACAACCATATGGTTTACAGGAGATGTGGCCATTCAGGGATCAGGCTTCCGGTTATATCGCTGGGTTTATGGCACAATTTCGGACATGTGGACGATTATGAAACAGCACGGAATATGTTATTCTCTGCATTTGATTCCGGGATTACCCATTTTGACCTGGCCAATAATTACGGTCCTCCTCCGGGAGCGGCAGAAGAAAATTTTGGTAAAATACTGAAACAGGATTTTGCCGGGTATCGGGACGAGCTGATCTTATCTACCAAAGCAGGATACCTGATGTGGCCGGGGCCTTATGGTGAATGGGGTTCGAGAAAATATTTACTGGCCAGCCTTGACCAGAGCCTGTCCAGGATGCAACTCGATTATGTTGACATTTTCTATTCCCACCGGCCCGATCAGGATACCCCGCTGGAAGAAACGATGATGGCGCTTGACCAGGCGGTCCGATCAGGTAAAGCATTATATGCGGGAATTTCAAACTATAATCCGGATCAGACTATTGAAGCTTCCAGGATCCTGAGGGAACTGGGAACACCATGCCTTATTCACCAGCCTAAATATTCTATGCTGGTAAGGGCACCGGAAGAAGGATTACTGGAGGCACTGGAAAAGGAAGGCATTGGCTGCATTGCCTTCTCTCCCCTGGCACAGGGAATATTGTCTGACAAATACCTCAAAGGGATCCCTGAAGATTCCCGTGCTGCAAAACCACACGGATTCCTGCAAAAGGGACAGGTAACCGAGGAGGTTATCAATAAAGTTGCCGGATTAAATAAGATCGCGGCAGCACGGAAACAAACCATGACACAGATGGCCCTGGCCTGGCTGCTTAAGGATGAGAGAGTTACTTCAGTATTGATCGGGGCAAGAACAGTTGAACAGCTCAACGACAACCTGGGAACTCTGGAGAAGCTGGATTTCATTGATGATGAATTAAATCTGATTGAGAAAATCCTTGCATAAAACAGCATTATAATGATCTCAGAATAACGATTTACGATTTATGAAGGATAAGAAAACACACAACCTAAACCAAGCCGGGACCCGGAACCCTGAACCCGGAACTATCCGTTGGGGCATCATTGGTCCCGGTGGCATTGCCCACAAATTTGCACAGGGATTGGCTACCATTCCAAATGCTAATCTTAAAGCAGTGGCCTCCAGATCGATGGATCGTGCAAGGAAATTTGCCGAACAATATAATGTGCCCTATGCTTATGAGGGATATGAGAAGATACTGGGCAGCAAAGAGGTTGATATTGTCTATATCGCCACCCCTCATTCAGAACATTTTAACAATACGATGATGTGCCTGGAAGCCGGGATGCCTGTACTTTGCGAGAAACCCTTTACCATCAATTCCAAACAGCTGACCAAGCTGGTGGATGTTGCCCGCAGCAGGGAAGTATTCATGATGGAAGCCATATGGAGCCTTTTTCTTCCTACTGTTCAAAAGGTGATAGAGATCCGTGATTCAGGCCGGTTGGGAAAGATCAAAGGCATCATTGCTGACTTTTGCTTTCAGCTGCCTTACGATCCTGAACATAGGGGATATAACCTCGAACTGGGTGGCGGGGCACTGCTCGATATTGGAATATACCCGGTCTTTTTAACCCTTTTATTAATGGGAAAACCCCGCGAAATCAAATCCATGGCAATCCTGTCAGAAACAGGAGCCGACGAATCGTGCAGCATGCTGTTCAAATACGAAAACCAGGTTATTGCCAACCTGAAATGCTCTTTTGCCGCAGATGGGCCCACTGAGGCAACCTTTTTATTTGAACAAGGCATCGTTAAAATAAACAGCAGATGGTTTACTCCATCAACATTAACAATTATTGAAAAAAAGAAAAAAGCTAAGGAGGTTACTTTCAATTATACGGGAAACGGCTATCATCTTGAAGCCATCGAATCAATGCGATGCCTCTCTGAAGGGTTTAAAGAAAGCCCCATGCTTCCTTTATCATTCAGCCTGGAACTTATGGGGATCCTCGATGAAATACGTAGGCAATGTGGAATAGCCTATCCGATGTATGATTGATTTTTTATAAGTCATCCTGAATTCATGTCAGGATCTCCTGCATCAGCCATCAGATCCCGATCCCGAGTACTCCCCCCCGAGTGCTCGGGGGGGCACGGCGGGATGGGATGACATCAGATAACAGAAAACTGCATTTAACTCACCTGCTCCACAATCCCCCGGTATTTCTGATAGGCCCCTTCCCATGCATCCTGATCCTCTGGTAAAAAAATCTTCAATTCAAAAGAATTTCGGATAACTGCCCTGATCTCCTTCAGGTCGCCAACATGCCCCATGGCCATGGCCTGGACCATCAGGTTACCAATGGCCGTAGCCTCCGAAGGACCTGTGATAACTGGGATTCCAGTAGCATTTGCAGAAAACTGGCTCAGCAATTCATTCTGGGCACCACCGCCGATGATATGAAGTTTCTCCAGTTTCTTTCCTGAAACCTCTCTGAGCTGATCAAGAACCATACGGTATTTGAAAGCCAGTCCTTCAAGGATTGCCCGGACAAACTGACCTGTATTTTCTGGAGCGGGCTGATTGGTACGCTTGCAGAAATTTACAATTGCCTGGAGCATATCCGGGGGATTGTAAAATTCCATGTAGTCGGGTTCAAGTATCGACCTGAATGATATGGCTGCTTCAGCCATTTTTACCAGTTCGGGAAAACTGTAATCATTACCCGCAGCAGTCCATATCCGCTTACATTCCTGCAACAGCCACAATCCCATTATGTTCTTTAATAACCTGATCTTCTTTCCTACGCCACCCTCGTTGGTCAGGTTATAGGCAAGCGTCTTATCAGAAATGACCGGTTCGTCCGTTTCAATACCCATTAATGACCATGTACCTGAGCTTATATAGGCAAATTCATCGCTTTCGGCCGGCACCGACACAACTGCCGAGGCTGTGTCGTGGGATCCTACTCCGATTACTGACAAATCTTTTACCCTTGTCATACTTTGCACCTCCTGAGAAAGCTTACCGATAACTTTTCCCGGATCAGATATCTCAGGTAATATACCCTTTGGCAGATCCAGCATATCACAGAGACTGTATTCCCACTGCCTGGAATAGGGATTAAGCAGCTGGGAAGTAGAAGCGAATGTGTAATCACAATTTTTTATTCCCGTGAGAAAATAATTAAAAATATCCGGCATGAACAGCATGAAGTCGGCAGCTTCCAGAACATGGGGCTGGTCGCGCTTCCATGCAAACAATTGGTAAAGGCTGTTAAAAGGCCAGAATGCAAGACCTGTTAATTCTGAGATCTTTCCTTTAGGTATTATTTTAAGTACCTCCTCCATGGCCGTAACATTCCGCTGGTCACGGTAAGCATATGGTGTGCTCAATAAATTGCCCTTGTGGTCGAACAGGGCAAAATCCACGCCCCACGTATCTATTCCGAGTGATTCGGGGACAATTTCTGCTTCTCCGGCTTTCTGCAGACTGGTGATCATCCCCTGATAAAGGCTGTATATGTTCCAGAAATGATGATCATGGATCTGTACCATCCTGTTTTCAAAACGGTGGATCTCCTCCAGGCTAATCTTACCGCCTGACAGGTTACCCAGTATGGCCCTTCCACTCGAAGCGCCAAGGTCAAATGCGAGAAAACTGTTCATTTAGTTTTTTTATTTAAATTTTTAGAACACGCCGAAGACAGCCTGGTCTTCAGTATTACAAAATATTGACGAATAAAAATAATAACCAACGCGGTTGGTTTCAAATTTTCTTTCAAGGTGCAATACAGGATGTCCTGTCTCGATCTCCAGGTGCTCACCTATATATTTACCGGCCGGGATGGCTTTAATCTTCTGCTCTCCTCCTTTAACCTCCAGGTTATATGAGGACCTTAAAATATCAAACAAAGACCTGTTATCAAAATTTCGGGAGGTAAATCGCGGAAGATTAATGTTTGGCAAATAATTGATATCATAAAATATAGGGCGGCCATTATACAACCTGACCCTCTCCATCCTGATACATCCCGATTCCTCTTCAGCCCTGGTCAGTTTAAAGAAAAAGTCCTTGTCCCACTGATCTACAAACGGTTTAACAACAATTCTTGTCTCAAGGTTACCTGATCCCAGGGCCGAAGTAGTGCCTGCAATCGATAAAATGCCCACACCCTGTGGCAGGGAAGCGACGATACTCCCTTTACCCTGGTGCTTCTTAATATATCCATCAGATACCTGCGCCCCTAAAGCCTGCCTCACTGTC
>CAYZEZ010000054.1:9935-20261 GCA_964477295.1 uncultured Bacteroides sp. | reverse complement strand
CATCTGTATTGCCGTCGTACACTTTTGCGGCAGCAGAGGCTCCTGTGACGGTCAGTTCAATAGCTGTGATATCGGCAGAAAGTCCTGAAGGCTGAGTGATAGTGTAGTTACCTGCATCAACTCCGCTGATACTCATAGTGCTTGAAACTGCGATTGCTGTTCCAATATCCTTTTGTGCAAAGACTCCTGCAGCAGCATCGTCAAGGCTGACTGTCTCACCGCTTAATACGCCACTTAGAGCAGCTCCGCTAATCGTTGCATCTGTATTGCCGTCGTACTCTTTACTGGCAACAGTGGCTCCTGTGACGGTCAGCTCCCTGGCACTAATATCTGCCGTTGCAGTTGGTGCACCTGCCAATGATAATGTGTAATTCCCTGCATCTGTACCGCTTAATTCTGCGCTGCTAATGCTGACTGAAATGGATGTTCCAATATTTTCACTTGCAAATGCTAATATTACATTGCTAAGAGATACATCATCACCACCGGCTACTCCAGTAAGAATCAAATTATTGGTTTCAATGAGCGCCACTGTATTTCCATTGTAGATTTTATTATTCACCACGAAGGTTCCGGTAATGGTCACTGCCGTTTTCAATGTAGTAAATGATACTTCATTACCATATGCTGTTCCTTCCGTATTAGTGGCATATGAGCGGACATAATATGTTGTATTTGCCAGCAACCCTGTCATAGATGAGGTGAATGCTCCAGTTCCGGAAGGGATGCCCTCTTCTGTTTTTGAGCCGCTTATTATTGGTCCGGTAGAAGTACTCCAACAAACGCCATGTTGGGTAGGATCAGGATTTCCCATGTCTGTAATATTTCCATTACCGGTGGCCGTTGTCGAAGTAATGTCGCTGACAGCTGCGGTGCTAAGTGTTGGAACTTCAGGAACTGTTACGTCGGTTGTCCGTTCGTAAGAAAAACCACCTCCTGAGCCGCCACTACTCCACGAAAGGAATTTAATTCCAATGTAGATATTGTCAGTGATCAAATGCACTACAGCCTCTTTCCCAACCATTGTAGGAGGCGCCCAAGAAGATAAATCCACCCAATTTACATATGTAAGTGAAGAATAATTATCCAGGGTACCGTATGACCATTCTGTATCAGTAGGACTATCAATGTAATTAAAGCTGGATTCATTCTTAATATTGAAAAGCCCTTCATTATTCTGGCGGGTTATCCAAACATTATCAGTAATTCTGTCCTGGTTAGCCTCCATGGTCCAATCAGCAGAATTAGCCTTTGTGAATGTTAGTCTTGGGCCTTCCCATAAAGTTCCCGGAGTAACCGGAGGATTTACAGTAATTGTAAAATCCTTATCATAATAGAGGCTACCGTCATCTGTGCTTCTTATCTTTATACTGTAACTGTTTTTTGTCGCATAATCGGCGGCAAATTTTGTTTTTAGTGCACTTCCGACAATTTCAAAGCTTGCATTATCTGTGCCGCCTGTGGCCATTGAATAGGTATGTCCCCCGGCATCTTCTGAATCAACTGTTGAAAGGGTACCTACACTTGTTCCTGAAGGGTCTCCGTCTGATACCACATTATTGTCAATTGAGATATTTGAAGGAGCAACATTTTGAGGAATATATTCTATATCATCCACAACAAACCAACCATTACTTACTCCGATTACTTGTATTTTATTAACACCTGTCCAGCCGGAAAATGAGTATTTTGCAAAGGAGCCGGAAATGCTTAGTGTCTGACTATAGAGCACCGTATTTGAAGCATTAAGGCCTTTGACTGATACCTGGAAACCAGCCCAGCCACCTACCAGGTACATGGATTTTATTTCCATTGGATTTAACGATTTATCTACCTGGCACGTACCATATGAACTGTTACAACCAAACGAATTCGGTGAACTCACAACAGGACTGGTCCATATATATCCTTCACCTGACCTGGTGAAAGAATGTCCATTTTCTGACCATGATAATGAAGTGCTGGTAAACTCGATTAAGTCCGACTGTGCATTTGCTGATAGGGAGCAGATCATGATGGATAATAATCCTATGATCATAGATTTTGTAAAGTGGTGTAATTCTTTCATGCTTTTTTTTTTGAGAGTTAATTGGAGAATTGATGAGATGCTTGAGAGGTATTTGCCAGAGATATTGTTTAAGTGTGGCATTTAGATTTATAATAATTTTCTGATAAATTATTAGTAGATCTAATAAATCTTAAATAGTTCTGAATTATTACAGGTGATAATTATATATCAGTCCAAATTATATTTAAAATATACGTCCGGCTGTAGGGGAATGGCTTTTATATTTGTAATCAATTCAGTAATTCGGTGTAAGACAAAAGAGAATGGGGCTGTAAGTTATTGATGACAAATTGAAGTCTTTTCATTATAGACAGTGGAGATTCCAATTACACCGGAATTTGCTATATCATTATTCTATTGCCCTAAATAGTGTAAATCCTTCTCCATGCATATTTATTCTGAGGACTATTCCCTTTAAACCATTCAACTGCCTTGAAATTTGAATTACTGGGGAATTTAATCTATCTTTACATATCCGGAATTATATTCCTATATTGTAAACCATGATGATAGATCGATTAGTAGGAAAAAACATTACACGACTTGCGGGCAAGTTTCCGGTAATCAGCATAACCGGACCCAGGCAAAGTGGTAAAACAACACTTTCAAAGATGTGCTTCCCAACATATGATTATGTAAATCTTGAAATGCCGGATTCCCGGTCGTTTGCTCAAAGTGATCCCAGGCACTTTCTGGATAGATTTGAAAAAGGCGTAATTATTGACGAAATTCAATATGTGCCTGAATTGTTCTCCTACATCCAGGGAATTGTTGATGAGCATTCAAAAACCGGCCAATTCATTATAACCGGTTCACAAAATTTCCTGCTCATGGAAAAGATCTCTCAAAGTCTGGCAGGAAGAGTGGCAATTGTAAACCTTTTGCCATTTTCTATTGATGAACTTGAATCGGAAAAACTTCTGCCAAAAAATTATGAGAGGTACATTTTTAATGGCTCATATCCCAGAATTTACGATAAGAAAATAGCCTCACCTGATTTTTACCCATCCTACATTCAGACCTACCTGGAGAGAGATGTACGCAATATTTCAAACATAATGAATCTGACCCTTTTTAAAACTTTTCTAGAAATTGCGGCAGGTCGCATTGGGCAGATTATCAACTTTACATCTATTTCAAATGAACTGGGTGTCGATCAGAAAACGGTTAAAAATTGGTTTTCCATCCTGGAAGCCAGTTTTATCGTATTTTTTATTCGTCCGTATACAAAGAACTACAACAAGCGACTTATTAAAAGTCCCAGGATGTATTTCTTTGATACAGGACTTGTTTGCTCCTTGCTGGGAATTAACCGTTATGAGGATGTTTCGCGACATTTCCTCAGGGGTTCCTTGTTTGAGAACCTGATTTTTACTGAGTTGATGAAGTCAAACTTCAATCAAATCCGGCAATCACGACTATATTTCTGGAGAGATAATACAGGGAATGAAATTGACTGCATTATGCAAATGGGGGATACTGAAAAGGTAATAGAAATTAAATCAGGGACTACTATTACGTCAGACTTTTTTAAGGGTCTTGAATATTACCGGAGGCTTTCCGGCTTACCAGAAGATAATTTTTACCTGGTTTATGGCGGCAGATCAGGACATAGCAGAAGTGTTGCAAAAATTCTGGGGTGGACTGAACTTTCCGAACTGACTGGTACCTTTATTTGAACAATCGATCATTTTGATTAGTGTTTTATCAGAAACACTAATTGGAACACTACCTTAAAAAAAGCCAAGCACTATCGTGCAAGGCTTTTTCCTTGTAGCGAGACCGGGAGTTGCCTGTCCTCCCGAGTACTCGGGGAAACCGGGACCTCATGATTATGAACAATGCTCTCGATTTATAAGTAGCTGATAATTAAGTGCTTGAAAAATGACATTTCTGCGAAAAACCCTGTTTCAGGGGCAAATCCTTCTCCGAAAATCCTTCTCCACAGACTATCTTCTCTCAGGAAATTTTATATAATTCAACCCATCAATGTAGTTAATTATTAATATCTTTGCATAATATACTAATAACAACACATCGGATTATACTTAAAATCACACGACGTAATATACTAAATACAGCCCGGCACGTTAAACTAAATATGCAACAGACATATTTTAACAGGCCAGTAATAATAATAAAATAATCATGCCCACCCCTGCAGAAAAATTGTCAGGATCACTGCAGTTATTAGTCAAATTCCAGAATAAAGATGGAATTGCAGTCATTAAATCAGGTGATCTCTCCAGGACTCACAAGGATCGGCTTGTGTCCAAAGGTTTTCTCAGGGAGGTTATGAAAGGTTGGTATATATCAACTCGTCCCGACGAAATGAAAGGAGATAGTACTTCATGGTTTACATCATACTGGTATTTCGTCTCTGTTTACATGAAAGAGCGATTTGAGAATGATTGGTGTTTATCGCCGGAACAGTCTTTACTTATTCACAATGGCAATACAGCAATACCAAAACAGTTGTTGGTGCGCTCACCAAAGGCCGGCAATAATAAAACCTCTTTGCTTCATAATACTTCCCTGTTTGATGTCACTTCTTCAATTCCTCCAAATAAGGATATTACAGAAAAGGACGGATTAAATTTATTTTCACTTCCGTCTGCGTTAATAGCTTGTTCACCGGATTTTTATAGCAAGTACCCAACCGATGCCAGAATTGCTCTGGCTATGATAAAAGATGCATCAGAAGTCCTGACCATATTGCTCAAAGGAGGGCGCTCCACAATAGCCGGAAGGTTAGCAGGGGCCTTTCGTAATATTGGGAAGGATTTTATTGCAGATGAAATTTTATCCGCTTTTAAAAGTGCTGATTACGATATCAGGGAAAAGGATCCATTTAAGGTAAAAACACCAGTAATCTTAATTACCCGGGAAAGCTCGCCATATGTTTACAGGATAAAACTTATGTGGCGGCAGATGAGAGAACATGTTGCAGCAAGGTTCCCGGATTCACCAGGAATTCCAAAAAAGATTAATAAGTATTTAGAGGAAGTGGATGATCAATATATTACTGATGCTTATCACTCCCTTTCAATAGAAGGATATAAGGTATCTCCTGATCTCGTTGAAAAGGTTAGAAGTGGCCGGTGGGATCCTGCCGGGGATATTGAAGACAGAATGCAAGTCGATGCCATGGCAGCCAGGGGATACTGGCAGTCATTCCAGGCGGTTAAAGAAAGTCTAAGATCAATCCTGGGAGGAAATAATCCCGGAGAAATTGTTGAAAAGGATCATCATACATGGTACAGGGAATTATTTGCACCCGGCGTGGCTGCAGGAATCCTGGAAGCATCCGATTTAGCAGGATACAGGAACAGTCCTGTGTATATTAAAGAATCCAGGCATACTCCGCCTGGTGTCGTGGCAGTCAGGGATTCCATGCCGGTCTTTTTTGAATTGCTCAAGGAGGAAAAAGAACCTTCGGTTCGGGCAGTTCTGGGACATTTTTTCTTTGTTTACATTCATCCCTACAGGGATGGAAACGGAAGAATCGCACGGTTCTTAATGAATGCAATGCTTGCTTCGGGGGGGTATCCCTGGATTGTGATACGGATTGAGGATCGCAATGAGTATATGGAATCTCTTGAAAAAGCAAGCGCAAACCAGGATATTTCAGCATTTACGAAATTCCTGATAAAAATAATCAGTGGTTGAAAAAATTGAAATCATTCTGAAAGCCAATTTAGTATTAGATCTTAAATTGTAAAGCGACCAAATCAATGAAACTAAAATTTGAAAAAAATTACACGGATCAGGGATACCTGATGAAATATGAAAAGTCAAAAAGCAATCCCTACGCAAAAAATCATCTGTTACAGTTTAAAATTGAACTGCAGGATATAGAGCCACTGATCTGGAGAAGGATATTAGTGCCGTCAGATTATAATTTCTGGGATCTGCATGTTGCCATCCAGGATTCCATGGGATGGCAGGATCGTCATCTGCATCATTTCGAAATACGAGGTAAGGGAAAGCAAAAGGAAGACCATATAGGCATTCCGGATTTCGATGGCATAGTAGATTTACAGGAGGTATTCCCGGGATGGGAGATACCCATGTTTGCGTATTTCAATGATTTGAGTGTGCAGGCAAAATATCTTTATGATTATGGTGATGACTGGTATCATATTGTAAAACTTGAAGGATACATCTTCCGGGAAAAAGGCGTAAAATATCCTGTTTGTATTGGTGGTGAAAGGGCTTGTCCGCCAGAAGATTGTGGAGGTTTTTCCGGGTATTTGCATTTGATAAAAACATTGGCCGATCCTGGTAATCCCGAGCACGATGCAATGAAATCATGGGTTGGCAGGGAATGGGATCCTGATAAGTTTAATCAAAATAAAATCCGTTTTGAAGATCCATATATACGCTGGAAAAAGGCTTTTTTAAACAAATGAGATATTGAGGTTTTGTCAGAATGATTCTGCATTATAACAATCAACATAATCTTTAGGATCATTAACCATCCCAAACAAACTTTCAATATTTTGTTTTTCAAATATTTTTTTATCTCAGGATGAGAAATCATAAGGTCCTTGAAGTTAAACTTGTGATATCCAGAAACATTATATAAAAAAATCCTTCTCCGTTTTTCGCCGGAGAAGGATTTTTAATTTCTTTGACATTTCTAAATGCCTGATATTCAGTAGCGAGACCGGGAGTTGAACCCGGGACCTCATGATTATGAATCATGATCTCTATTTATACACTGCTGATTATGTGGCTGTTGCATAAATGACCTTTTGCGAAAATCCCGCTTTTAGGGGCAAATCCTTCTCCGAAAATCCTTCTCCATAACTGAAATAATAGGAGTGGTGAACCTTTTGTGAACGGGGAGTCGTAAGTTCGAATCTGACCACCATCATTTCAATAGCCAGCAGGAATGTCTTTAAAGTTAGATCTACCAGATTCAGAATCAACTTTTAAAGAACCTTCATCACATAAACTATCAACTCCGACCAGTTTACTAGCTTCATTTGTTCCTCATTAGTACTAAAAATGGTTTTATTGATGATGGATAAAGCTTAACTTTGATCTGTTTAACCAGATAACCAGTAAAATGCTGTAAAGTGAGTATGAGAACAAAGGTTTCTGCCAGCTTAATTGTTTTCACTGCAATTCTGATTTACACTTTAACTTTCTGCGAAAAAGAAGAGTCCGATCATGAATTTAATATCGAGACAGGCTATGTATTTAACATAGATGAAACCGGTGTTTCATTTACAGCAACCATGAAAAATCATCAATATCATGAGGTGAAAGATTTCGGGTTTGTATGGGGACCAGAGCCAGATCCCACCATTTTCAATCATAATCTAGTCAGTTGTTACTCATATCCAGGAAAAGACTACTTCGAGGCCAGGATAACATATGGTCTTAAACAAAATAAGGAATATTACGTCAGGGCATATGCAGTGGTTGGTATAAATATAATATATGCCAACGAAATACAGTTTTCTTGTAACGGCAGTATGATGCCACTGATCGACTTCTTTTTACCTGATTCAGCCATCTGGGGTGATACAATTTCCATCATTGGGAAAAATTTTAGTCCCAGGATTGAAGAAAATGAGGTTTGGTTTTCCAGTAAACCTGCAGAGATCACTTTTAGTTCTGATACCTGCTTGAAAACAATTATCCCGGAAGAGGTTTTTCAAAAGAATTCTGTCCTGACGGTAAGGTCAGGGGATCTTTTTATCAGGGCTGATGAAAGGTTTAAATTTGCTTCTCCAATGGTATACGATATTATACCCTCACTGGCAACATGGGGTGATACAGTTACAATAACCGGCAAAAATTTCATTTTTGAAAGCAATCGGATGAGTATCTCAATGGAGGGTTATATTGTCAAAGTTTTACCGGAGAATGATTCAACTGCTCACATCATTATACCTGAGTCCCTTGACGTGAATTCATCTTGTATCAGCATACATTACGTGGATCATGTATATCATTCAGTAAAAAAAGTTTGGCTGCACAAACCGGAGGTAATGTCAATAAACAGGGATTCAGCATATACTGGACAAACTATTCTCATTTCGGGTAAATATTTTGGGAAAGGCCTTCTGACCGTCTATTTTAATGATATAGGTGTTACGATTAAAAATGAAAAGGATACAGAAACCAATCCAGTGATTCCGGATGGATTGCCTCGTGGTTTCATTGATGTTTCAGTTGAAGTAGCCGGACATCGGTCGGAAGAAAAGGTAGGCTTCTTTAACCAGGTTCCGGAAATAGCAGGTATTTCACCTGAACTGGCCACATACAATGATACAATTTGTGTTTATGGCCTTGACCTGGGAACAAAGACAGATGAAATAGTAATCAGGTTTAATAATGTTGTCGCCAATGCAATATTCGCAAAAGATACAGTATTGAAAACTTTGGTACCTGCAGGACTGCTTGAAAAGAACTCCAGGCTTTTTATAACAACCAGGGGTAAACAAATAATTTCGGAACAGGAATTTAATCTGAAAGAACCTGAGATATCAGGTTTTTCTCCCATGTATGGAACATTCCTTGAGGAAATCAGTATTCATGGAAGGAATTTCAATCCTGTTTTAAATTATAATCTGGTGAAGATTGGTGATACTAAAATAACCTTATACAGTTGCAGTGCAACCGAACTAGTCGGGCGAATACCAGATTGGTTATTCTCTGAAGATTGTACTGGATACGTATCCGTTACTATAGGAGAGTACCAGGTTACCACAACCGACAAATTTTCATTTAAGCCACCTGTATTAACAGGATTTTTGCCTGATACTGCATACAGGGGACTTACAAAGCTGACCCTTATGGGTTCGAACTTCAATCCATTCAGGGAAGATGAAAATATTATAGGATTTTGTGGATACCCGTTTCATGCTGATAATGTATCTGCTCATTCTATTGAAATATTGTTTAATTTGTTTACTGACCAGGAGAAGTGTGAGATTTCAATTGAAATTTGTAATAAAACTGCAATATCTGACAGGAAGCTTGCTATTATTGAGCCATGGAAACAACTAGCTGACTTTGAAGGAGGCGAAATTTTTGGCGGAACCGGTTTTTCGGCCGGAGACAAGGGTTATGTTGTCGGTGGAAGTGCCCAGACCTCAGGCTCGGGCGACCAAGTCTGGGAATATAATCCCTCGAATGATTCATGGACAAGAAAAAATGATTTTCCGGGTGGGAGTGTCAGAAGGCCTGTTCTAATGAAAATTAATGACCTTGTTTATATTGGTCCCGGTTATGGAGCTGTATCTGAGTCTGCCAATACAGTTTGGTTATATAATACGGAACAGGATAAATGGGAACAAAGAGCAAGTATCCCGGGACCAACCGGTAAAGACTATTTTAGTTTCACAATCGGCTCAAGGGGTTATATCGGTAATGATCTTGGATTATGGGAGTATGACAGGCAAAAGAATAACTGGATACCCAGGACAGGACCGCCAAAGGAATATGAAACGGGATATTATTTTAGTTTCGGGAATTATGGCTATGTGGGAATGGGGTATGGAAACGGCTTTTATAGGTATGATCCGGAAATGGATTTGTGGTCGAAAATAAACAGTCCGACAACAGGCCAGTATATTTTTTGTAATGCATTAGTAATAAATAACCGGATTTTACTAATTGGTGGCCAGGCAACCACAACTGTTTTAAAAAACCAAATATCGGAATTCTTTCCTGACGAAAATAAATGGAAGCCTGTTATGCCTTTTATGCGGAAAATATCGGGTGCCTTTTCCTTTACCATAAACGGAATCGTTTATTACGGTACAGGATGTGGACAGAGCTGGAACGAGGGAACATCTGATTTTTATATGCTTGATCCGGAGAAATTCCCAAGGACAACCGCAGGGATTTTTTAATATTAATAATGATTTAGTACTGTAAAACTATTTCTACTACAAAACCCAACTGTTAACCCAATATTTCACCCAACTAACTACCCAAAAATTACCCAACTTCCTTCCTGTTTTCTATTGGTATATCAAATTAAGTTTTAACAGTCAATTTTCCCGAAAAAAAGAAATTAGAATTTATTTGACTTTCCAATATCCCCTGGTCCCCCCTATCCTCTCTATTTTACCTTCCTGCTTCAACTTCTCAAGATGATATTTAATCCCGTCTTCTGTAATATTACCGAGCAATTCAGCTAATTTCTTTCTGCTTAATGATGGATTTTCTTTAAGTTTTTCAATAATTCTTTCAGGTATTTTTTGGGTAGTTATTAGGGTAGTTATTGGGGTAGT
>CAYZEZ010000054.1:0-9835 GCA_964477295.1 uncultured Bacteroides sp. | reverse complement strand
CAATAATTCTTTCAGGTATTTTTTGGGTAGTTATTAGGGTAGTTATTGGGGTAGTACCTTTTTCCGACTTCAAAGGTATTATTGTCTTGAAAATATCTCCCTCAATGAATTCGGGATTAGTACCTGGTGTATAAATTCTGCAGTACTTGTATGTATTTCGTATTCCTGATCCTAATTCATCAACACGGCCAATTTCCTTGAAGAACCTGGCAATCACCGGATTTTTTGGATAAGGTGAAAAGTTGGCAGGATCTATGGATCCTGATCCATGTGGACGATTCCAGTTCTCTGCATAAACCCTATCCGTTTCGATAATTAACTTGGCGGGAAAAGCATTACTGAACTCTCTATGAATAAGCAGGTTACTTACAACCTCTCTAAAAAGTCTATCCCTAAGATTTATACGGTATGTACTTTCCTGATAAAATTTATCAGGAAGGTGTTTTTGGATAAAAGCCATTAAACGGTCATAGCTTTCGATAAGATTGGTGCGAATGTCATCCCTGTCGTCGTATCGATCAAGATTCTCTTTACGCAGAATTGCATCAGTTTTATGATGTGGTAAGGCAGTTAAAATTGTTTCATCTTTGGCTAATAATAAAATACCAGCCAGTGTGTATCCTTCTCTACCGGTAACAAGATCCTTTTTGTAAAGTCCGGAATAGCGAAGAATCTCTTCATTTGGCATTTCTAACCATGGATGCTGGGGATTGCTATTTTCAACTATGGTGCGTAACCGCTTGAATAATTCCTCTTTAAAATCAGCAAGTTCAACAAATGGGAAGACTTTATTTTCAGAATATGTGTTTTGTTTTCGTAAGAACAGTTGGGTTACTTGATCATGATGTTTGGTAATATCCAAATCCCCATCCTGGTTCCTATCAAATATTTTACCATTTGTGTTATGAACTTGAGAACTCTCTGGCACATATACATAAATGACCTTTTTCCTTTTAAAATCAATTACCTGTGGAGATAAATAAAAGGGAGGATTGAGTTTCTGTGGATTATTCGCATTTGTAACAATATTATTTATAATAGTACTGACACTACTTTCCATAACACCTTCTACTGCTCCATTGTCTTTTATTCCCAAAAACAAATGTCCACCCTGCCTGTTAAGGAAAGCACAGATTGTCTCAAATGTATCTTTATTTAGCTCAAAATGAGAAGTTTTGAATTCAATTTCAATGCCTTCACCTTGAAAGATTAGTTCTTCGAGTTTTTCGGAAGTCATCTTAATATTTAATCTTCTATAAATATATAAATCCGTATTTACTTAACATAACATTTTTCATATGGTTTTATAGTAGGCTACCACCCTACATAATTGTTTTTCCCTCCTCAAATAATAATCATTTAATGGTTTTCTGATCTTATGTTAAGAAATCATATGGTCAGTCATGTTACATTGTTAATAGCCAGTACTTTAAAATGTAAAAATCCTTCTCTGTTTTTCGATGGAGAAGGATTTTTACTGACTCTAAAAATACTAACTATCTGATTTTCAGTAGCGAGACCGGGAGTTGAACCCGGGACCTCATGATTATGAATCATGCGCTCTAACCAGCTGAGCTATCTCGCCCTATTAAGTGAAGAGTGAAGAGTGAAGAGGTGGTGTGGGTGTGGGAATTGGGTGTGGGAATTGGGCGTGTTCCAAACAAGCGGAGGCAAATATAATATTTTTTTGTCGACTTGACCTTTTCAAACATTGAAATACCAGACATTTTTTATGATATTGTGATACCTAAAAGCTTCGCCCTTTGATCATTGCAAATTTCCGGGGAGGGTATCATACTGTCAAACTTCTATACGGCAAACTGCAGTTCGCTCAGATTGCGGTAAATGCCGGATCGAATTTTCATCAGTTCCTCGTGGGTTCCGTTTTCGACCAGGCGGCCGTGGTCAATTACCAGGATACTGTCCGCTTTTCTTACGGTTGCAAGGCGATGGGCTATAACAATGGAGGTCCGGCCCTGCATCAATTTTTCAAGGGCATCCTGAACCAGTACCTCAGACTCGGAATCCAGCGAGGAAGTAGCCTCGTCGAGGATCAGTATCTTCGGATCTTTCAGCACGGCCCTTGCAATAGCAACCCGCTGACGCTGTCCCCCGCTGAGCTGGGTTCCCCTCTCCCCCACAATAGTATCCATCTTTTCCGGGAAACGATCAATAAATTCCAGGGCATTGGCTTTCCTTGCAGCTTCCCTTATTTCTTCCTCCGTGACCCCCGGCCTTCCATAGGATATATTCTCCCGTATGCTCCCGCCAAACAGAAAGATATCCTGCGGCACAAGTGCAATCTGCCGGCGAAGGACGGAAAGCGGAATGTCGAGGGCTTTCTTTCCGTTCATCCAGATCTCACCTTTCACGGGGTCATGCAGGCGCAACAGCAGCGATGTAATTGTGGTTTTACCTGCCCCGCTCGGCCCCACCAGGGCAACCAGCTGGTTTTCCTTAATAATGAAACTCAGGTCGGTAATTACCTCCATTTCGGGCCTCGAAGGGTAAGCGAAACTTACCTTTTTAAAACTGATCTGACCGGACAGCAAATCCTCCGGTTCCAGGGCCTGTATCTCCCGGACAGGTTCCTCACTTTCATTAAATATCTCGAACAGGTCCTCCGTTGCACCTATAAAACGCTGCATCCTTGTAATCACTCCGGCCATTCCCCCTATATTACCGCCAATAAATCCAGAATACAATACAAATGAGAACAGTTCACCTGCGTCCATCTCCCCGGCAGCAAGAAGGGAAGAACCACGCCAGATTACAGCCACCAGGGAACCGAAAAGACCAAGGATCATAAAAGAAAAGAAAGCTCCCCTGTAAAGCCCGCCTTTGATCCCCAGCCGGGCAATCTCAAGTGTTTTATCCCTGTACCTTCCCATTTCGAGGAACTCGTTGGTAAAGGCCTTGACACTCCGTATCCCCTGCAGGGTCTCCTCAACTACTGTATTTGACACAGCCACCTCCTTTTGCATATCCCTGGAGTACTTCCGGATAAATCGTCCGAAGAAAAACACCATAAGTACAACGGCAGGCAGAATGGCCAGCATGAAGAGTGTAAGACTGCTGGATATGAAAAGGAGGTATGCTACACCCCCAATGATAATAATCATCTGACGAAGGAAGTCCGCCAGCGTTGAGGTGAGGGTATCCTGAAGAAGGGCAATGTCAGCCGAGATCCTGCTGTTCAGCTCCCCTACCCTTTTCTGCTCGAAAAATTTCAGCGGAAGACGGATCAGGTGGTTGTAAGTGTCCTGTCGCAGGTTGGCAAGAGATTTTTCCGAAACATTTACAAAAAGAACCGTCCTGAAATAGGAAAAAACAGCCTGAACAACAAGTATAATAACCAAGTAAAGTCCAATCCTGTTCAGCGATTCGGCCAGAGTCCCTTCATTACCGGCACTGACCAGGTCGCCCAGTAATTTCGGGAAGGCCAGGCTTGCCAGCGACCCTCCGAAGAGAAAAAACATTCCCAGGATAAAGGTAAATGCATAGGGCCTTATGTACCGGTAAAGCTTAAATGCATTTTTAAGCCCGGTCAGGGTTATTTTTTTCTTTGGTACTTCCGCTTTAATGGACACTGTTATTTAGTTTCTTTTGCAGACTGCAACATTAGATAAAAACATCCAAATATACTTATATATTATGAAAGACTGTTTCCCGGGTTATATCTTGTACAAGCTGCAGATAACATAACCTGAACAGGGCTCGGATTGCCAGATATATCAACGCCAAATAGGCTATTTATTACTATATTTATCTTATGTTCCAGAGACTTAAAATGTCCCTGATCTTTTCCGTATTCACCTTAACAAACTTCGCCCAGATGGACTCAATAAACATACCCCTCGAACCGCCCGATCCCGGCACAAAAGGCGGGATTACGTTTATTCGCACCACTATGATCGATACCCTGACAGATTTTTACCTGAAATTAGGTGATCGGGAAACCGTGAATCGTGAATCGTGAATCGTGAATCGTGAATCGCGTGAGTCACGAAATTAATTTTAACTTTAATGCTGATAAATTCTAGTCATTCCAAATTTTAGTCATTCCAAATTCCCCATGAAATACAAATCATTTTCCATATTCCTGGTATTCCTTGCCATGGGATTCGCCGACGCAGTCGGTCCGCTGGTAGGACTTGCAAAGGATACCTTCAATATCTCTAATGCAGTTGCCCAGATGCTGCCCATGACCGGTTTCCTGATGTTCGGCCTGCTCTCAATACCCATGGGAATCGTCCAGGATAAACGGGGTAAATTATTCGTGCTTCTATCAGGACTCATCCTCGCCGTACTTGGTGTAGGTCTCCCATGGCTGGGCGGGCTTAATCATTTTATTGTATTGATTATTGCCGTGGCTTTCCTGGGTGCCGGTGCTACCTTCCTCCAGGTTTCCGGAAATCCAATCATGCGGGATGTGTCACCTGTAGGAAAATACTCCCGTAACCTGACGCTCGGCCAGTTCATTAAAGCAATCGGCACATTATCCACTGCCGGGATCCCGCTGCTGGTAAAGAATTATTTTGACCTCGACTGGTCGGTCATCTTCCCCATATATGCCATCACAATACTCATCACTATTGTTATTGTATCCACCTCCGGTATAAAGGAGGACAAAACCAATAAAACCGAACCTGCCACTTTCAGGTCCTGCTTCTCACTGCTCAGAAACGGTTATGTATTGATGATGGTGATCGGGATATTCGTGTATGTGGGAGCAGAAATATGTATGAGCTCCGGGATGGCATTGTACCTGGAAGAACAGTTTGGTTTGAACATACAGGAGATAGGACTCGCCGGGACCGGCTTGTTTTTCCTGGCCATCATGTCAGGCAGATTTATCGGCGGGATCGTCCTGAACTGGCTGAAAGCCAAACACTTCCTTCTAATCAGCGTTTTCGTTTCCCTTGTCGGGATTGCCGGTTTGTTTATTGGAATAAAAAGTATAGGATTTATCAGCTCATTTATTATCGGGATGGGTTTTGCCAATATTTTCCCGCTGATATTCTCTATTACAGTTGACAGGATGCCGGACCGGGCGAATGAATTATCGGGACTCATGATCACTGCCATCCTGGGTGGAGCCGTACTGCCACCTGTAATGGGGATTATTTCGGATAAAAGTTCTGTGCTTATGGGAATGCTTGTACCCCTGGCGGCACTGCTCTATATTGGATGGGTATCTTTGAAAGTGAATCGTGAATCGTGAAATGAGAAGCATTCGCCGAAGGCAAATGGTTCGAATTCGCAAGGGAGGTTGTGATTGTGGCCTCGTGCGTGCCGAGCAATCGTGAACCGGAAGAACCAGGAACGAAGAACAAAGAACTAAAAACCAACCACCATGACTACAGTTAAATATAACGCCGACAGGCGGATCGTAATGACCCTGGATGCAGGAGGCACAAATTTTGTTTTTTCTGCCGTACGGGCCAATGAAGAGATCATAGAGCCCGTCTGCCTTCCTTCCAATGCTAACCACCTGGGAAAGTGCCTGGGCACAATAACGGAGGGCTTCAAAAGGGTTAAGGAACTGATCCCGTCAGATCCGGCGGCCATCAGTTTTGCTTTTCCTGGACCGGCCGATTACCCTGCCGGGATCATTGGCGACCTGACCAACCTGCCTGCATTCAGGGGAGGTGTGGCTTTGGGGCCAATGCTGGAAGAGCAATTCAAAATACCCGTCTACCTGAATAACGATGGAGACCTGTTTGTATATGGCGAAGCCATTGCAGGATTTCTTCCCTACCTGAATAACCTGCTGGAGGAAAACGGCAGCCCCAAAAGATACAGGAACCTGTTTGGGATCACCCTGGGAACGGGATTTGGTGGCGGGATAGTATATGACGGACAACTATATCTGGGTGACAACTCTGCAGCGGCAGAGGTCTGGTGCCTCAGGAACAGGATCCATCCCGGGTCATTTGCAGAAGAAGGAGCCAGTATCCGTGCAGTACAACGTGTATATATGAATAGATCGGGAAAGGCAGGTCAGGAACCACCCAGCCCCAGGGATATATTTGAGATTGGCACAGGAATCCGCGAAGGAAACCAGGAAGCCGCCCTCGAAGCATTCAACGAACTGGGTGTGGTGGTCGGCGATGCACTGGCCAATTCCATTACCCTCCTGGATGCTCCGATCGTCATTGGGGGTGGCCTGACAGGAGCTTCATCTCTTTTCCTGCCTTCACTGGTAAATGAGATGAACAGCCAGTTGCAAACCATGAGCGGAGAAAAGATACCCCGGATCGACATGAAAACTTTCAATCTTGAAGATGATGCAGAACTGGAACAATTCCTTAAGGGTGAAAAGAAGAAAATAACGGTTCCCGGGACCAGTAAAAAAATCCCCTACGATCCCTTGAAACGAACCGCAATTGGGATAAGCAGGCTCGGGACGAGTAAAGCAGTGGGGATTGGAGCCTACGCCTATGCTCTTAGTATGCTGAACAGGGATTAAGGAGTTCAGTGTTCAGCGTTAGGGTTCCGTGTTCAGCGTTCAGCGTTTCAGTGTTCAGCATTCAGCGCTCAGTGTTTTTTCAATTCACCAATCACACCACTCACTCCTCACTCTTCACTCTTCACTCCTCACTCTTCACTCTTCATAGTGCTTCACGTTCATAATAAACGCATCCTTATAACCCAGCTGCTTTATCGCCGGTAAGGCTTCCATTGCAGCCTGAATGCCCTGGTACTCACCCACAACGTACCGGTATAAACCATCCTGGCCCTCGTACTGCTTTACCGGGCCAATGTTATTAAAAAAACCGGGATCCTTCGGATTCTTCAGGGCCATGATCTGGATCGTATAAACCCTCTGTGAGGCAGGGATACCAGATTCCTTAACTTTCTCCTTATTAATAAAGGATGAGAACTCCATGCCTTTCCCTGCCTTGAGTGCATCAGGAACAAAAATATCCTCTATGGTTAAATTCAACCCTTCATAATTGGAAAGCTTTATTTCAACATACCTGTTCAGCTTCCTGCCCTCCGGATTATCGGATCCATCCGGGTTTTCATTGATAGCAATAAAACCCGATTCTCCTGCCCCGGTCAATACTAACCGTCCTTCATCAATGCCCTTTTCGATCAGGTACCGGCCTACTGCCCCGGATCTTTTCTCAGTCAGCGCCAGGTTGTAAGCATCTGATCCTTTTGCATCAGCATGACCAACCAATTCCACTGTCAGGTCTTTATACTGGTCCATGATCATATACAGCCTGTCAACCTCTTCCTTTGCATCTGCTGACAGATCAGTGCTATTATATCCAAACATAATATGATTGATCACCAGTGCATTATTGGCCGGTGTAGTCATGGCAATGTGCTCTTCCCCACGGGCTAATGCACGCGGAGGTACCTTCGGTGCGGGTTTCTCCTCCGGTTCTTCTTTCTTATCCGCCAGCAACTGCATCTCTTCGTTACTTAAAAACCTGATGTGCTGGACCACTAATTGGTTATTTTCATTCAGCCGGGCTGCGACAAACATATTATCCTTAGAATCAACCGGTACGAAATTGATATCATCACCGGTAGAATTAACCGGATATCCAAGATTCTCAGGAATAGTCCAGGTCCCATCCGGTCTTAAAACCGTATAAAAAACGTCAAATCCGCCCATAGTACTGTGCCCTTGTGAGCTGAAATAAAGCGTTATATTATCGTCTGCAATAAACGGACTCTCTTCGTTATAGGGTGTATTAATCAGCGGCCCGATATTGACCGCTTTTCCCCAATCCCCTTTCTCGTCTTTTTCAGATACGTAGATATCCAGTGCGCCCTGACCACCTTTCCTGTTACTGGTAAAATAGAGCCTTTTTCCATCAGGAGAAACACATGCGTGGGATTCGTAATAGATAGTATTTATATTTTTATTAAGCTTATGCATAGGGGACCATGTCCCTTGCTGGCAAAAACATACATAAATATCGGAATCAAAATTATCTGTTCGTGAAATATATAATTCCCGTCCATCATCAGATACCGAGTTAATAAAACAATCTCCGGCTGATCCGATTTGGTTATTTAATGGCACAGGATCTGACCATCCTCCACTTTCAAGATGTGTTATAAGAATTGAGTGCCTTACAGGCTCATCCGACATATAGATCAGGGTGGAATCATTCCCGCAAAATACCGGTCGGTAGGCATTACCCGAAAATGAAGGGGATGGTCCCACATCAATCATTTCAACCCCCCTGGGCTCAGCGATCATCACCCTGGCATTTTCACACGCTTCAATCTGTTTATTAACATATTCCAGGTCAGCGAAATCGGGATCGATCATACGGTTCCTGTATTCCAGGTAATAGGAAATGGCATCCTCAAACTGGTTATTTATATGATGGCACCGTCCCAATCCGTATAATGTCTCGGGCGGGGCTCTTTCTTCCCGGTATGAGCCTTGACTGTATTTATCGGATATACCAAACTGGGCTATTTTGAAATGCTGCATGGCCAGTTCGTTATATCCCGGAATATTCAGATAACACATCCCGATAAGATAATTAATATTATAGTTTTCAGGTGCTTCCTCGAGCATCACTTTATAAATCTCCATTGCGCCATAATAATCTTCGCTCCACATCAGGAATTCTGCATCTGAGAATTGCTTTTTGAATTCCTTTGAATACTGCGCAAAATTTACATTACAGGAAAAAAACAAGCAGGCCAGGATTGAAAATAAATATTTCATAAAACAGTAATATTAGCAGGGTTGTAATAAATTAAACTTACGGCAGAATAAGGAATATATGAAACGAATATAAATAAATTTATTCGTTTCAGGAGAAGCGAAGCGATTGTCCTTCAAACTTGTTTTCCGATAGGACTCACGACTTACAAATTATCGTAACGGGCCAGGTACATAATGAATGCATCGGAATAGCCCATGCCTTGAATTTCAGGCAATAATTTTAACGCTTCATCGATATGATCAAATTCCCCGTATACATAACGGTACAATCCATCTCTTCCCTGAAATTTCCGAACTCTATCAAGGTTAGAAAAGTAACTCACATCGACGGGATGTTCCAGGGCCATTATCTGGATGGTGTATGTAATGGTGACGGGAAGGTCGTCACTCGACAATTCGCGTATCAGATCTTCAAGATCCTGTTTCTCCAGCATCATGGCATCCTTGTATCCTTTATCAATGGCTTCATTCAGCATTTTCATCGCTTCAACCTTTCGATTAAAACTGCCTGCTGTGTATATGTAAGCTGAATCAGTAATGATCAGCGCAATCTGCTCGCCCTCAAATTCATCCGGGATGGTATCTACAAAAGAATCACTCTGGATCAGTATTACTGAATATGACATGTCAAACCTGGGCCTTAACCTGGCAGGTACAAATATATCGGCAACAAAAATGTTATCGTGCTGCAGGTTGATCAATTTGATGGAAACATGCCTGTTCAGCCTTCTTCCTTCAGGACTATCGGTTCCGTCCTCATATTTATTCAGAGCAACAGGGGCTGCCTCCCCGGCACCAATCACTCTAACCCTGGATGATTCTATTCCATGCTGTACAAGGTAATCCATAACGGCCTGGGCCCTTTTATTCGACAACCGGATGTTGTATTCATCCGCCCCTACTGCATCGGCATGACCCGTTAGTTCCACTCCAATCTCAGGATACTTTAACATCACTTCCAACAGCCGCTCCACTTCCTCCATGGCTTCATCTTTTAAAGTATAATCATCGAAATCGAAGAAAACAGAATGCAGCATATAATATTCATCCGGAGAGACCTGCGCAATATTGTCCCCGGCCTCAACTGTTTCAACAAAAAGTGTGTCATCAGGTTGATCACCCGTTTCA
>CAYZEZ010000053.1:0-20332 GCA_964477295.1 uncultured Bacteroides sp. | reverse complement strand
TCGGGAAGGTAGAAGCTGACCAGGTGGAATGGCTGAGAAAAGACCTGCAGAAACTTGACCATAAGACACCTATCGTGGTGAGCGTTCATATCCCCTTTTTAACTGCGCAGACCCAACTGCTGAAAGGTTCCCTGGCCAGTAATTCCGAGAGCCTGGTAATCACCAATTCAAGGGAGGTGCTCCTTCCCTTTTATGATTATAACCTGAAACTTGTGCTTCAGGGACACCTGCATTTTCTCGAAGATATCTATATCAACAACCAAGTCCATTTCATTACTGCCGGTGCCGTTTGCGGAAGATGGTGGGCCAACAAACCAGAAAGCTATCCCCAGGAGGGATTCCTGTTCGTGAAGGTAAAAGAAAATGATATTGAATGGGAGTATATAGATTTTGGTTGGGTGACAGAATTTGAAAAATAATAGTAAATATTTAGAACAATATGTCAACTAAGTCAATTGCCACCAATGCGCTGGAACAAGGAAAGGGAATCGTAAGACTTACCCCGACCTGGGTTCCCAGATCGTTCTGCATACCTGGACGCAGAATTAAACTTCATCCCGATGATTATTATGCCCTTGGGGGAGAGCGGGGAGGTATAGATGAGCGATGGTTTTCATCTACCACACCGGCTGATAATGGTCCTTTAACCAGCAAAAATGAAGGACTGAGCCATATCGTTTTCGAATACAAAGGGAAATCTGAGGTCATTTTATTGCGGGATGCTATCAATGAGTTGAAATCCGAAATCATAGGTAAAAGAATATGGGAACAGTATGGCGGTTGGCCTATGTACTCAAAGTTTTTTGACAATAAGAAAGCATTGCCTTTTCATATCCATCATAATGATAAATATGCCGGAATGACCGGTCAGACAGGTAAACCGGAAGCATATTACATCCCGCCACAGCCAAATAATTATAGAGGTGATTTCCCATATACGTTTTTTGGATTGAATGCAGGTATTACCAGAGACCAGGTCAGGAAATGCTTAATGGATTTCTCAAAGGGGGAGAACAGGATAACACAATTGTCAAAAGCCTATGTACTAAGGGTTGGAACAGGCTGGGATGTGCCTGCAGGAGTCCTGCATGCCCCGGGTAGTATGTGCACCTATGAACCCCAGAAAGCATCAGATGTTTTTGCCATGTATGAATCGGTAACGGGAGATGCCGTTGTGCCGGGAGACCTTTTATGGAAGGATACACCCGAAAACAAGATCGGGGATTACGACCATCTTCTGGATGTAATCGACTGGGACCTGAACCAAGATCCCGGTTTTGCGGCTAACAGGCTGATGCTTCCGAAACCTGTCAGCCCACCGGAAGAAATGGGAAACAATGGATACTTGGAAAACTGGGTATGTTATAAATCTACCGACTTTTCTGCCAAAGAATTGACCGTATTACCCGGTGAAACAGTAACAATAAAAGACAGTGCGGCCTATGGCATGATCATGATGCAGGGCCACGGTAAAATGGGGGAATGGGATGTTGAAACGCCCAGCCTGATTAGATTTGGACAACTAACTCATGATGAATTTTTTATATCCGAAAAGGCAGCAATTGAAGGTGTGATCATCAGCAATACATCAAAATCTGATCCACTGGTTATGCTTAAACATTTCGGTGCGAATAATCCTGATTTAATCATCAATTAGTCTCAACCTTTGAACAGTAAGATTGCAAATGTCGACCTGATCATTATTATTGGATACTTGGCCGGGATAATGTTCATTGGAATTTACCAGGGATTAAAGAGCAGGAAAGGGAAAAGTTCTGAGGGATTTTTTCTTGCAGGCAGATCCCTGAACTGGCTGATGATCGGGGCGGCCCTTTTCGCCGCAAATATTTCTACTATCCATATGGTGGGACTTGTCGCCCAGGGATACAAGGACGGCCTGGTCTGGGGAAATTTTGAATGGATGGCAGCCTTCCTTCTGATTATCCTGGGCCTTATCTTTGCCCCCTTCTATTTTAAAACGAAAATATCCACCCTGCCGGAATACCTGGAACGGCGATACGGTCCTTATACAAGATCATTCCTGGCATTCATTGCCTTAATGAGTGCCCTGTTTGGTCACATCGGGGTAAGCTTATATGCAGGTGCTGTTGTATTTGAAAATTTCTTCGGGATTGATATGATGACTTCTATCCTGGTGATCTCAGGAGCAACCCTGGCTTATACCGTGCTTGGCGGACTAAAGGCAGTTGTTATCACCGAAACCATTCAAACCGTAATACTGATCATCGGTGCCGTACTTATGACAATATTTTCGATACATGCATTGGGTGATCACGGGATACATAACATAGCCGAATTAAAGTCTGCCTTGAGACCACAGCAATTAAGCGTTATCCACACCAATGCATCCAGCCCTTTACCCATTTGGGCAGTGCTTCTCGGGTACCCGGTTCTGGGATTGTATTACTGGTGTGCCGACCAGACCATTGTACAAAAAGTGCTGGGCGCCAGAAGCCTTGAAGATGCAAAGAAAGGGCCTGTATTTGCCGGATTTATTAAGATCCTTCCGGTATTTATGATGGTCCTGCCCGGAGTTCTGGCTTATGCTTTATTCGGAGACAGTATAAAGGATCCAAATGATACACTCCCGGTAATCATTAATGAATTGCTGCCTGTTGGCTTAAAAGGCATTCTTGCTGCTACCCTGATGGCTGCCCTGATGAGTACTATTGCGGCGGGATTAAATAGTTCCGGAACACTGGTTTCAATTGATATTGTAAAACGGCTCTTTCCCGAAACCACCGACAAAAGAATACTGCTGATAGGCCGGATTACCATCCTGGTGGTCATGGTTTCTGCCGTCCTCTGGTCACCCCTGATAGGCCAGTTTAAAAGTATATTTGAGGCTGTCAATTCCTTGCTGGCCGTATTATCCCCTCCTATCTCAGCAGTACTGATACTGGGTGTTTTCTGGCGACGGGGCAACCAAAAGGGTGCCCTGATCTCTATGATTACCGGTTTTGTCCTGGGGGTTACTGTATTCCTCCTCGACTTTGCCCCGCTGAGCGGATCAATGAAAATTACAGATGGATTAGGGATTCCATTTATGATGCAGGCGTGGTGGTTATTTTTAATATGTTGTATCGTCTTTGTTATCGCCAGCCTGCTAACGCCCAAACCAGATATTGAAAAAGTAAGCAAGGTTAGTCTGGATTCTGTATTTTCCTTTATCAGCAAGGGGAAATTATCAGGTATTGGAGATGCGAGGGTGCTTTCAGGAATATTGATAGTGGTTATGTTTATTTTGTATTACATTTTCAGATAATTTATTCAAGTTGCCAGGTACTAGTTACTAGTTAAAATATTAATAATTAACAACTTAAATTTCAATCAAGAATTTAATGATTTCATTTGACTTATTTATATTTAACTGTCATTCATACACCTGGCACCTGGTAACTCTTAACTGGCAACTTAAGTTAATTAATCTTAAAATCATGAGAATTTCGTTACTTACTATTCCTGTTTGTTTATTAATAAACCTAAACATTATGGCACAGGAAAAAGAAAATAAGGACATCGGGTACAAGCAACCTGCCATGACAATGGAAACCAGGCGCTATTGTATGACCCTTGAATTAAAGGATGATCCGGAATTGATCGAAGAATATGTTAGCTGGCATCAAAAAGAAAACATCTGGAAGGAGATCCCTGAAGGGATCAGGGAGGTGGGGATCATCGATTCTGAGATTTATAGGCTTGGGACAACCCTGTTTATGATCCTGACCGTTCCGGCAGATTTTAATTTTGAGGTGCAGATGACAAAGCTGGCAGGATTGCCCCGCCAGGCTGAATGGGAGGATTTTATGACAAAGTACCAGGCATCAAAGCCAGGGGAGTCCTCTGCAGAGAAATGGAAGAAGATGGAAAGGATATTTAAACTCCCAGATAAGTGAACCATCTCCACGGCCCCTTTTCTTCCCTCACAATATTCGTTGTGAAAAGCCATCACCTGGAAATTCCGGGTGAATAACCGCTCATACTCGTCGATCTTCAATTCCTGGGATGTCATTCCAGAAAGAATGTAAAGATTCATTAATAATGTTATGCATATAGTTTTTTTTATAATCATGATAGTTTATTTTATCAGAAGGGTGGAGATTAATATTTTACAATGGAAATGATGAGGAATAGGATGATTTTTTGAATTCCAGGCAAAAGTGTATTTTTAAATTCCAACCAATACCTGTTGTCATGCTTCGAAAATTGATTTTATCGCTTACCACAGTTTTGCTATTGTCTTGTTCTGAAACACAACTGAAGAAAATCCCGGTCATTTTTGATACCGATGCAAACAATGAACTCGACGATCAGCACGCCCTGGCTTATCTTATTTATAATGATGAAATGTTTGATATAAAGGGGGTTACGACCAACAGGACATGGAACGGAGGTCCGGTGGAAGAACATACCAGAGAGGCTAACCGGATCGTTAAACTCTGTCATGCTGAAGGGCGGTTCCCGGTAATCAGCGGGGCCAACGGTTACTATGATTCGCTAAAGCACCATCTGAATGATGCGCAATATGACGGACAGGCCGCTGTGGAATTCATAATAAGGACGGCACAAGCCACGCCGGAAGGAGATAGGCTGGTCCTGCTGGCCGTCGGAAAGATAACCAACATTGCCCTTGCACTTGAAAAGGATCCGGCAATAATACCCAAAGTAAAAGTAGTATGGCTGGGAACCAACTGGCCCGGACCAGGGGAATACAATATGGTAAATGATACAACGGCCGTGAATCCAGTCATTGAGAGTGGTGTTGAACTCTGGATATGTACTGTCAGAGGAGGAACCATGGAAGTTAAAACCACCCGGACGGAAATCAGCAAGCACTTTGCCGGCCAGGGGAAGGAAACGGACCCTGTCGAAGGAAGACACGGAGGCACGTATATCAGGCTGGGAGATTACCTGGTTAACCTGTGGGAAAATGTGGGACAGGAAACCCGGTCGCTATTCGATATGGCGGCCGTGGCCAATGTGAAGAATCCGGGATGGGCCGAAGATACCGTAGTGTATAAACCAAGACTGATCAACAGCGAATGGACCACAGCAGGAGGTAAATCAGATTCGGTTGTTTTCTGGAGAAATTACAATGTGAATGCCGTGATGGATGATTTCTGGGCAGTTATGAAAAAGATGGAAGAATAGAAACAATATTTTATAATCACCAGATCAGGATTTTATAGCTCCTGGATTTACATTTATCATTATTATGGTTTTAAATTCGTTATTCATAATTCGTTATTAATTATTCTAAATTCTTTTATCATGTTTATCGTATCAACCTACACAATTGCTGTAATCCTTTGTGTTATAACCATGCTCTGCTGGGGTTCATGGGCAAATACTTTAAAACTAAGCCCGAAAGGATGGGCCTTTCCTTTATATTATTGGGATTACTCACTGGGAGTGGTCCTGCTGGCGCTGATCTTCGGTATTACTTTAGGAAACATAGGTCCCGAAGGAAGAGGCTTCTTCGCTGACCTGGCACAGGCCGACGCCAAATGGCTGGGATCATCCTTTTTGGGGGGAGTCATTTTTAACATATCTAACCTTCTGATCGTCGCAGCTACAGCGATTGCCGGGATGTCGGTAGCCTTTCCCGTTGCTGTGGGTTTGGCCCTTGTCATCGGGGTGGTGGTCAATTATATTGCCGAAGCGAAGGGTGATCCACTGATCCTTTTCATTGGGATTGGATTGGTTGTTGTGGCCATCGTGGTCAATGCAATCGCTTCCCGGACAATCCCTTCAGATAAGAAAGAAGGAGGAAAATCATCCTTTAAAGGTATCCTGATAGCCATCCTGTCAGGGGTCATCATGGGATTCTTTTTCCGGTTTGTCGCCGCTTCCATGTCGATGGATTTTGCCCATCCGGAGCCCGGCAAGATGACACCCTATTCGGCTGTATTCATTTTCTCTGTCGGGTTGTTTGTATCAAACTTCCTCTGGAACACTTTTTTCATGTATAAGCCGGTGGAAGGAGAAGCTGTAACCTATGGTGATTATTTCAAAAAAGGAAACCTGAAGATCCACCTGATCGGTATACTGGGTGGGATTATCTGGAATATCGGGATGTCACTAAGCCTTATTGCAGCTGAACAGGCGGGCCCGGCAATCTCTTACGGACTTGGACAGGGAGCCACCATGATAGCAGCATTGTGGGGAGTATTTATATGGAAGGAGTTCAAGGGGGCACCCCGTTCCACTAACTGGTTGTTGTTCCTGATGTTCTTGTTTTTTATTACCGGGTTGATGCTAGTGATCATTGCCAGGAATGTTTAAATCATCAGCTATGTCAAAAAATATCGTTGTTATCGGTAGTTCAAACATCGACCTGATCATGAAATTGCAACGGGTGCCGAAGCTGGGTGAAACGGTTACGGAAGGAGAATTTTCGCAGGTCTTTGGTGGTAAAGGAGCAAACCAGGCCGTTGGAGCTGCCCGTTCGGGCGGCCAGGTTACTTTTATCAGTTGTGTTGGAGATGATGCATTTGGGTCACAGATGATCGAAGGATTTAAGAAGGATGGGATCAATACGGAATTTGTTACCATTGAGAAGGATATTGCCTCTGGCACCGCCCTGATCATGATCGACTCTGACGGCCATAATGCCATCTCAGTAGCCCCGGGGGCCAATTTCAGGTTGAATGAACTGCATATCGATAACGCTGCAGCTGCTATAGCTCAGGCAGAAATCATCCTGCTCCAGTATGAGATCCTTCCCGAAAGCCTCGAATATGCTATCACCAAGGGCTATGAGCTGGGAAAGAAAGTGGCATTAAACCTGGCACCGGCCAGGCCAATAAGTGACGAAGCACTTTCCAGATTAACCATATTGATAGTCAACGAAATAGAAGCTGAATTCCTCACATCAATTCCGGTTGATTCCCCGGAGAATATTGAAAAAGCTGCATCGGCCTTACTGGGTAAGGGAATTGAAACGGTAATAATAACACTTGGTAAGGGCGGTTCCTTTATCGCTCAAAAAAACAACTCCGCAATGGTCCCGGCCTATGAGGTTAAAGCGGTAGATTCAACAGCTGCCGGTGATATCTATTGCGGCAGCCTCTGTACAGCCCTGGTGGAAGGAAAATCCATGGCTGAAGCGGTCCGGTTTGCCAGCGCCGCTGCAGCCATCTCTGTCACCAGGCTTGGCGCACAGCCTTCGGCCCCGTCCAGGGAGGAGATAGAGAAGTTCATGGATGCATGATTCATAATCATGAGGTCCGGGGTTCAATTCCCCGTCTCGCTACAAAGGATTGACACCCGCTAATGTTTTGAAGCAAAACTAAATATATGTTATCCTTTTACTAACATACTTGTTTTGGGGGTAGAATGTCAAACATATTATTAAAGAGATATTTATGAATATATTGGATTTATTGGATTCCTCACAGGGATTAAAAGGAAGTGAAGCAAATATTGCACTTGCCGGGGAACTTGCTGCATCGGAAAACCGTGGGGCAATAAAAGAACTTATAGAAAATTTGACGAATAGGAATAAAAGAATACAAAGCGATTGTATTAAAACTCTATATGAAACAGGGTATATAAAGCCAAAACTCATTGCCGGGTATTATAAAGAGTTTATCAAATTACTCACAAGTAAAAACAATCGTCTTGTTTGGGGTAGTATGATTGCACTTGCATCTATTGCGGATTTAAAGCAAAAAGAGATTTTTGAAGTACTTGAACCGATATTGCAAACCATAAATAAAGGTTCCGTGATAACGGTCGATGCAGGAATTGGAATTCTTGCCAAACTGAATTCAAACCCGGATTATTTTAATACGGTGGATCCCCTTTTGACGGAGCAATTATGGAAGTGTCCTATAAAACAACTTCCCATGTACCTTGAGAAATCATTGATTTGTGTAAACAAGAAGAACAAAGAAATTTATCTTTCCATTATTGAGAAAAGAATGCATGAATGTGAAAGAGATTCACAGAAGGAAAGATTAGAGAGGATTAAAAAACAGATTGTTAATCTTTAAATAATACCAAAGAAATGTATATTAAAGCCATAATAATATGTCTTATCTGCATCGTTTGCCAGGAATTAAACGTTCTTTCACAGAGTATTGAGAAAAATCTTGATTCTTTCTTTAACACAATGCACAGACAGCACGACTTAAACGGTTGTGTTCTTATTGCGGAAAAGGGCAAGATAGTCTATAAAAATGCTTTTGGATTTTCCGATTATAATACTCAAAAAGAACTTACTACAAACTCAGTGTTTGAACTTGCTTCAATTTCAAAGCAGTTCACTGCAATGGGAATAATGATTCTTTATGAGCAAGGATTACTTGAATACTCATCAAACATTAAGACTTTTTTTCCTGAATTTCCTTATGATAATATTACAATCCGAAATCTGCTGAATCATACATCCGGGCTGCCGGATTATGAAAGCATTATTCCGGAGCATTGGGACACATCACGGATAATAACGAATAAAAACCTAATAGATATTTATCAGGAATATAAACCTCCATTACAATTTAAGCCGGGAGATCAGTATAGATATTGTAATATGGGATACATTTTATTAGCGTCTATAATCGAAAAAACTTCGGGATTATCATATGGGGAATTTATGAAAAGGAATATTTTCATTCCATTAGGCATGACAAGGACCAGAGTTTATAGAAGACGCTATAAGCCGGAAATAATAGATGATTATGCTTTAGGTTTTGTTATGTCGTTAAAGCACAAAGAATATATATTACCTGATAGCATTGAGAATTATAAAAGAGTGTTTTATTCGGATGGATTATTGGGAGATGGATCCATTAATTCTACCGTTGAAGACTTATTTCTATGGGACAGGTGTTTATATACAAACAAACCGGTAAGCCAAAAAACTCTGCAAGAAGCTTTTACTCCGGGAAAGTTAAACGACGGTATTGATATTGACATTGGTTTTCAGGGTGATTCGTATGGTTTTGGCTGGCGTATTCATAATTCCATTGACGGTAGAGTGGTATGGCATACCGGTCATTACCCCGGGTACAGTACCTTAATACGGCGTTATACGGATATCGACAGAACAATAATATGTCTGAGTAATAACGGTTACGAATTTTATCTGAACATGGATGCAATCAATGATATCCTCAACGGTAATTCAACGCCGGTCGTTCGTTCTTACTTTGACCGGCAACTTCGAATAATATTCCTCGATAATAAGATTGTCTCGAAAAAAGATTCGTTGACAACAATGATAAATAACAAGGACAATTATATTGTTATGGAAAGTAGGATCAACGAGCTTGGATACGATTTACTTAACCAGAACAGAATTCAGGACGCAATTTCGGTCTTTAAATGCAACACGGAATTATTCCCGGGTTCAGCAAATGTTTATGACAGCCTTGGTGAGGCATATATGAATAACGGTCAATATAAGTTGGCAATAATTAATTTTAGAAAATCAATCGAATTGGATCCTGATAACAAGAACGCTTTTGAAAAGATCAGAAACTGCGAGCAAAGAATTAAAAAGAATAATTGAAAGTTGAAAAACAAAATGATTTGGTTCTTTCAGTCTTGAGATCTAAATGCCAATAAACTAAAGAACATAATATTATGAATGCAAAATTCGTGCATGTGAATATTATTGCATCCGATTGGCGCAAACTTGCGGAATTTTATATGCAGGTATTTGGATGCGAGCCGGTACCTCCTGAAAGAAAATTATCCGGTGACCTCCTGGAGAAAGGAACGGATATTCGCGGTGCGGAAATAAACGGAATTCATTTAAGATTACCCGGTTATGGTAAAAAGGGGCCTACGCTTGAAATCTTTCAGTATTCTAAAAACGAGCAAAGAGACCGAGTAATTATCAACGGGGAAGGAATCGGACATATTGCTTTTCGGGTTAACGATATTGAGATGTTCAGCAAGGTAATACAAGATTGGGGCGGAACTCATGTCGGTGAAAAAGTTACATTGGATGTTGAAGGGGCCGGTATGATTACTTTCCTGTACATGACCGATCCTGAAGGAAACATTATTGAATTACAAAAATGGGAATGATCAGAGTACTATCCTTAAACTCTAAATACTTTAAAGTGCATTTTTTACTTTTTAATTCTAATTTTCAAATTCTGTTAATGGTTTTTATCAAGTCCCTTTAATTCACATCAACTTATTAGACCACCGTTAAAAAGATAATAAATCATGAAAAAAACCACATTCTCCGGGATAAAATTCATTTATACACTTATTACTCTGCTAGTCGTGTATTAATCTGTTGCGATATGTCAGACAGTTAAAACTAACGAACCGGAATATCACTTTTTTGATTCAAATGGAGTTCGGATCGCATATTTTGAGAAAGGACATGGAAAGCCCGTTGTGCTTCTCCATACAGCCATGGCTGATTCTGAATTTAATTGGCTGCAGTTTGGAATTATGGATTCACTGGCTTAAAATTACAGAGTGATTGCAATGGATTTGCGTGGTCACGGGAAAAGCGACAAGCCTCATGATCCTAATGCCTACGGTCGGCTAATGGTTGATGACGTTATAGCATTACTGGACCATTTGAAAATATCCGGAACTCATCTTCTGGGCTATTCCATGGGCAGCCATATAGCCATGGCGGTTATGGCTGATTATCCTGAACGTATCGTTTCGGCCGCCTTCGGCGGCCCTACATGGATTCTACATGGTGGAAGGAACCTGGAGCCCTTGCCTTCAAAGGATTTTTTCTCTGCTATGAACGATGAAGTATTCGGAGGCGGGAATGATATGGATGCCATAATGTTTTGTCTCGGAAGTCAGGTGGACTGGGCCGTTACAAAGCAACCCTTGGGAAAGCACATATTCCGTGTCTGTTTATCTTCGGCACTAAGGATGAAAACAGAAAATATATACTCGGTTTAAGAAAAATAATGGGTAACTGCGCCTCATTTTCGTATATTGATGGTGCCGGACACGGTGATGCACTGCTCTATCCTGAATTTTTAGATAGCGTACTTCGGTATTTAGAAGCCACTTCTGAACCAATTCTACATTGAAAGCAATTGTTGCCATTTAATTATTTAAGGCTATTTAAAGGTTCCTATCTGTAATTATTATCAATAAAGATAATTAAAACCATACTTAATTAACCGTGTTATGGAATCGGAAAACAGCAACAAATTTAATTCATATGACAATTGGCTTAGGGCCGAATCATATGCCGGGCTCGAATTTCCAAACACTTATTATCTGGCTTTCAGGGATATTCCAGGCCTGATCAGGAAATATGTTAAGGGGAAAACAGCCCTTGATTTCGGGTGTGGAACAGGCAGGTCCACTCGATTCCTAGAGAATCTTGGCTTTGAATGTGTCGGGATCGATATCTCCGGCCAAATGATAAAACAGGCGATGAAAATCGATCCTTCCGGTAATTATTTGCTTGTTGAAGATGGAGATTTTTCTCCTTTAATTAATAATAAATTTGATCTGGTATTTTCCGGTTTTACCTTTGACAATATCCCCGGAAAAGAAAAGAGAATCTCCGTTTTCAGATCCCTGGCGGAACTGTTGGGCCCGGATGGGATCATGATATGTCTCGATTCAACACCGGATATTTATTTAAATGAATGGGCTTCCTTCTCAACAAAGGACTTTCCTGAAAACAGGAATGCAGGAAGCGGAGATGAGGTGAAGATTATCATGAAGGATGTCGGTGACAAAAGGCCGGTAATTGATATCATCTGGTTTAATGATGACTACCTTGACTGTTTCGGAAAAGCCGGATTGGAGCTGCTTGAGTCTCTTCAACCCCTTGGGAGAGAAAACGAACCGTATGAGTGGCTTAGTGAAACATACATCGCCCCCTGGGTTATTTACGTTATGCGAAAAGCAAACAAATAATCTAAGACTTGCTGCCTGCCGGGCAATAATCGGGTAACAATTATTTCAAACATAATCACATTTAGTTATAAATGAAAACAATATTAATTACGCTGTTATTGATTCTTCTGTCCGTTGAATTATCAAGCCAAAATTTAAACGATTATTCGGCTCCTGTGAATAAGGGTATTGCAATTAATTACGGTTACGGAGGCTATTCGGTTAAAGATGAATATATTTCCACTGAAAAATATTCTGGGCATTTGCCGTTTTTTTCTTTGAGTTGGGGAAACCGTCATAATAAATATGGCTACACTCTTGAGTTTGAATACAGGTATTCCGATGAGGTTGATAATTTCAATGTAAGCACAAGCATTACTCAATTCTCAATTAACCAGGGCTTTATTTACCCACTTAAGAGACCGCTTTTTTTGGGCAATGAAATGGATTTATGGATCGGCCCCGATGTCGGGTTGTTTGTTTTTGCAAATGATCAGAATATTGCGGTTGACGGTTTTGAATATTCGCTATCGTTTGCCGGTCTTTTTTCGACCGGGATAAAAATTGTTGCATTATATCCGGTCGGTAATAAACTTTTTATCAAATCCGCACTGAATACATCTTTATTATCATTTGGGTATAGAATGGTCGACAGCGAAGAGGACGACCGGTCGCCCGTTAAGTTGCTTACCTTTTTATCGGGGTCTAACTCTTCATTTGATCTGGGAATCGGGTACAGGATATTCGGTAAATTATCCCTCAATACCGCCTATAGATTTGAATTGTTCAGGATTAGCAGTTGGGATCCGGTTATTTCTGCAAGCGATAATATGATTGTTGGATTTAATTACACGTTTTAAACGGATTGGAATTATGAGATTGATAAAAATCCAATTGGTGATTATATTCGTTTATTTATTAATCGGATGCGAAGACCTGTTAATAAAACCGACCGATTCAAACCAAAACTTAGAAGATTTCGAGGCTGCCTGGACCAGAATCAATGATGTATATCCCTTTTTTGAATTCAAAAAAATAAACCGGGATTCGATTTATACGGTTTATCGTTCACAAGCTGAAGCGGTCGGGGGAGATGAATTTTATTACGTATTAAATAACTTATTGGCGGAATTAAAGGACGGCCATGTATATTATAAAGTTCCGGGTGGAGGTGAAGTATATCCGTTTTACCCTGCACGTCACTTTAAAGACCGCCATGCTTACAATCCTTTTATAGTAAGAAAATACTTTGACAGAGAACCGATTCTTACCCCGAGTACAAGTGCTGAATACCAGATATTACCGGATAATATAGGATATGTGTTCCTGGCGGACTTTCATGATAATCATCTTATAAACGAGTTCCCGGGAATTATGGAATATTTGAAAGATACCAAAGGACTCATAATAGACATTCGTCAGAAAAGAGGAGGAACTCCGCAAAATGTTGAAGCGGTCGTTTCAAGATTCATCATGGAACCTATGGTGTGGCCGAAATTCTATTCGCTTGGACAGCAACTTGACATTTACCCGATACAACCTCAGGGTCCGTGCTATGAAAATCCCGTAGTTGTTCTTATAAATGGGTCGACATATAGTGCGGGGGAAATTACCGTTGAATGTTTGAAACAATTGCCAAATGTTATTGCTGTTGGCGATACTACAGGTGGTGGCAGTGGAATATCGGCAAATAATTCACCGGAAACGATTGGAGAGTTTAAGCTGCCAAGCGGAAAACGGATATCTGTCCCGTCAGGTTATATCGAAAGATATGACGGAATTCCCTGGGAGTGGAACGGCATACCCCCTGATATCAGGGTGAAGCAAACGGAAGAGGATGCAAAAAACGGGAGAGATAAGCAATTGGAGTACGCAATTGATTTTCTGAAATAGGTTTATAACAGAAGTCCTCTAAACTCCTGAACTTTCAGTACCTTTAGTACTGCTGCAAATTATTTTATTATAAGTCTTACAACCGATTGTAATTTAAAATACCGGCACTATGAAAAAAACTATTCTTAATTCTGTACCTCTTATTTTATCACTAATAGCGCTATTTATTCTCTGGAATACATTTGAAAATCCACACCGGGAATACTATAATGGAGAAAAACACTATCCCTTTTCAAAAGGTAATGCCCCTGAAGAAATAAGAAACGGCATATCAGACCAGCTAAGAAAATTCGAAAAAGGATATATGGAAAGAGATATTGATAAGCTGGGTAAGTTCTGCTCAGAACTAATTTCAAAAGATAATATCCTGATCCTTGGCACAATGCCATATGAGGTATATAGTGGTTATGATGAAGCTTGTGACCTTATTAAAACTGACTGGCTCTACTGGGGCGATGTGCATTTACTTATGGAGGAGGCAAATATTTCAGTTTATGACTCTGTTTCCTGGGTAAGCACAATTGGCTATGTGGAATTTGATATATTCAGATTGCTTGTACTCCCTTTACGTTTTTCCGGTATACTTGTTAATGAAGATAGCATGTGGAAATTCCAGCAGATGCAATTCCAGTTTGATCTGAATAATTTGAAGATACTTTTTACAATATTTTTCTTGTTGGTAATCTCGATCGCATTTTTCATCAGATTCTTATTTGTGCTTATCAAACAGTTGCGCAATAGAAGACAGGCTTGACTTTCCGTGATAGTAACCGGAACATTTGGCAGAATGATTTCTCTTTAGATAGAATTACAGTATTCTTCAATTTGACTAAATAAATCCATCGCTGAAATTTTTTCAGTCGGATTTATGTTTCTAATGTAATTATTAAAAGAAGATATTATGAACTCCATTTTGTATTATTATAAGTATTCAAGACTGTTGTTTATAGCTTTTGTTGCATTTGCAGCAGGCTGCGGCGATTTCAATTCGCGATTTTTTTCCGGCAATAATATGGAACCGAAGGCGGAATTCATTAACGAAATATTTATGGAATGGGATACTGCATATTCTCCCGGGGGTTCGGCAGCAATTGTAAAGGATGGTAAGGTTATTTTTATCAAGGGATACGGTTATGCCGATCTTGAAATGAATTCACCGATCACTCCTAAAACAGGTTTTTATATTGCTTCCATGTCAAAGCAATTTACCGGTTATTGTCTGGCCACATTGATTTTTGAAGGGAGGGTATCTCTTGATGATGATGTAAGAAAGATCATACCGGAATTGTCAGGTATTAATTGCAAAATCAGTATTGGGGATTTGGTTTATCAAAAGAGCGGCTTAAGAGATCATATGGGCCTTATACCTCTTTCAGGACATAATATACAAGATTACATAACAGGTAGTGATGTGCTGTATCTTTTAAATCTTCAAAAGGAATTGAATTTTCCTGTCGGAGAAAGATGGGAGTATTCGAACACAAATTACTTCTTAATGGGGGAGATCGTAAAGAGGGTGACGGGTGTAAGCCTAAGAGAATATGCCGACAGTGTAATATTCAAGCCTTTGAAAATGGATAATACCTTGTTTGTGGATTCACTTGAGACCTTAGTTCCTGACAGGGCAAAGTCATACCGCAGGAATAGAGACGGAACTTATTCCAATGACCCTTTTCTTGATGCGACGGTCGGACATACAGGTGTATATTCAACAGCCGAAGACATGGCGAAATGGCTCATTTATCTCAGGAAGCTATATAAGGAAGAAGATCCAGTTTTTAACCTTATGCTGCAGTCCGATACATTGAATTCCGGAGATGAGATGGATTTTTACTCATTCGGTTTTTTTAAAACCATGGAAGGTCCAGTGAATTACTGGCACCGTGGAAGTTTTTTCGGGTATAAATCGATTATTATTTATTATCCGGAGAGGGATTTCGGATTAGCAATGCTTGGGAATGTTCAGAGTTTTAAACGTAGAAGTTATGCCGAAAAGGTAACGCAATTATTTTATCCTGAAGATAAGAAAAATGAAGATGTAAACCATGAAGGCTTTTCGGTTACCGATTCTATTAGGGAAATAAATATACCGGTGGATTGTTCGTTAATTAAAAAATATGAGGGTAATTACATTGTTGAACCAATGCTTATATACAGAGTTAGTCAAACCGGGAAGTCCCTTTATTTCGGGGAATACGGATATGATGAAAAAAGCAAGCTTATCGGAATAGGAAGCAACCGGTTCAGGGACGAAAATAACAAGTTTTTGGTAAGTTTCTATGAAGGTGATAATTCTATGATTGATTCCCTAGTTTATACTTCGGAATCGGGTATTGTTGCCGGAGAAAAGGCAAAGTCATTAACCGTATCGGACGAAAATGCATTTTTGGGAGATTATTATAATGATGAACTTGATATGACTATTACAATAGACAAATCAGAGTCTAGTCTTGTCGCCCGAAATTTCAGATTGGGTCGCATTCGGCTAATTCCGACTTATGCTGACGAGTTTTTGTGCGATCATGATTTCTTCTCATACATAAGGATATACCGAGATAACAGGAATAGCATCAAAGGTTTCTTGCTCAATGGATTCGGTGTCAGCAATATTAAGTATGAAAAATTATCAATACATAGATTATCAGAAAAGTAGTATCATTAATTTGGAACTTTGATACCTCTAATTTTATTAGCTATTTATATTATTAATATCTCGGGATATTATTTCTAATAAATTATTAACCAATAAAAATGGATTTATGAAAAAGATAATAGCATTAATAATTGTAACATTCTTCAGTTCCACCTTTTATGGACAAGAAGTTATTAAAAACGAAAAAGATTTTATCAAGTTTCTTAATACTCAAGGAGTTGAAAAGGCAATAGAGTATTTTCACAAATTTCAATTAAGTCATCCTGATTCAAATCTTTTTAAAAGAGAAACGATCAATAATCTGGGTTGGGAGAAAGCGGGCAATGACAAATTAAATGAAGCAATAAAGTTGTTTCAACTAAATCTATCTGCTTATCCAAATCATTATGATCCTTGGGATAGTTATGCTGAGGCTGTTTTAATGCGAGGAGAAAGGGGTGATATTGATTTGGCAATTCAGAATTTTGAAAAATCACTTGAATTGAATCCTGAGAACTCGAATGCTTTACTACGCCTATTGGTACTTAAGAACTATACAAAACATGTATATATGGTTCCAATGAGAGATGGTGTTAAATTATATACCCAAGTTTATGTTCCAAAAGATAAAGATGAGAAATATCCTATTTTATATAAACGTGAATGGTATGGTGTTGGTAATTATGGTCCGGAGTATAGAGAAAAATTACATAGTAATGAACTATTTGTTAAGGAAGGATTCATTTTTGTGTTTCAAGATATGAGGGGGCGTTTTATGTCGGAGGGGGAATTTAAAGTTTTGCGACCATATATTAAAAACAAAACTTCAGAAATGGATATTGATGAAAGCACTGATGCTTTTGATACTATTGAATGGCTTCTTAATAATCTAGATGGACATAATAATAAGGTTGGTATTTATGGCGGTTCATATTCTGGATGGGCAGCGATAATGGTTGCTATTGCACCACATCCTGCTGTTAAGGCGATACTGGCAGCTGCATCTCCTGCTGATTGGTGGATTGGTGATGATATACATCACAATGGTGCATTCAGGCTTATGTATGCATATTCATGGGTAGGACACGATGCATGGCCTCGCAAAGGTGGACCAACTAAAGATCCTAGTTCATGGCCGGAATATACTTCTTACGATGGATATAAGTTCTTTATGGATTTGGGACCGATAAAAAATGTAAATAGAAAATACTTTAATTATGAAAATCCTACGTGGAATGAATATATGGCTCATAGTGATTACGATTCTTTCTGGAGAGAGAGAGATTTGATACAACATTTAGGTACAATTAATGTACCTGTATTAAATATTGCCGGTTGGTTCGATGCTGAAGATTATAGAGGACCACTAAAAATTTATAAAACAATTGAACAAAGTAATCCGGGTATTTTTAATTCATTAGTGATCGGTCCTTGGAAACATGGGGGATGGTATAGTTCGGGGGAAAGTCTTGGAGATATTAATTTTGGGTCAAATACTGGTGAGTTCTACCAGAAAGAAATAGAATTTCCTTTTTTTATGCATTACTTAAAGGATAAAAAAGAATTTAATCTTCCAGAAGCTTATGTTTTTCAGACCGGAAAAAATAATTGGAGAAGATTTGATTTTTGGCCTCCACTAGAGTCAAAGGATGACACATTATTTATCGAGGGCAAAGGAATGTTGGCCTTTGAGCCTCTCCCTTCGGACAATAATTTTTCTTATGATGAATTTATAAGTGACCCTGACAAACCTGTACCATGGTCAACTTTAATTCAGAATCAGCAAGGGCATATCTGGATGATTGCTGACCAGAGATTTGCATCAAGAAGACCTGATGTGTTAGTGTACCAAACGAAACCTTTGGAAGAAGACATTACATTAGCTGGACCGATTATTGCACATCTGAATGTTTCCTCAACGGGTACCGATGCTGACTGGGTGGTTAAAGTAATAGATGTATACCCCTCCGATGCAGGTAGATTGATGGGAGATTATCAGATGCTTCTGTCCGGAGATGTTTTCAGAAGCAAGTACAGGAACAGTTACGAGAATCCTGAGGCTTTAACTCCCAATCGGATAACGGAAATAGAATTTAGTCTCTTCGATAAGTTTCACACTTTCAAAAAAGGCCATCGGATAATGGTGCAGATACAAAGCAGTTGGTTTCCAGTAATTGGCAGAAACCCTCAGGTTTTTTGTAATATTTATCAAGCAGATGAGAAAGATTTCCAAAAAGCATTTCACAAGGTTTATCATTCAGAAAATTATAAATCGTATTTAATATTTAAGAAATTGGATGAATAATGTATATATGTAGAATTAGATAATAGCAACCAAAGTAGGTTTATCATGAAAACAAAAATTATTTGTTTTTGATGATTTTGATATCATTTAAATCGTTGGGACAAGATACGATTTACTTTTCAGATATTCTGGATAAAGGAATTAGAGTTGAGTTTGGTTATGGGAGTTACTCTGTTAAAGATGAATATATTTCGAAAGAAAAATATTCGGGGCCATTTCCTTATTTTTTATTAGGATGGACTAGACAACACAATAAATATGCCTATAATCTTGAGATCGAATATAGAAATTCCGATGAAATTGAGAATAATAATGTTTCAATTAATATTACACAGTTTTCAATAAATCAGGGATTTATATATCCTTTTAAGAAAAGGCAATTATTTAATAATGATTTAAATCTATGGCTCGGACCAACTGTTGAATTGTTTATTTTTTCAAATGAACAAAATATAGCTGTTGATGGCTTTGACTATGCACGTTCATTTGCAGATCTTTTTTCAGTTGGTATTAATTTTTGTGCAATATATACTCTAAACTCAAAATTCCAGTTAGAATCAAGAATGCTTATTTCTGCTTTATCGCTTGGGTTTCGTATGGTTGATACCGAGGAGGATGATCAGTCTCCTGTAAAACCATTAACATTACTATCAGGTCTAAACTCCTATTTTGATTTAGGTATTCGTTATCATATACTAAATAGAATATCTCTAAAGGCTGTCTATAAGTTTGAATTATGCAGTATTAAAGAATGGACCCCGATGATTTCTGCCAGTGATAATATTCTGGTAAGTTTAATCTATTCATTTTAGAAGAAGAACTATGAAGTTATAAGAAATTTATCAGGTTTTTTAATCATGATTTTATTCTTTGCATGCGAGGATATTATTGTAAAGCCTTCGAATACAGATCAAAATGATGAAGATTTTAAAGTGACATGGGGCAGAATTAATAATGTTTACCCTTTTCTTAAATTTAAAAATTTATACCGGGATTCAATTTATGCTGTTTATTGCCCACGAGCTGAAGCAGCTAATGGAGACGTTTAATATATGTTACGGGATTTATTAACTGAATTAAAGGATGGACATGCATATTAATATAATACCCCCCGAATCCTAAACCAGAGGTTTAGTTAAAATTATAGATTAGATTTACTAAACCTATGGCAAAATAATCGAGACGCAAATTCAGCACGGAATTCAAGGCCCAGGGTGCCTTAGAAGCCATAAAGAATGAAAAGACAATGGCCGAACTAGGTCATCAATTTGAGATTAATCCTGTGACTATTTCAAAATGGAAGAATGAGTTTTTGGAAAGGATGTCGGTCATTTTTGAAAATGGAACAAACAGTAAATCCCAGGAGAGCTCTCCGGATATTGATCGGCTATATGCTCAGATAGAGCAGCTAAAGGTAGAGAATAACTATTAAAAAAACAGGTAAGTAGACTGGGGATATCAGACAAAGAATGGAAATGATCCGGCCAAATCACAAGAATCTTTCGATACGAAGGCAATGCGATATTCTTTCTGTACCCAGAAGTTCTTTATACTGTCACCCAGTTGAAGAAAAACCGGTTGGTACTTCAGCCACCATTGGGACAACCTCAAAATTCAAGGGAATAATTATG
>CAYZEZ010000052.1:0-20712 GCA_964477295.1 uncultured Bacteroides sp. | reverse complement strand
CATCGTATTCTCTAAGGAGCCCATTTTCCTTTCCATTGAAAAATTCCTCCTCCCTTAACACATTTCCATTTTCATAATACCACAACCACATGCCAATGGCCCTTCCTTTTGAATAACTTCCTTTTTGCTCCAATTTGCCGTTCTTAAAATAAAAATACCATTCACCTGTACGTTCATTGTCAGAATACATCCCTTCTGCCCTGACTTTTCCTGAAACTGAATAATCTTTCCATGGTCCTTGCCTTTTTCCCTCTTCATCGATAATTCCTTCCGATACAACACCACCAGAATCATTGTATATTTTTGATGCAATTACTTTTCCAGTATTATCATATTCCCGGTGGATACCAATGGGTATATTATTTCTGAAAGCACCGCTTTTTATTAACCTGTTCTGCTCATCGTATACATTTCGGTAATCAACATTTATTTCTTCGTCTGCTGAACCTGTTTCAAGTTTACCATCGCTATATTTTAATGCAAGGACCAGATTACCCTTTTGATTGAATTCCTTATATAATCCATCTAATATACCATCTTTATATTGTTCCTCCTTTTTCACTTTCCCATCGGGATAAAATTCTTTCCATACCCCGTCTTTTTGTCCTTCATTATTAATTCTATTAATCTCTTCTTTATCAGTCATATAACCACTGTGATAATAGATCAGGGTAACGATCACTCCTTCTTCATTATACTGCCTGGATAGTCCCTCCATTTTTCCATTTACATAAGAAACATCGCGTTTAAGTTTACCATCAGGAAAATAATAATATGAGATTCCTTCTTTTTTATTATTTAAAAAAAGCTCTTTTGATTTAATGATTCCGGTATCGGTTCCGGTTTTCAGATTTTCATAGCTATATTCAATTGAATATCCATTTTTTTTCCCAATCATATAGCTGATTTTTTGTACTGTATCTCCTCTGGTATTATAAAATACCCAGATACTGTCAAGTAAATGATTTTTTCTTTTTCCTTCGGATTTAATTATTCCAGTTACATAATATGTCTTCCAGAATCCTTCAGGCTTTCCTTTTACCATCATTCCCTCGCTTGATACCTGGCCGTTTGGATAAAAGTATTGTACAAAACCATCCTGTAAATCATTATCCTGACCATATGCATTGTTAAAAAAGATAGATAGCAGAGATAATAAAACAGTTACTATTTTTCCTGAAATATTCATATCCCTAGTTTTTCAGAAATTTCCAGCATTCTTTTAATCGATACTACTGCTCTTTTACTAATCTCCTCCGGAACGATTACTTCTGGCAACTCATATTTTAACGTATTGTATAACTTCTTAAGTGTAATTAACTTCATAAAATTACAGTCACTGCAGGCACAGGTAGAATCTTTAGGGGGAGCAGGTATAAATATTTTTTGTGGATTTGCTTTCCGCATTTGATGTAATATACCTGATTCTGTTGCAACAATGTATTTATTATTGTCATCCCTTATTGTAAAATTCAGTAAAGAATTTGTTGATCCGATATGGTCAGCAACTAATAAAACTGGTTTCTCACATTCAGGGTGAGCTATAATCTTTGCATCCGGATTATCCTTTTTAAGCTCAACAATCCTCTCGAGTGAAAATTCTTCATGTACATGACAGGCACCTTGCCAGATAATCATTTCCCTTCCTGTTTTGTTTTTTATATAATTACCAAGATTTTTATCCGGTGCAAAGATTATTTTTTCATCCTCAGGTAAACTTTCAATAATCTGAAATGCATTTGATGAAGTACATGCTATATCTGTTAAGGCTTTTATTTCAGCTGTTGTATTTATATAAGAAACTACTGTGTGATCGGGATACTGATCTATGAATTTTTTAAATTCTACCGGATCACACGAATCAGCAAGTGAACAGCCGGCATTTAAATCTGGTATAAGTACCTTCTTTTCAGGTGACAGCATCTTTGCTGTTTCTGCCATAAAATGAACTCCGGCAAATAAGATTATGTCAGCTTTCGTTTTGGCAGCTTGTTGTGATAGTTGTAAACTATCTCCTATTATATCAGCAATATCTTGAATTTCCGGTTCCTGATAATAATGAGCCAGAATGACAGCATTTTTTTCTTCCCGTAACGTATTAATTTCATCTACCAGGTTTATGCCCTCCTCAATCTTCAAATCAATAAATCCTTTTTTCTTTAAATCTTCATTATTAACTTCCATAATATATCTTCATTTAATATTTAAATAAAACTTATGATGATATTATCCTGTTCATATTGTTATTAAAAAACCAGCTGTTTTGATTGCACCATTCTTATTAACTGTAACGTCACAGGATTTAAACAGATAAATTATAAGTATTATATTGAAACATAAATACTTAAACAAATATTAACATGCTGTTAATAAAAAGGATTTTTGATAAAAAATGAGATAAAAATCCATAGAAAATGTTAATCACCTGTTGACCTGTTTTAATTAACTTTTTTCTAATTTATTTTGCGACAAAAATTATATTTATATGCAACAACAAAATTAGAAAGTCAATCTGTTTTTATTACATAAAGTTAAGATCAATTAACAACATCTTAACAAGTATTTGTTTAATTGAATCATGCGAGCGCATTCACCCCGAGTAATCGGGGCGGGATTAGCGAACACAAAAAAAATAATAATAAAGGATTGAAGATTCCCCGTCACTTGCGGAGAGGAGCTTCAATTTATTCATCATTTGCAGCGAGTCTTGCTTAATACGTTTCAGGAAATATTTGTTCGACCTCTAAATACGCCCTGAACATCAGGAATTTAGAAAGCAGGATTGAAAATTTTTAACTTGAAATCTGCAAAAAAATCAAAATTGTATCATATAAAATAAATACTTATAGGTATTAAATAAATAATTGTATAAATTTGGATATTAATATTATACTATTATAATATCCTGTTATGTTATCAAATACATCGAAATATGCTATCAGAGCAGTAATCTATCTGGCTTTAAACGCCGGAGAAGAAAAGAAGATTGGTATCAAACAAATATCAAAGGAGTTGAATATACCTACTCCTTTCCTTGGAAAAATTCTTCAAACCCTTGCGAAACATAAACTTTTATCTTCCACAAAAGGACCCCATGGAGGATTTGGTCTTGGACGAAATGCAGAGAAAATTTACCTGATTGACATTGTAGATATAATTGATGGACAGGATATTTTTAATAAATGTTTGATCAGGCTGGATGATTGTAGTAACAAAGAACCCTGCTCCATGCATAACAAATATGCCCAGGCAAGAGCACAACTGCTAAATCTATTCCAGAATCAGAACATTTATGAATTGATTGATGAAATTAAGGAGGGTAAACAAAAGGTGAACCTTTAATATCAACGATTTTTTTTAAAAAGTTTTGTTTTCAGATATAATACTACAGTTGCTATAACCCACCCAATTAGGTTAAATACAATATCAATAAGATCACCCGTCCTGCTGGTTATGAGGTAATGTTGTATGATCTCCATTAAGGATCCGTAACAAAGCACTAATACAAACACTATTATAATGGTATTAATATTAATATATTGATTACCAGTGGATTGCAATATTGACATAATGATAAGTGCAGAAAATATGCCGTAAAACAGGACATGCAATATTTTATCTGCATGTTGAAAATTGAACCAGCCAGGTCCTTCATTATCAACGGGTATACAGCTAAGTATAGTAATCAATGCACACCAGATATACACTTTCCAATATTGTTTAAAATGATTTATCATGACTGGATATGGTTGAAATTCCTTAAATTTAATTACCAACACAATATAGTATTTTCATGGTGAGAAGATATACGGCCGAAGAAATACTTGCTAAGATAAGGAAGGAAAAAATACAAACATGGTTTGATCTGGGATTATTTATTGATCACGTTAAAGAAAATAATCCAGCTCCAATAGCACCTTTCAGCGGGACTTATAAAGATTTTACACAGGATCTTAAAAGAAGCTCATTGGCCTTTGTAACCTTCCATTATTCGGTTGATGGAGTTACAGTTGAAATTGCCAAATATGCTAAGATTTTTAAGAAAAATTTTCCAGGCATCAATATTCACTATATAGCTGGAAAATTTCACCCTGGATCTGAAAAAATTATTTCTGAACAAAACAGGAAACTTGAGTTAAATGAAATTAGGGGATTTGATGAATGGGATCTTTATAAGGATTTTTATTTCACCAAACTGGAAAGAGGCAGTGAAAAGTATAACGCACTGATATTAAAACTATGGGACCAGGTAGTTACCATAATTGATAAATTGGGAAATTACATCGATAAGCATGACATATCATTATTATATGTAGTGAATGTATGCTCAAATCCCGGGAATGTCGCTTTTAGTCTCGCGCTGGTTCTGCTATCTGAATACATGGGAATTCCGGTTATTAATAATAACCATGATTATTACTGGGAAGGGGGAAACAGCCCCGTTGATCTTAAAGAAAAAGGTTTGAGAAAAGGCCCGAGGGATTTTTTCTTTAAAAATTCGGATGTGGGTGAGTTTTTTTCCATAATTGAAATGATCTTGCCATGGGAGTCACGAAGCTGGATAAACGTAAATATAAATAAAGGACAGTCTGAACACATTATCAGGATCAATGGTCAGAATCCTGCCAACGTAACTGAAATAGGTACCGGTCTGGATACTGAGGAATATTTGAATATTCCTAAAAGACAAAAAATCAATGCCTATTTGCAATTTGAAAAAATACTCAGCCGCTATAAAAATACCTTAATTGGATATTCTGTCGATGATGTAATAAATAGCAGACTGGTTGACAAAGACAATCCAAAACCAATATTAATAGGTTATAAAACAAAATCATTAAATAAATTTTCATCTGAGAACGTTGTTTTTCTGCAACCTACGAGGATTTTATCCAGAAAACGGATTGAAGTAAGTTTCAAGCTGGTAAAAAGAATATTTGAAGACGAAATCTTTATCGATAAGTTGATCAATCATACTAATCTTAAACTTACAATACTTATTACAGGACCCATTGCTACAGGGCATTATGAATATTTTGAAAAGCTTATCAGAAGCTTTGCCGGTTTGATCGATAGCATTAATCCCGATTACAGAAGTAAAATATTCCTTGCCTGCCTGTTCAGTGAACTCGACCAGGAAAACTTTATTAAAAGATTCAGCCAACCGGCGGGTATTCCGGAATTATACAATATTGCTTCACTTATACTTTTACCAAGTAAAACAGAAGGAAGAGGATTGCCCATTATTGAAGCTGCAGCTTGTGGAACACCTATCCTCTGTCGCAGGTATGAACCAATGGATGTTTACAAAGAAGTCATTGGTGTCCATCTTAGTGAGTCGGAAAGACTTAAAGTAATAGAATTTGATGGTAAAAACATTAAAGGCCGGCATGTAAACGATATCATCGACAGAATATTTTTCCCGAATAAATATGTAGATGAGGTGTTGCATAACCGGAACGTTGTTTTGAAGCGGTACAGTCTGCTTTCCCTGAATGAAAATATCAAAGACATTTGTTTTCAGTTATTTCTGCAACTACGACCAAATGAGGATTCTATACAGGTTACTCAACAAGCTGTGAATAAGTTTATATGGACCATAAATGAACCTTCCCTGGAGAAGGCTAAATTAATCGATACCAGCAACAGGCATTATTTACCTGGCTATGGAAGATTAAGTTTTATGTTATTCCTTAAATCGTTGATCGATCCGAGTTATTTCAGGATAGAACAACAGGCCGTAAGGGGAATAGCTATGGATTTTGCAAGGGAAATTATTACGGATTACGAGGAAAATCATAATCTGTCGGCCATTAGTAAAGCTGATTTCTATAACACGGTAGATAATATATTCAGATTAATGAACGGCGAAACAAAGATCAGGCACGATCACTCCATGTCTTACCGGCATAGAAATAAAAATTATTATCCTTATCAGGACTTTACCATACAGGAACTTACGGGGATAATTAATCTGTTGTTCAGAGAAATTATCAGGCCACAAACCAATAAGACTGTAGACGAAAGTCCGCATTTTTTCACGGACTGGAATCTTGCACTTGCTCAATTGACTACCAGTTCCCAATTGGCTATTGATGACAGGATAAAACTTATGCAAAAATTGCACGAGAACTTACCTATTGCTTACTTTCCGGGTGATTATATAAAACACGAGCTTGAATTTTTTGCCCTGCAGTCGGTAAGGTCAAGGTTAAAATTATCCATCGAAGAGGAGTTGACCCGGGAGGTGTTGAATAAAGTTGATTTTTGTATTGCCCCAATCTATGTATTTGCACAGGGAAAATCGATCGTTCGGCAGATGAATAGAAAAGAAATCGTCAATTATATTCAATCGGGCAAAAATGATGAACTGAAACTTTTGTATGAAAAGAATATCCTTAGGGTGGTTTCCACTAATCAGCTTAGCGTGGGTATCCATTTTTCCCAGCTAGGTGACAGGGCACTTAAGGTGCTGAATAATATAAGGAAGGATGGTGGATATATTATATCTAACCGTAGGAATGCTGCAGTAATGACTGATATCGTTGATATCGACCGGTTTCACATTGGAAAAATCAGGAATGAAATGACTGCAAACATATTAGGTATACCTATCGACAGTGGGTATATTCAGTTTGCCCCGGCCGGTGTAAGAACAACCCTGGCCTATCCTACTCCAATTCAAACTGCAAAAGATTTCTCTGAGGCACTTAAAAGCGATCTGTATAAGCAATTGTGTGATAAAATGGGAGAGGAAAATGTATTGGGTGAAATACGTAAAGATGCCATATCAAATGGATCTCCTGTAGAATTTGTCCTTCATAACCTGCTTGGAGATGAGACAGCTAAAGGGCCGGTTGAATATTCATTTGTTAGTGGTGTATATCCTGATGGACATCCCTGGAATGGAGCATTGGCAAAAATCGACAGCGGTTTGAAGAAAGGGTGGAAGTTTATAGTAGTTTCCAGTAAGCATGCCCCTAAGAAAGTCACTACTTTTATTGAAGAATTTAAAAAGGAAACAGGTATAACTGCTTCGGTTGCCTGGAATGGCGGTTATATATTAAATCCCGAATTGGTTGGCAAGCTGGGTTTGCCAGAATCCTATATTGGTTCTCCTTTGGGATTGATTATTACCCATACTAAAATCCTGTCCCCGCCTCTTTTCAATAAAGCAGCCATGCTGATAAATAAATCGGGAAAAATTACAATACAAAGGGTAAATTGTTCCCGTGGAATTCAGATCAGGGTTGATAATCAAACACTTGAATTTGGTCCGGATGCTTATAATTGTATGGATCCAGGGAAGGATCTGGCCTATTTTGATCTTATGTCAAACAAAGAGACCCTTCCGGGAAATGGAAGAATATTTATCAGGCTGGCCGGGAATGTGGTTAAAGACGTAATTTTTAGTAATAAGGATGAAGAGATTCCGGTAGTTCCGGTTGGCTTAACCCTGGCTTTTAATAGGGATATTTTTCCAAAGCGGCTGGATAAAATCGAGAAAGCCGTTGAAATAAAGATTAACGGTCTTGGTGACATTGAACATGCTATTGAAGCGGGCCCAATGCTGTTGCAACAGGGGGCGATGACTATAGATATGAAAAAAGAGGGATGGAAAACCAATAATTCCATACGGACCCAGGCAGCAAGGTTGGATTTTACAGATATGCGCGGACCCAAAATAGCCGCCGGAACTGATGAAAAAGGGAACCTTGTGATATTAACAATAAATGGAAGGATCAGGGAATCTGTTGGAGCAACACATCATGATATGGCTGAAATACTGATAAAATTCGGAATACAGGATGCCATGGGTTTTGATCCTGGCGGAAGCAGCACACTGGTTGTTGATGGAAAACCTCTGAATATTTCTCCATATAACAGGGATTATGAACGAAACATTTATTCCTTACCACCTGAACCCAGAGTGGTTTCGAACGCTATCCTCGGATATCGGTGATATCCTGTTAGATAAACATTTCCTGGATAATAAAATCAGAAATTTGTTTGCCCTTATCCGTAAGAATTAATTTTTCATTTTCCCTGACTATTTCACCGGTTGAAATATACCGGTTAGATGAGTTAAGTATGTGGCAATAGTGCTTTTTACCAAAGTTTTTATTAATGTATTCCAGATCTGCACCCCACATGGTCCGCAAGGAGGTCATTATATATTCATGAAATTTTTCTTTGATACTCAGGGATTCAATTTCGAAAAAATCATTGCCATCGTTCATTGAAAGTATATAACTTCTGTTTCGAGGAAAGTTCCATTGTCTCGAAAAACCGTTATATGAATGAGCAGAAGGGCCAATTCCAATATAATGTCCCTGGTTCCAGTATCCCAGGTTATGTTTTGAAAAATATCCCTTCATGGCAAAATTTGAAATCTCATAATGTATGAATCCTGCCTGTTTCAGATGACTTACCAGGGTCTGGTACTGTTTAATACTGACATCCTCCTTTAATTCTTCCAGCTTTCTTTTTTCCTTCTTGTAATAAAGAGTAGTTCCCGGTTCATAGGTAAGATGATATGCCGAAATATGATTTACCCCTAGTTCTATTGTCTTATTCAGGTTGCTGATCCATTTTTTGATTGACTGGCCTGGCAATCCATATATCAGGTCAATATTCAGGTTGGTAAATCCTTCATTCCGGCAAAGATCAATACAGGTTTCAGCCTGGTTTACATTGTGCGTTCTGTTCATCCATTCAAGTTCTTTTTTATAGAATGATTGAATCCCGATACTTAACCTGTTAACGCCTGCTTTTTTCAGGTTTCTTATATAACCGGCATCCAGGTCGTCCGGATTGGCTTCAAGGGTTATTTCCGGTTGGTCAGAAACAGGATGGTTTGAATAGACAGTATCGATAATTTGAGCAATTCTTGAAACAGGCAGAGAGGAAGGTGTGCCTCCACCGAAATAAATTGTATTAAGCTCCTGTTGATCAAGATAGGATTTTCTCAGGCTGATCTCTTTACAAATGGCATCAACCATTTCTTTTGCCCTTGAATAGCTTATGGTAAAATGGAAATCACAATAATGGCAAGCATCCCGGCAAAAGGGAATATGAATATAAATTCCTGCCATTATGTTATTTCCGTGGATTGGTTTAAACTGCTTTATCGGCTTTTGAAATCAATTCTTCGAGTTTATCCTGGAGTGTATCGTACGAAAATAGTTTTTTACCCAGTTCGAAATTAAAATCAGCTATTTCTTTATTAAGCTTGTCATTAAAAATGACCTCATTTATGTCTTTAACAGCCTGGTCAGTAAGTATATTGTTTTCAACCATTACTGCTTTAAATCCTTTACTTCCGATATCGGGCCAGTAAACAGGCTCATAATTATTTACAAAAATTGGTGTCCTGGACAGTACTGCTTCCACAAATGCATTGCCGAAACCTTCATAAGTGCTGAAATAGGTACATGCACATGCTTGTGAATAAGCATCCGACAACGAATACATGCATTCTGAATTTTGTCCCACCAGGCCTTTATTATGAAAACAATGATAGGCGAACCTAACCTGTTCCCCCAGCTTTAGTTCGTGGATCTGGTCAACAAGTTCATTGTAATATTTACTACCCGCATCATCGGCATAATTGCCGGTGATGATTAATTTAATTTTCGGATTATCCAGTTTATGGATCAGTTCAATGGCCGTTTCAATACCTTTTCTCCTGACCACCCTGGTTATTTGGAAGAGGAAAATATCATCCTTTTCATAACCAAGTATTTTATACATTTCCTTGTTACTGTCTGTGACCTGGCCAAACGGTTTAGCAAAATCCATTACATTGGGAACATTAACTGAATCCCGGCCGAACCGGTCGCGTAAAGTATGTTGAGCATGGGTGTTGATAACGGCATGAATATTATGCAGTTGCATTGGAAATACCGTTTCTACATATTCGTTTATTGCATCATGAGGGGATACATACCTGTCACCTCTCTCCCAACCAAAATCGTGGTCATGGGTAATGGTTGGGATTCCGGTTTTTTTAACAGCATTTGATATGGCAAGACCCATTTCCAGGTGGGATGGAAGGGCAGATCCATTTTCAGAAATGATCAGATCAATTTTACGATCAGTGATCCAGTTAAGCAATTTTTTATAAATGACCTTGCTATACAGATCAATATGGTTAATCAGTTCTTTGGGATTAGTCTCAGGGTAAAAGAAAGCCTTTTTCTGACTCCAGTAACTTTCAGGTGAAAAGAATGACATTTCCGGTATCAGTGTTTCGTGGTCCGGATCCATAGGTCTTTCTTCATATTGACCGGATACAATGTAGATGGTATGTCCCATCCTCTTCAATACCTCAATCCACTTCTCAGTTTCAAGTGCGACTCCATCAACACCGCCGATTCTGCCAATAATTATTCCAATGTTCATGGGGTGTGAGAATTTGATTATTTTAATGCAAAAGTTGATGATCCGATATCCTTTCCATCAGCATATAATGTTGCGCTGTAAGATCCGGGAATGAGTTGACCATCATTGGTCCAGTAAATGCACATATCGACATCCACGTTTTCAAATTCAATCTCTCTCTTTTCCGAATAAACAATTTGTTCGCCCTCGTATTCAAAAAGATTAACCCCTGAAGTAAGAATAACGTCATCTGGGCGGGTAATACGAAGATAAATTGTTTTTGTCCCGGGTGGAATGATGGCATTTTCCCGCAGGGTGAAACAGACACGGATCTTTTCCACTTTATCCGCTTTCAATTTTTCCCTGCTTCGTTGATTTAGTGGTGTGATTACCAGGTTTTTCGCACTTAGCACTGAAGCCTTTTCAACCTGTTCGGAAAGCTCATCTTTCTCATTACTCAGTGCATCTTTTTCCTTTTCTGTATGCTTCAGTTGTTTTTTGACCTCAATATTTTCGGTTCGAAGGGCAATATTAGCCTGGTTCAATGAATCGATCTGAATAATATAGCTGCGAAGTACTTCACGGATTGTTCCCAGCTCATTTTCATACAGTTTGATTTTGTATACGTTGTTAGCATTGAATTTCAATAATTTTTCAATCCTTGTTTGCTCTGCCATCAACTTGATATTCATCGTATCATTTTCAGATTTCAGGGAATCATATTGGTCATAAATGCCGAGCAATTCATTCTCAAGCTGCTCTCTTTGTCTTTCCAGCTCAGCTTTTTCAATAGTTGATTGTTTCTGCAGATCAGAGTAAGTATAGTAGAGAAAACCCAGAGCTCCTGCCATAATTATTACAATAATTATCAGCAAAACCGGCTTTCTTTTTTTCGGCTGATCTATTTTGTTCCGGGTGTATTCAGGCAATGAATTATTATCATTATCCATAAGTAGCTGATTAATTTGAGATTAGAAAAACAAATTTAGTGTATTTTGTTAAATAAACGGAGGAACAAAGAATTTATTTGCCACGCCATGAGGGTAAAAACACATGACCAGGCTTATTTAAAAACGACACCCGGATGCATATTTTACTGATTACAGATTAATTAACTCAAAGTGCCAGGTACCGGGTACTAGTTACTGGATAAAGTATTAATAGTCAATAACATAAATTAAAATAGTAATTAAATTTGTATCATTTACTAATTCATATATGACTGTTATTCAGACACCTGGCAACCAGTAACTCGTAACTGGCAACTTAAATTAATTAATAACTATCTTTTTTGCTGCAGAAATTTCAGTCGGAGTTTGAACATTAATTAAATAAGTACCGGGTATGAGACCTTCTGTCGGAAGATTAATATTATTTTCATTGCCGGTAATATTAATTTTTTTAACCAGACCTCCTTGCATATTATGTATGTTCAGATGCCCTTCTGAATTTGAGAGATTTAACGGGACTGAAAAACTTACAGAGGTAGGATTTGGGAAAGGATCTCCAATTAATTGTGGATCCTTTGTTAGCGATGTCGATTTGGTAGTCTGGGACTGTTCCGGAAGATTGTAAACATTGGTATGAATGATATAAGGATATACAGAATAATCGTAGATCCATACCAATAATTTCTTTCCATATTCACCCATGTCAAAGACTTCAGTATTTCCTGCTCCGGGAACATTGAGAATTACATCTCCGTTTTCATTAACAATGCTTGTTTCATAGGTGTAATACCACCAGCCAGTTTCTGTTTCGTTATACCGGTATGAAATATAAGCGATCTCGACAAGATCATCGGTATTAAACAAATGTTCAGATACCTGCTGGATATCAAATAAATCGTACCCTTCAGGAACAACCAGATTAAATGTTTTAAATAATGAATAATTCAGGTTATATATACGGCATTGCTTTGCAGGGACATCCATGGAATAATATTTAAACCCTGACTTTTCAAGCTTCGCAACATTTACAGAAACTGCATATACATTATCAGGAGTTGAATTAATTGCAGTCTGGGCATGGATCTGGAAGGACAACACACATAACAAAATGAACAAAAATTTTAGTTTCATAGCTTTCTATATTTTGATGGTACAGAATTATTTCAATAACTCCAATCCTTCTATAGCCGAATCTCCATTAGGTGTATGAAGAAGGGCTTTCTGGAATAGCACTTTAGCTTCCCTGAAATTTTTCAGTTTAAAATGAGTCCATGCAAGCATGGTTAATGCATCATAATCAAAAGGATATAGATTTGCTACTTTTTTAAAATATTTTAATGCTGTTTCGTAGTCTTCGCGTCCGTAATAAATCAAACCAATCCGGTGAAGGACAAAAGAATAATTCGGACAGATCTCAAGGATCTTTTCATATTGTTCCAATACAAGGTTCCAGTTACCCATTGCAGATGCAGGGTAAACCAATCCAAACCTGGATTCGATAGCATATGGCATGAGGGATATTGCATTATTGTAATAGGCCAGGGATTCAGTAAAATTACCGCTCAGGTATGTAAGCCAGCCAAGGCGTAGATTAATTTCATACGATTTTTCATCATAAACCTCTTTTAAAGAATTCGCGGCCTTGCTATATTCTCCTGTGGCCTCCTGGATATAGCTGTTTTGAAAGGCGTCTTTCGTTGTTGCAAAATCCTGTGCAAAAGCAGGCAGGAATAGCAGCCAGATAATAATAAGTACGAATGATTTTTTTAAAATTTCCATGATACACCTCCATAAATTGATAAGTTGTTATAATTTAGTTCATTAAGTTCTGTCAATTCAGGATCAATCAATGATGTCAGGTAACTGGCATAGGATGAATACCTGGCGCCGGCATAGACGAGAGATCCCCTGTCTGTTACAGGGACAGAAATGTTCAGGTTGAATTTTTGCCGGAGAATATCAGTACTGTTATAAACCAGGTAACCATTTCCTTCTGTATAATTTTGCATTTCTCCAATAGTAGCGGAAAGTTCAAACCAGATTTTTCGGGCAATTGAAAACCCGACCGTCCCGCTGCCAATTGGGCTAACTGCGGAAGCGCCGGCTCCTTTGTTTGACAGGACAAGAAAATCACCTCCAAAATACAGGTCGAGATTACCAAGAGGATAACAGGTAATTCCCATTGCACCCTGAAGTTGATTTTTATTATTGAGATTTGATCCGTGGCCATATAACCTGACATCAAGGCATCCGAGAGATTTTGAAACCATAACGCCTGCAATCAGGCTCGTTTCAATTTGACCGGTATATTGTGTTGAAGGTGGTCTTCCCGGCCCGCCCTGGGTTATTGAGGTAAGTAAAGGATACCTGGCATGAACAATATGAAAAACCGGTGCGAGGTTCCATCCTCCTGAAAACGTTGTGTTAAAAGATAAATAATACTGATGTTGTTTTACTACTATATCGGGATTTTTAATGATATAGGTTCCATTGTTGAGATAATTGAAATTCACTTTATACAGGTGGGTATAGGCATGATTAAGGCTGAACCTGGATCCGATATTATGCTTAAGGAAAAAATTGAAATTGCTGAAATATTTTGTGACAACCTGATAACCAGGAGAAATGTCAGTTGGAAAATAATCATCGCTATTATTTACAATATCATCAGTTGCCGACCTGCTATAGAAAAAACTGGCATCCACCCTGTCAACCGGCTTAGGTCTGATTCCGGTTTTTTGTTTCAATGCTTCCGGGAATTGTTTAACTATAAAATTTGCCTGGTCAGGTTTACCGGAAAAAAGGTATGCATAATAGAGATACTCCAGTGCAACAGGATCTCCATGGTTAAATTCAAGTGCTTGTAAGAAATGCCGGGAAGATTTTAAATAGTTTCTTTTTTCATACCTGGCAATTCCAAGCCGCATCCTGAGATAGTAGTAATCAATACCATTATCCAGGGCCGTTTCACCCAACTCAATAAGGCTGTCCCATTGCCCTGCTTCATAAAACCTGTATGTTTCAATATCCACCTGCCTGAAATCCGGCACATCCTGGGCTGGAAGAACGCAGGAAAACAGAAGGAGAATAAATATGCTATTTATAATGCGGAACATGTTGTTACAAATGATTTTTTACCTGTATTCACCTCAAACTGATGAATCCCCTGTTCATTGATTTCGATGGAGACTGAAATATTTCTTGTTATTTTACCAAAAACCGAATTAATTGCCGAAGATTTAAGGATAATGCTTGACGGAGATATTTCATTGTCGATGTATTCATATTTGACTTTATAAGTAGATAAAAGGAACAGACGGAAGGGTGCGCGCACAGCCTGGACACCGAGAAGCTCCCCTCGAACAAGACGCTTTACAGGAAATTGGTCGGTTAAGGTAAGATCCTGATAGTAACCCAGCTGTATTTTAAAGGCTGCGATAAAGAAATAATACAGCAGGGTATTTCGCTTTCCTTCAAAATGTTTGAACCATAGCAAATTGCCATCGTTAGTAAAAAATATTTTTGATCCTGATCCACGGCACTCAATAAAGGTATTGTTGTATTCATCCGTATTGATTTCCCATTTGTTAAAAGTTTTTTCATCATTCGCGGTAGTTTCAAGGCGCAATATTTTTCCAGGCACCAGGTTAAAGGCATTATTCATCAATTCGTTGGTTTCGATATTTGATACCTTGTTGTTTTTGTCCGGGATCTCGAACTGGCACAAACCAAACTCATCTGATTTTTTCAGGATATAGTAACTGAATGGGTATTGCAGAGTTGGTGATCCAATGTATGGAGTTGCCTGTAGCTGAAAATGAAGGTGTGGATATGGTGAACGTCCTGAATTACCGCACCTGGCGATTATTTCACCCTCTTTAACCTGTTCCCCGGCCTTTACCTTGATAGTACCGGGTTTCAAATGACTCAATGAAGCATACAATTGATCAGAGATTTTAATAATAACTGTATTGCCCCAATTTTCTTTGATATTTACTTCTCCAATTGTATTATCAGAAATATTATCGACTATATGTTCTATAGTACCATCCGACGGAGCAGTGATATTTTTATCATAACAATAATAATCGGTAAGCAAGTCGCCACTGCCTGAAAATTGTTTATCCCTGCCATCTGTAATGATAAAATCCCATGCATGTTTCCAGGCTTCTTTATGTGTATGCTCTCCGTCGTGACCCTGTGAAACGGTCCATTCACCATAAAATGGCAATTTAACCGGCCACAAATTATGCCTGAACCGGATACGGTCATTATGAAAAGAATAGAGATTTTTTTCCGGGGAATTTTGTTGAATGAAAACCTCAGATAATTTTTGGGATGGTTTTATTCTGAATTTCAGGACATAGAGAAACAAAAGCACGATGATATTAAACGGAAGAGAATAAACAGGCAACATAAATACTGTAAAAATGGAAGATGAACTTATGGTTACCAGGGCTACCAGGGGAATAAGAATTAATACCCAGATATGGGACCTGACAGAGGGTATTATAAAAAATCCACCAAGGGCAACAGAGGTAAGGATATAGTTAAATCCGATATAGCTGTAGTTCAGTTCAGAAATATCAGCACCGACCAGGTCATAAAAAATATAGGCGGCATAAAAACCTACCAGTGACAAAGTAAAGGAAATACGTGAAAAATTAATCAACCCGATGGCGATGATAATGCCAGACAGGAGATTGTACTGAAAGAAAATTGCCCCAAGTGAAATCAGGTAGATCCGAAGGGAACGGAATATCTGCAGGTCATTCCACCATTCATATATACGGACAAAAGAATCTCCGCCAATCATATAAAGATCATTGAATGTGTATATTCCCCGTTCACTGATTCCCAGGGCTGTAAATTCCCTTGTGGCCAGGGTGGCGATCCATATACTGATAAGAAATGGAATACTTAGATAGGGCAAAGCATATTTACCTATAACACCTTGCATCGAGACAGAAATAAGCAGGGTAAGCAAGGAACTAAAAATCACAATTACCAGCAGTAAAATATCCGGGCTGTAGTATACACTTAATCCCAGTCCGACGAGCAGACTGTTGAATCCATACAATCCCCTGATTATAATTCTGCGGTCGAGCCCCAGCAGATAACCGGCCAGGTTTGTGCATAACACGGAAATCAATCCGAACAACCCGGCATACAAGTCAACGAATGTAACAACCAGCAATATTACAGAGAAGATCCTGTTGTCTGAAAAGAATACCTGGGAATAACTATTCAATATGCCTTTTAGAAACTGTGATATATCTGCCTTTTTTACCATACGTATGGTTTACTTTAAATGATCCGGAACTTTTTCTGTGGAAAGTATGTCTTCAAGTTTTTCAGCATTTTTAATAACATGGACTTTATTGTCCCTGTCAATCAGTACTACATTCGGACGCAGTGTAATAAATTGCATCCACTGGGTCATATTATATGCCCCCACTCTTTTTATAACAAAGTGGTCCCCTTTTTTCAATAAGGGGAACAGAATGGCTTCTCTCAGAACATCAATATTCATACAAAGCGGTCCATGGATAGCAGATTCTTCCAGGCTTTCCGAAGTCTGTTTTGCAGGACGGATATCGTGTTCATACCAGAATGATGTGAACAACAGGTTTACACCGGCGTCAACAATGGTTGTCCTTCTACCGTCCGATAATCTTTTATTTGCAATAACAGTTCCCAGCAAATAGCCTGCATCATCAATCAGTGCGCGGCCTGTTTCAAGGATCAGTACCGGTAATTTATCAGGATTTAAACCGGAGCTCACCAATCCGGAGGTGATTGCTTCTGCATATTCGTCAAAAGAAGGTACCGTATCTGTCCCTGGCATATAGGCTCCCTTAAGGGTATTTTTCGATGCAAAACCACCACCGATATCAAGATATTTAAGGTTGATGTTATACTTCCGTTCAAGGTTTGAAGCAAGATCTGCCAGTTTGGAAATGGCGACTTTATAAGCACTTGACGTGAACATATAGGTCCCGATATGTGTATGCAGGCCAACCAGGTCGATGTGTTCGCTGATCATAATTCGATTAATGGCATCCCATGCATCACCATTTTCATAATTGAAACCAAAACGGTCCCACATTGGATAAACACCCGTATCCATATTTACCCGGATGGCGACTTTAGGTTTTATATCATGGGATTTGGCGATTTGTATAATAGAATACATCTCATCAAAATGATCGATATGGATCAGCGAGTCATTCTGAACAGCGGTTAACAAATCATCATCTGTTTTATCGGGTCCGTTGAATATGATCTGGCTTCCCTTGACGCCGTTTTGAATTGCTTTATCATATTCGAACCGGGAGACCACCTCTGCCCATGAACCTTCCTGGTGAAAAATCCGGCAGACTGCATCCAGGTAATTCGTTTTATACGACCAGGCGAATTGTACTTTGGGGTAACGGGTTGAAAAGGCCCGCTTGGCATCTGCTATTGTTTCACGCATGGTTTTTTCTGAAATAACAAACAGCGGTGATCCATATTTGTAAATGAGTTCCTCAACTGGCAGATCATCAATATGGGTTATGGGTGTAACATGGGTTGGCATGCCAAATTTACTGGGCATTCCTGCATTTAATTTTTTTATTAAAGGCCTTTCAAATGGTTTCTTATCCATAATATAATATTTTATAATTCACCTAATGTTGATAATTTTTCAAATTCACTCAGATTGATGATCAGGTCGTATGAATACCTGATAAACATTTTACCCACTTCGTATGAATCAAAGGGTTCAACCGGAATGTTCAGGGCCAGCTTAACCATAGCTTCGGGTATGTTCTGACCGGCTCCTACAGCCAGGTAAACCCAGGCCGGAATCCTTGGATTTATCTCAATAACATATAATTCATCCTTGTTGGTCTTGATCAGTTCGAGCTCCATGCCTCCCCTCCATTTCATGGAATGAATAATCTTTTTTGTTAACTCGAGCATATTCTTGTTATCAAGAGTAATCCCGGCCCATGCCTTGCCCTTGTCTGTTATGTATTGCTTACGCATTGGAACTGCCCCGATGGTGTTTCCTTTTCCGTCTCCCAGGGCAACCACATTAACTTCGGTGCCACGGATAAATTCTTGTATGATAACGGGTAGTCCCCATTTTGCAGTGATTTTATTATAATGCATCCTTACCTGTTCCGGATTATATGCCAGGTAGGCATCATAAAATTTACCTTTAACCATGACCGGGTATTCAAAGTCGTCCTTTATTTTTTCAATATCATACTGGCTGGTCAGGGGTTTACTTTCAGGAACAAGCACATCATATTTTTTACCGAATTCCGGGAGGTTGGATTTGTGGCGATCTTCAAATTGTTCAAGGGTTGGCAGGAAGGTTTTAATATTAACAGATGCCAGTTCCTTTTCTGCCTTCATGAATGCATAAAGTTCAGCATCAAAGTTAGGTATCAGGAGGTCAATGGGGTCCTTGCTGTGTATTTCCTTGATCCTGTCAATCAGCACATCAGTTCCTTCAGATGGGTAAGGCACCTGGTAAGTCTTGTCAACAACATTGTACATATAAATTCCGGGTTCAAGGCTTTCATAAGCGAGCCCGATGATTCTGGGATTATAGGCTGCTGAATCCCGGATTGCACGGATTACTGGCACTCCCGGCCCAGGATTATCCGTGTTATTAAGGCCTGTTACGGCTATGCTGACATCAATTTTTTTCATTTTTTTCAACTAAACCGAATTGTTTAAGCATACCAATGAAATCGTAGAAATATTTTTCGAAGCTGTCGGCATCGATTTCATAATTGTTGGTCATGATCCCTGAAATTTCACTCAGGTCTTTCTCCTCTTTAAGAAATCCGAGAATTTCCAAACCGATTGGATTTAGTGAAAAAGATTCTCCGGAAGAAGGATCGAAAACAAATCCGGAATCACTAATGGCAATGTTCTTATTAATTTTCATTGATTTAAATTTTACATTGTTCAATCCTGCCAGGAAGGATTGAACTCATACAATTACGTTTTATCGTAAATAGTTTTATCTATGGTACAAAGATTTAAAATAGGAGCAAAATAACTGTTACAATTTTCTGTCAAAATGTTATAATATTTTGTATCAAATAAATGAAGATATAAGAAATCTGAAAGGACGATTAATCTATTTTTTTTAATCAATTCAAGTTGCCAGATACTGGGTACTGGTTACTAGTTATAACATTAATATTCAATGACTTAGTTGTTTTACAGTTTTAAAATAGGTGTAATTGACTAAATCATAAGTGGCTGTTATTCAGACATCTAGTAACCAGCAACTTAGGTTAATTAAGTTATTCCGTTTAGAATAATCAGATGGCAAAAGCAACAGGATGACAAAATTATTCCTTTTGAGTCAACCACGCTTTAATTACTAAAAATTAATTGCCGGCAATTTGTAGTGTTAAACTAATTTGTCAATAGATTTCTTGTGTGATCCAGGCGAATTTTTAAATTCTGAAACCGAGATACCTGTAATTTTCTTGAATTGATTTGACAGATACTGAACACTGGAATAATCCATCATATAGGCAATTTCGCTAAGGGTAAGTTCTCCGGCCAGGATAAGTTCTTTAATTCTCTCGATTTTTTGCAATATGGTATATTTTTCAAGTGTAATTGGTTCTGATGAAGAAAACAACCTGGACAAATAAGGGTAACTGTACCCCAATTTTTCTACAAGATAATCTGCTTTCCTGGCAATCGAATCCACATTATTCATATAATGTATAAGCTCAATGATTGTTATTTTAATTTGTTCCACCAGTTGCTGATTTCTGCTCTCGACAATATCAAGGCCGATAGATTGAATAACAGACCTGATATTATTGAAGGATATCTTTGTTTTATCATAGCTCACAGATACAGAACCAAGACTAATATTATTGACCTGCAATCCAATTCCATCGAGCCGTTCTTTCAATAATATCAAACAGCAATCAGAAACCATGTTCCTGATAAATAGTGTTTCAGTGACCTGTTGTTTTCCGTGAGTCATTTATTGAAGGTTACAGGACTGCAGGCATTGAATAAACGCCTGAAAATAAAAAATTGGTTTGTATCCGATGATGTTATAGAATATCATCGGATTTCAGCCCTATGAAAATTGTCCGTTACCTGGCTGGTTCGCAGATATGGCCACTAACCCTGTTTTTTCCGGTATGGGCCCGGTATAGATACCGGAGAGTGAACCATTAATTTGTGTTTTGAGAGTTAAGGTATCTGCGTGGCATTTCGCTGAATTTTGTCTTTACTGGTCAGTGATATCCGATTGTTCTACGCCGTATTTCTCCTCATGGTCAACATTACCGAAAGGCTCAACATGTATCATAATATCAAAAATATTCTCAATCTCTTTCCT
>CAYZEZ010000051.1:0-20755 GCA_964477295.1 uncultured Bacteroides sp. | reverse complement strand
AACACTGGTATCCATTCTCATGTGTATCGTGGAGAAATGAAACTTCGCGTACCTTTTGCTCCAGGGAAGGAAATAAAAAAGCCATCGATTGAGCATAATTCCAGACATGTGTGCAATTTCCGGGACAGCATCCGAAATCATTACCCAAACCTTCAAAACCATGGACTCGTCCAAGGTGGTCCTGCATGATAAGATTGGTCTTTAAGCCGGCGGTATTTGAGGCCAGGGCATCCAGCACATAAGCCGGTATTTCAGATCTAAATAAAATATCTCTGTACTTGCTGGTTGTTTTGTACAGATATTCATACTCTGAGAATACCAAATCTGCTACTTCAGATGAACCGTCAAAAAGTGATGAATAATAATTTTTTACGCTCAGTTTTTCAGCTTCACTGTTCCCGAAGGCCATACTGCTTTCTGTTATCCTTTCCGGCAAATACCAGGAAATAATGAAAGGTAATTTGACCGAATCCCCGGGTTTCAATGTCTGCTTGACCCAGATGCAGGAAACATCCCGTCCTGAAAAGGTTTTTGTGCCGGGTTCGGCTTGAGCCTGCAGCTCTCCATCATCTTTAAAATCATCCAGGAACCGGTGGGCATTGTCCCACCAATTACCACGATATCCATATAACTGGGTTTGAGCCTCCGGTAATGAAGCGACCGTTAAGTTACCATTTTTTGACGCAGGAGCATTTTGTGGGGAATAAAAAATAAAACCGGTATATCCTTCTGAATCAAGACTTTGAACAGAACCACTTGTAGTCCTGCCCGAATATGGATCATTGGCAGGCTGAAAGGGATTCGACATGGAGAAGAGAACAGACAGGTCAACCTCTTCATCACCAGGATTGGTAATGTGCCAGATAAAAACCGATGCAGGGAGACTGCTGTTATCAGGATCCAGGGGAATCAGTGGATTGAATACTTCGAGGTGGATGCTTAACGGAACCAGTTTGTCATTAAGCTGGATTTCGGCAAAAGGATACTTACCTGTAAACCGGGCCTGTTCGAATCTGGGCATTCCTGCCAGTTGCTGCCGGGGAACACCAAATGGATTGGGATGATCATCAGGCAAACACCCTTCAAGTATCTTTACCAGCGGAGGATTTTCAACCGGGATGCCTTCTTCCGTCTGCCTTGTCTTCATCCATAACGAGAAAAAAGTCATGTAGGGAGGCAATTCATCCAGGTCGGCCTTTCCGAAAATCTCCAGCTCCCTGATCTCTCCCCTTCCCCCAACCAGGATATCACCGGTTCCGATACCGCCAACGGGGAACAGGATATTTCTCAGGCTGTCACCCGAATATACCGGAAACGTTCCGGTTGCAAAGGGCATCCTCTTTTCCTGCGATTTGAGTTGCTTGTATTCCCTGACAACCGGGGTACAGCAGTAAAGAATAAGGGCAAAGATGAATAAGTAAAAAATCCTGTTCATTATCAATTTCATGGAAGAACCATACAGGCACGAAATTTGAGCCAATTTACTAAATTTAATCTTTTAATGATCTTACAATTCATGGATTCATTTCTGATCAGAATCTGTTTCATGCTGTATGTAGCCTTCCTGCAGGTTAATTTATTTCCACAGGTAGAGAAAACCGGTTCCATTTATGTTGAGATCACAAATATCAGAAATGATAAAGGCGATGTAAAGGTCTCTCTTTACGACCAAAAGGATGGCTTCCCGGGTAACCACGAGAAGGCAGTGGCAAATATCATTGCTGACATTCCGGGAATTACGGTAACAGCTGTATTTGATTCAATCCCCTATGGCGAGTATGCCATCGGTATTTTGCATGATGAGAATAACAATTTTATTATGGATTCCAACTGGATCGGCATCCCCAAAGAGGGATTCGGTGCTTCAAATGACGCCCCTGCGAGAATGGGTCCCCCAAAATATAATGATGCGAAATTCGATCTGATCAAACCTGAGTTGAGGCTTAAAATCCAAATGGCATATTTCTAGAACTCCCGGTTATTTTTGGTGGTATATTTTGTAAATTGTAGGTGTTATCTTCAATCACCAAATCATATCGCTATGGATCCATCAAACGAAAATCTTATTCCATTTACGCGCCGTCATTTCATAGGTACCTGTTCAACATGTACCGCGGGCACCATGCTGTTCCCGGCCTTTGCTGCCGGATCTTTTACCGGAATCGGCAAAGGGCCTGAACTTCCCGGTGAAAAAGCCATTATCCGGATCATTTATGCATATCCCGACCCTGAGTTACCGAATTGGCCAAATATCCATTATGACTTCGAAGGCCACATTAATGAGGTACACGACAGGCTCCTGGCAGGTTGTCCCGGTGTTCAATTCCTCACGAGTAAAACAATGATTGGAACAGAGGAAGAGGCAACAAAGATCCTGGCCATGGATGATGAGGTGGACGGTTATGTGGTCTACCTGGCAGGATGTCTCTGGGGCAATCTGACCGAAACCATTGCCTCCACAGGGAAACCAACAATTATTGCAGATAACCTGTTTGCAGGTTCCGGTGAATTCCTCACCAGTTTTGCAGCAATAAAAAGAGCCGGTTATCCTGTACTTGGAATCTCGTCTTCTGATCCCCGGGACATTGTGGATGCAGTTAATGCCATCGTTTGTCTCAAGAAGTTAAAATCATCCAAGATCCTGGTCGTTGGTGGAAATGCCGATTCAAGAATTACTGACTTGTATGGTACAAAGGTTATCGATGTAAATTTTGAAGAGATCAACAGCCTGTACGAAAAGATTCCTCACAACGATGCACTCAAGGTAGCCGAACAGTGGATATCAGAGGCCGAAAAAACAATTGAACCATCCAAAGAGGAGATAATAAAATCCGCTACGATTTACCTGTGCATGTTATCCTTGCTCGAGAAATATAATGCCCAGGCCATAACGATTAATTGCCTGGGAGGGATTTACAGTAAAAAGCTGGTTGCAGCTTACCCCTGTCTTGGTTTTATGCAGTTGGATAACATGGGACTGGTTGGCGCTTGTGAAGCGGATCAACGCTCTACGATGACCAAGCTGATCATGACTTACCTCGCTGGCAGGCCCGGATTTATATCTGATCCGGTGATTGATACCTCTAAAAACCAGATTATCTACGCTCATTGTGTTGCAACAACCAAAGTCTTTGGTCCTGATGGCCCCTCCAATCCTTACCATCTCCGAGACCATTCGGAAGATAGGCTGGGTGCCTGTAACCGGTCACTCTTCCCGCTGAATGAGATGACCACAACCATGCAGTTCGATCATGGTAAAAAGCAGGTGATCATTCACCAGGGCGTATCTGTCGAAAATGTGGATGAGGATAAGGCCTGCCGCACCAAGTTGGCCGTTGAAGTAAAGGGAGACATCAATAAACTCTTCAACTATTGGGACCAGTGGGGCTGGCATCGTGTTACCTTTTTCGGCGATCTTAAAAAACCTGTATACAATATCGCTGCACTGATGGGATTTAAAGTGATTGAAGAGGCGTGAATCGTGGATCGGTGATCGGCGAACCGAAGTGTGGGATTTGAGTGTTGGAACACGGAACACGGAACTTAAGATTCAGTTTCATCCCAACTATTTAAAACTAAATTATAATCCCCTGGGGCATCCCTCAAATGATTTTTCTGTAAATTGTTTCATAAATAATTCTCTCATGAAAAATATAATTCAAGTAGTAATCCTGTTCTTTGTTGCAACAATCTGCCTTCCGGCCGGGGCGCAGGAACTACTGAAAGATGAAGCCCGGGCAGCTTATCAATTCCTGAATGAGGTCAGACAGAACCCTGATGCCTTTAGTAATGAAACCGGTGTCGATCTGAGTTACGTTGAAGCAAAACCGGAATTGGAATGGGACAAAAATCTTGCCAGTGCTGCAGAAAAAAAAGCCCTGGATATGGCCACAAGAAATTATTTCGGTCATACCGATCCCGATGGATATGGCATGAATTACCACATTTTTCATGCCGGCTACAAGATCCCTAAAGACTGGTTTGAAGATGTAACCAGCAACTATTTCGAATCCATACAGGCAGGTCAACCCACAGGGAGAAAAGCCATAATTGACCTTATCTTTGATGAGGGAATAGATCCTCCGGGACATCGCAATCACCTCCTGGGCATTGATGATTTCTGGAGCAATTGTACTGATATAGGGATAGGCATGGCCAAAAAAGAAGGATCAACCTACACCTATTACATGAGTGTAATGGTGGCCAAACATGATTTTTAATAAAAGAATAAACCATACCAATTTTCAATAAAATGAATAAAAAAATCTATTGGATCAAGAGTTTTCTGTTTGCACCCTTCTTCATCCTGTTATTGTGCACATGCACATCAGAAAAAGGAAACAAACAAACCATTACATTCCTGCATGAAAGCAGGGAAAATTATGCCGATGCAGTTCCCCGTAAACTGGAGCAAAAAGAAGATCCCTGGCTTATCAAACAGGTATATGAAGGCTGGACAGATATCCGCTTTGCCAGGAAATACGAATATAATGGGAAAGATCTCCTGGTGTTCGCTCAAGGTGACTGGGAAAATGGATTTTCGCTGGAAGCAAAAACACTCAACCAGGAAGAAAATAACTCGTATTACATTGCGAGTGAACTTCAATTTCACTGGTCGCCACTGGATAATTTCCGTCAGATGGATGACAAAGTTTACTTCTATACTGAAGATGATAAGGCTTATTATTTTTCACTCGACTCATTTAACCTGGTGAAAACTGAAACCTATCCGTTTGAACAGGTAGATATGGTCAATGCCATAATATCACCCGACAGAAAATACCAGGTTTTCTGGTTTAATAATACTATCTATCTGAAAAACCTGGAAACTGGTCAAAAAGAGAAACTGTGGGATGATCCTGATTTTAATGGAAACTGGTCGATCGGTGACATTACCTGGAGTAAAGACAGCAGGAAGGTCTTTTTCGATAACTCTGGAGGTGCAGCCTGTATATGGGAGATTGACCTGGATAAAAACACCCTCAGTAAAATAGTATCTGATCACCTGGCCATGTATCCTTTCACGTTCTCTGAAAACGGACATGATTATGTAATTTACTGCCAGGAGAGATATATCCGGATTGCTACCAATGATCCGAAAGCCGAAGGTTACCTAAACCAGGAATCCATTGAAGGAGGAAGTTATTTTCTGCCATTGGAGGTAAAAATCCCCGAATCAGAAGGACCGCCACTGCTCCTGGACTGGATACCGTTCAAGTCCGTTAAACAGGTAGCTTTTTTCGATGGCACTTCCGATTGGGAAGATTACTCCTATCAAACGGCACTCTGGAAAGTTGGAACAGTTATGAGTGAAACATACCAGGCAGGCATCTTATACCGCGAGGAAAATGTTTCATGGTATAAAGGCGGTTCAGATTATTCTATTTCACGATATATTAAATTTCAGGACCAGGTAATTATTCTCCCGGAAAGTTTATCAACGTATGATAATCACCATATAGAAAGTGAAATATATGAGAAAAGCCTTTCCGATCCCTTGATTTCTTCTGAACTGTTTGATGGATGCAAGGAGGTGGTTATAGATTATCAGGTCGCTGCCGAAGGGATTTATATCCCCGAATACCTCCTCGATGTCCCGGAATATTTCCAGGTCAAATTCATGGATGAAATATTGATCGACCGGTCAGAAGAAAATTCTTCCTACCGCGTAAACGAACCGGAAAAACTGAAACAGCAGCTGGAGGTGGCATTCGAGGATGAATACGTCGGGAAAGTATATATTGAAAAACGTAAGGACATTGAAGATAGGCACTCCTTTTTTAAGACCAAAGCAGGGGGGCTTTTTGCATTTACAGCAGATGAAACTGTGTTAATTTACAGCCTTGTACCCACCTTTACCGGTACTATTCCGTTAGATCAGAAAATAGAACTTGACAACTATGCCTGTTTTTCAGATTATGGTTATATCAATGAAAGTGGTGGTGCGCTCGACTACGCCCTGTGGTACACGAAGGATGAGCTTTTTAAAGTAGACCTTCATGTCCTGGGAACCAACAATTATGGAGATACCCTGTGGGGAAACATGGAGACCGTGCATCCCATCATTCAGCTTGAATACGAAAGGGTTAAAGCAGCAGGTGACATTTTTCAATATGCTGATATTGAGGCGCCGTCGTCTTATATGGAATTTGTACAGACTGTTCCGATGTTTTACTGGAAGGATCCTTTTGGGAGATACATCCGGTTTATCAGTACCGATTACCTTACACCAATGCTGGCTGAACCGATCATATACCTCTATGATGACAGCGGTGAGAATTATACTATCAATCTGGATAATAAGGTGGAAGTGGCAAGCTCAATACCTGAGATCAGATCCGGTTGGAATGTCAAGGGATCGGTTTCCGGGGCCCTGTTGCTCTCCGGGTCAGGGAAAAAATATGAATATCTTTTCTGGGAAGGATTCGCAGGGATCATTCCCAGGCTGAATACGGGATTTGTTATTGCCCGGGAAGATGTTCCGGGATTTTTCGATGATAAGCTGTTTCAGATGGGGCTTATAGATCATGAGATTAAAGATTTCAAAAATGCCTGGATGATAGAGTTTAAGGATGCTCCATACTATCTTATCTCCTTTTATGACCGGCAAATCATCGATAAGATTGCTCCCCTTGACCTTGATCCGCAACCTGAAACAATTATCCGGGTACTGATGGATTATAAACCACTGGATCAGCCGGTGGAGATCACGAAACCCGACCTGGGTGAAAAACAGATCAGGAAAGGAACCACCCTGGTTGAATGGGGCGGGCTAAAGAGGGTGATCGGTGATCAGTGATCCGTGCGTGTGGACAGTGAGTGCAGGGGAAGTATTTAGGATTGGTAAATAAAAATTGTAATTTCGTTTAAATTTTAACTTATATATAATGAAAAGCTTGTTTTCACTGCTAATCGTATTTTCCTTAATTACGTTTTATTCTTGTAAATCCGGGGCTAATAAACCTGCTGGCGATGAAGGAACAGGGGCTGCAGGAACAGAGGAGGTAGTCGCTGTTGAAGAAGCTCCTGCAGTTTCCATCTACTGGGGAAACCTTGGACTCCGGGATGCCCCCAATAAAAATGGTAAGTGGCTGACATCCATTAAAATGGGCGAAAAACTTACATCGCTCGGGATAACTGCAATGGATTCAGCAAACAACACCGAATACATTAAAGTGCGGCTGATGGATGATAAGGAAGGCTGGACGCAATCGAACCTGGTCGTAGTAAACGCAGAGGCTGCAGTCCTGGTAAGTGATGCAGAGATCTATTCCCGGCCCGACCTGCTGAATAAAACCGACAAGAAATACAGCAAGATGGATGTGGTTGCCGTTATGCAGTCCGAAGGTGAATGGATTGAAGTTAAAGGAAAGCGGGCCGAAGGATCATGGGTTGAAAGCGGCTGGATCAAGCCCATAAGTATATCCTACGAAGATTATGACATTGCAGTAGCCCTTTATACCAGGGCGGCCATGAATGAAAAAGATGCCACCAAAAAGGAAACTGCGCTGGAAGATATTATTCAGAACCAGGATCTCAGCAAATCAGAGTTGATCCCGGAAGTGATCCAGATTTTAAACTCACTGAAGAAATCAACTAAATAGGCTATTTTGTCATCCTGAATTCACCGTGTCCCGAGAACTCGGGAGTTCAGGATCTCGTTCTCAGGTATCAGGAGATGCTGAAACAAGTTCAGCATGACGATACTTTTAAATGATGCCATTAGCAATTTATTTCAGGATCTTTTCTTATCTGCGCTTTTGATGCTGAACTAAATTCAGCATGACTCCAAACCTTAATAGAAACTTATATCCCTGGAAAGGTTGATCGTAAAGGCATAATTGTAAGCCAGTTGTGTACCGTTCAAATACTGATATGCCGGGATATCAAAAATAAAAGACACATTCCATTTCTCCTGAATTGAATAATTAACCTGGGGCGACAACAGGAATACAGATCCTCCGGTGGAAACTTCCATGTCTCCCTCCCGCCTGTTTTTCGTCCTGGTTTCATTCCTGAGCTGGATGATGGCGGTCCAATCTCCGGGCAACCAATGATCCGGGAAGTGCTTTGAAACAAATAAAGAAGTCATGAACGCCTTACCCAATTGATAATCATTTCGATTGGGCAAATTGTATTCAAACCTGCTTATCAGGAAATACCTCATCCCTGATTCCGAGTTTTCTTTCACAAAAAACAGTTGCAACACACTTCCAAATGCATTGGTCGAGGGTTGAAGATCGACAGGCAGGGTAATACCATCCTTCACTTTTGAGTTGAGTGACAATGGGATTTTGGCACCCGCACTTCCCGAGATATAAAATCGATGGACATAATCGGTGAGAATACGGAATTTACCCGAAACTACAGTATTGTAGAAACCGCGTCCCGATAAATCAGTATGGGCCGGAACATTAAAATGGTAGGTCTTGTTAAAAAAATAGCCCCATTCAGTTTCCAGGGTAAGTTTCTGAAAAATTCCAAAAGCTAAGATCACTCCACCGTAATTATAATCTGCCGTATTTACCTGATTGAAATCTGACTTTGACGAACCTTCAAAGTATCGGTTACTGTATGCATGCCGGTAATAGCCGACAAACCGGAATGTTTTCTTGTCCAGAACCAGAAGATTTGAGGATCCGCCTACAGGATTTGCAGAGGAAAAGCATTGGGAGATTGCCGGTTTTGCCCCAAAGACCAGTATAATCAATATGAAACAGTATCTACAGAACAACAATGGTTAATCTTATGGTTTCAGAGTTATCACAGGCATCTGTCACTTTGCAGGTAATAGTTATCTTTCCGACAGAACAGGGAGAAGCCGAGTAGGTTACCTGGTAAGCCTCTGATCCCGGTATAATAAAACCCTGGGAGGCAGACCATTCATACGACAACTCATATCCTTCAGCTGTGGCCGTAATGGTACTACTACCACCTGCTTCGATGGTGTCCTGCTCAGCGATGAGACTAATAAAATTCAATGGATATTCTAAACACTCCTGTTTGGATTCTTCGTCCCTGCACCCGACAAAAAAAACAACCATGCAAATGGTGATCAGCAGTTTATTAAATATGATTACTTGTTTCATTCTTTTCCATTCTTCGAATTATTATTACTCATCCTTAATACACCTTACCGAAAAAGCATAGGTCTTGGGAAAGGTATTCCAGCGGCCGACAGTGTTTACATCGGACCGCAGGCAGCGCCTCCATGCATAATCTCCATATTCAGTGGATGTCCATACATACTCAAAAAACCCGAGCAGGGAATAACCGCCAGCCGTGGAACGCCGGCCTGCATAGCGGGCATCATAGCCTGAACTTCCACCCACCCTGAGTTTGGCCCCCTCATCCGTACCCCGCCAGATATTTTCCATTTCAGCAATCCCTCTGTCCATCCCGAGAAAAACTTCAAGTTCAATCCATTCTGCATCCGAAGGAATATGCCAGCCATCCGGGCATATCCCCTGTGCACCTTCGGTAACTGAGCCATTCATGGACACATCCCAGGTATACAGCCTGCCATAGGTTGCCGACAGGCTGTCATTATCATTATAACAGAATGATGTTATTGATTTCCCATCCGGATCATGCTCTACCTTCAGGTTTTCCCTCATCCAGACTTTATCGCCAATTTCAACTGTTGCATATGCGTTGCCATCAATATCGATGACGGCATTCTCACCTGCCCCTATAAAAACTGTATCCCGGCGTTCTGCCTGATGGGCATCCACTACCCTGACCCAGTATTCACCCGGGATCAGTCCTTCCGGATCATCTACGGTATCTCCGTTCGACCAGAGGACCTCATAAGGCGGCACGCCACCCAATATCTCCAGGTCAACAGAACCATCCTGCTGACCGGGTTGACTTGCATCATGAGCCATCAGGATAATTACCAATGAGTCAGGTTGTGAAACCCTCACACTGTCCCTCAAAACCTGGTCAATAGCATCGGTAATTGTCAGGTAATATATTCCTGCAGTAAGACTACTATTAATACTGTCCGAGCAACCATTAAACCATGAATACAGATATGGTTTCCTTCCGCCGGAGACATGGGCTATTACCCTTCCATCAGAAAACCCGTATATTGTAACGTGCTGTACTTCAAATAGATTTGACAAAGGATCAGCTTCTGGGGTATGCTCAGAAATCGTGCATGCGGAAATCAGCGGGATCAGGGCAGTTAAACAAAACGCCAGTTTAAATTTGAAGATCATCTTTGCAACAGGCCTTTATTTAATACGGAATAAATAAATTTAATAAACTTTTTGAATCCTTACCAATTGAAACTGTAAACATATTAACTGAATCGCTCCATGGGCACCAATCCCCGGAGGCACTTGCGCGGGGTGCATTTATTCTGATTGGCAATTGAGATGCAAATGGGAAAAATGCATATTTTTAGGTTACTTTAGCTCATTATATGCATTTTGATCACTTTAGCTCATTTTAGTCGTTTCAGCTCATTTTAGTCATTTTAGTCATTTTTTCATGTCAGATCTCCACTCCTATTATACCAGGCGGATAAATAACTTTCAAAGAACTCAGAAAAGGCTGCAACGCCGGATCGGCTTTATATCCCTCTTCAGGCTAATTGCCTTCATACTTGCTGTAGCAATATCTGCCATTGTTTTTAAGTACAATTGGATCTGGTCTGTCCTTTCTTTTGTCGCACTGATATCACTGTTTCTATTCCTGGTTAGCAGGTATTCAGAATTGATTTCAGGTAAAAAGTATGTCTCGGAATTAATCAAAATTAATGAGGAAGAGTTACTGCGGTTGGAATGGAATTACTCCTCTTTCGACCAGGGAGAGGAATTCATCGATTCAAATCATCCCTGTTCCGGTGACCTGGATATATATGGAGAGGGTTCGCTTTTTCAATACATAAATGCCACCAGTACTTCAACCGGCAGAAAGAAACTGGCAGGGATACTGTCCTCCCCATCACAGGCTGATACTATCAGGCTAAACCAGGCGGCAATAGGTGAGCTAAAAGATAAAACTGAATGGAGGCAATCATTTCAGGCCCGGGGAAGGCTGATACCTGAAATCGAATCCGAATTGAACGATTTGAAGAAATGGCTTGAAACACCTGTTTCGATCTCTTTTAATCCATTTATGCTTGCAGTGTTATACGGACTACCTGCCATCACAATCGTGACCATTGTTTTATCGATTTTTCTTATCAGATATAATATTCCTGTCTTCATGGTGCTGCTTCAACTAGGTATTGTCGCGGGATACCTGGTAAAAATCAACAAAGAATACGCAAATATCTCCCGAAAAAACCTGCTCCTCAGTAAATACAACAACCTGCTTGAAAAAACTGAAAATGAAAACTTTATATCTCCTAAGCTTATCGATCTGCAATCCTCCCTGCTGAATCCTGTACCGGTCAGTACCAAGATGAAAAAGCTTACCCGGTTAACCGGTCAGTTCGACTGGCGACTGAACATGCTGATGGGCAGTGTACTCAATGCGATCCTTATGTGGGATTTGCAATGCATCAGGCGTTTGAACCACTGGAAAAAGGAGCACGGTGGCGAGGTCTCCGGATGGTTTGGTATACTGGCTGAATTTGATGCCCTGAACAGCCTTGGAGGTTTTGCTTTTAATAACCCGGGGTATGCCTTTCCCGTGTTAAGCAAATCGGAGAGACTAATTTCCGCCCGGGAAACTGGTCACCCGCTAATACCCTCGGAAGAACGTATTGGAAATGATCTGGAGATTGATAACTGGGGACAATTGATACTGGTTACCGGGTCGAACATGTCGGGGAAGAGCACCTTTCTCAGAACGATTGGGATCAATCTCGTACTGGCCATGACAGGAGCACCGGTCTGTGCAGCCAGATTTGAATTTCAACCGGTTGAGATATATTCCAGTATGCGGATCGGTGATTCTCTCCGCAACAGGGAATCCACATTTTATGCTGAATTAAAAAGGTTAAAATCTATCATTGACCACTACAAGAGTGACCGTAAAGTATTGATACTGCTGGACGAGATACTTAAAGGGACGAACTCAAAAGACAAGCACTTCGGTTCGGAGATGCTGATCAGGCAGTTGATTGAATACAATGCGGCAGGGATCATTGCGACCCACGACCTTGAACTGAGCAAACTCGAAAATGAATTTCCAAATAATCTGTTGAATTATTCTTTTGAAGTACAGATTGAGTGCGGAAAGTTTACTTTTAATTATAAATTGAAGCGCGGTGTATGCAAGACACTGAATGCGACGGAGCTCATGAAGCAAATGGGGATTTCGGTGAAGGGTGATCAGATACCGTCGGTTTCAACCGACGAATAATGAGCAGGGATGAAATGATCTGGGTTTCAGCCTGGAAATGAATTGCCGTCAGTTTCAACCGGTGGATAATGAAACTGAATTGAACTATATGGGGCTTCAGCTCTCAAATCCGTTGGCTGAAGAGGCTGTGTAAAAACTAAGTTAATAACCATTCTGTCCCGCCGTGCCCCCCCGAGCACTCGGGGGGGAGTACTCGGGATCAGAATCTGTAACTAATTGATAATGAGATCCTGAAATAAATTCAGGATGACTATTTTCTGAAAATATTGCTATTTTTACACAGCCTCTGAAGCCAACGGCAAGCAAAAGACAATCAATAAATTCCATTCAAATGAAAAACTTAAAAATTCCAACCTTTCTGATTTTTGCATTTTTGTTTATCCAATCTTCTGAGGCACAGGTTGATGCGCGAATGTTTCGACATCCTGATGTGTCGGCCACGCAAATAACCTTTGTATATGGGGGTGATATCTGGATAGTTGATAAAACAGGCGGAACCGCCACAAAGATAAGTTCATCGTCAGGACCGGAAGTTAACCCGCGGTTTTCACCGGATGGATCTTTTATTGCCTTTACCGGGAATTACGACGGGAATGAAGATGTTTATGTGATACCAGCAACAGGAGGTATACCTAAGAGGCTAACCAATCATCCATCCACCGACGTGATGATCGACTGGCATCCGGATGGTAAACAGGTACTTTTCGGTTCAAGCCGGGAAAGTGGCAGGCAACGATATAATGAATTCTACTTAACTAAGACCGGTGACGCGATGCCTGTAAAACTCCCGATACCCTATGGAGACTATGGCACTTTTTCAGAGGATGGAAAACTCCTTGCATATACCCCGAGTGCCAGTGAGATGGTTGGATGGAAAAGATATGAAGGCGGTCGCGCCGGAGATATCTGGATATTTAACCTGAACACACTCGAAGCAGAAAATATAACCAGCAACGAATCTGTAGATGGTTATCCCATGTGGCATGGACAATCGATATTTTTTCTTTCTAACCGGGGTCCGGCGAAAAGACAAAACATCTGGGTTTATGATATCAACACCAGGTCTGTAAAGCAGGTCACCATGTTTAAGGATTTTGATATTCATTCCCCCTCGATCGGACCATCTGATATTGTGTTTCACGCAGGTAGCAACATGTACCTGCTCAACCTGCAGAGCCTGGAAAGTGAAAAGGTGGAAATTAATATAATTTCTGATTATATCACATTGAAATCCAGCCTTGTAGATGCAGGCGAGAAGATTCAGAGTTATAATGTTTCCCCGGATGGTAAAAGAGCTGTCTTCGAGGCCCGTGGTGAAGTTTTTACTATACCTGCAGAACACGGATATATTCTCAATCTAACTCAGTCATCAGGATCCCGGGAGATCTACCCGGCATGGTCGCCTGATGGCAAATACATTGCCTATTGGAGCGACAAATCAGGAGAATATGAATTATACCAGCAAACTGCAGACGGATCCGGCAAACCTGAAAAAATAACTTCTTTTGGTCCGGGATTCCGGTATAACCTCTTCTGGTCTCCTGATGGGGAAAAAATAACATTTATCGATGAAAAACAGGCCATTTATGTCGTTGATATTAAATCAAAAAAAGCATCCAAGGTGGATCAGCTTCCATGGCTCGACAATGGATACCTTGATTATTTCCAGATCAATTGGTCGCCTGACAATAAATGGCTTGCATATGAAAAACAAACTGCCAATACCCAGACAGCCATATTTCTGTATAGTCTTGCAGAGAATAAAATATACCAGGTGACTTCGGGGCATTTCCGTGACAGGAACCCGGTCTTTGATCCCGATGGGAAATACTTGTATTTCGCCACCGACAGGAACCTGCAACAGTCAAGAAGTTCAATCGACCAGACCTGGATATATAATAATGTGACCCGAATTGCTGCGGTTGCCTTAAATTCAGATGTACCCTCTCCGCTCGAACCCAGGAACGACGAAGTTGAAATAAAAGCTGAGGAAAAAAAGGAGGAAAGCAAGAAAGAGGAAAATGGTGAAAAGAAAAATGATGATTTGGATAAAGATAAGTCTGACAAACTCAAAATTGAAATTCAGGATTTTGAAAGAAGGCTTGTCCTGCTGCCTCCAAAGGCTGGAAATTATGGTCACCTGAATGCAGTAGAAGGAAAAGTGATCATGTCGCAGCGGCCCAGGTCAGGATCAGGAGAAACGTCCAGTAAATTAATACTGTACGACCTAAAGGAACGAAAAGAGGAAACCATTATTGAAAACTCCGGTTCGTACGCGATGGCTCCGGGAAACAAGAAAATCATTGTTAACCAGGCAGGAAAGTATGGAATAATTTCTCCGGCACCGAATCAGAAAATTGAAACTCCTGTGAAAACCAGTGGGCTTTACATGACCCTGGATCCAGTAGAAGAATGGAAACAGGTTTTCAACGATGTGTGGAGAAAATACCGCGATTTCTTCTATGACCCGAATATGCATGGAGTGGATTGGGAAAAGATGCACGAGCAATATGGATCATTGATAGACGATGCCCTCACCAGGGGTGATGTGAATTTTATTTTGCAAAATCTGATCGGTGAATTAAACTCTTCCCATACATATGTTGGTGGAGGAGAAACTGACCGGGCTAAAAATGTTGGCACAGGAATGCTTGGAATCAACTGGAAAATGGAAAATGGCGGCTGGAAAATAGATCATATCATCAGGGGTGCACAATGGGATCATTTTTCCAGGTCACCCTTTGATGAACCCGGAGTAAAAGTTAACGAAGGGGATTATATCCTTGCTGTAAATGGAATAATGCTCGATACCAACAAGGAGCCATTTGAGGCATTCACCGGGCTGGCTGATAAGACAGTTGTTTTAACGATAAATGACAAGCCTTCCATGGAGGGCTCCAGAGAGGTCATTGTAAAGACCATGTCGAATGAGGGCACTTTGAGGAACCTGGAATGGATGGAAAACAACAGAAAAAGGGTGGAAGAGGCGACCCATGGGAAGGTGGGCTATATTTACATGCCAAATACAGGTGGACAGGGGCAGGACCAGCTGGTACGACAGTTCTATGCCCAACTCGATAAGGAAGGATTTATCATTGATGAGAGATTTAACAGCGGGGGTGACCTCGCCGACCGGTTCATGACCCTGCTCGACCGGCCCGTTGTACATTATCTTTCATGGAGGAACGGGGAGAATTCACCCCAGCCGTTAAATGCCAACCAATCACCCAAAGTGATGCTTATTAACGGCTGGAGCGGATCCGGCGGGGATGCCCTGCCCTATACCTTTAAAAACCTCGGGATTGGTCCGGTCATCGGCATGCGGACAGCCGGCGCATTGATTGGCCCTGCGATGGGCCACAGTCTGATCGATGGAGGCTACCATACTGTCCCCAGTGGCCGGATATTCGGTACAGACGGCACCTGGTTCTCAGAAGGACATGGTGTTGAGCCCGATATAGAGGTGGTTGATGATCCGTCACAACTGGCCAAAGGCACAGATCCGCAACTTGAAAGAGCTATTGAAGAGGTACTTAAATTAATGAAGGCTAATCCTGTAAAGAAAGTGGAACATCCTCCGTTTGAAATTCGGTGATAAAATCATTATGGACACTATTGCTATCAAAACACCATACAAAAAAAGCCTTTCCATAGGCCGAGAAATGGAATCTCAGGTTATTCATTGAGTTGTGTTTAAAAACGATCCAGGACCCAGTCGGTTCGCATATTCTTAAACATATTGGTAAGCCTGGGATAATGTTAAAACTTCATGGGAAAAAAAGACACGAATATGCTCCTGCATTTTATAACTGTTCTTGCTCATTTACTAAATATCTGGCAGAAACTTACGGCTTGGATAAATTGCTTATAGCTTATTCAGAACAGGAACAGTCGCTTTAATAATAGCATTAAGGTTGAAAATTTTTTATGTTTTCAGCAATATCTTGGTCACCTTAAAAATAATAATAAATTTAATTTGCGGATACCTGGAAACCAGTAACTCCTAACCTGCAATTCATAATTCGTAATTCTGACTCCTGCCTTTAAGCGGTCGGCCAATATTGACCCTATGAGTTAATGAGAAATCATCTATTTTTGCCTGCCATAATAATTTTGGGACAATAAAGTTATCTGGCTATTGGATGAATTTCATTAATTAATAGCTTTGTGTATTCTTTTCTATCCTGTTAAAAACCTTTAAACAGACATGAAGAATAAAAAGACAGCGTACATCATCATTCTGGCAGTTTCCGTGTTGTTGCTTGTTATTATTGTGTATTATATAATAAGGTTTTTTATTTTTCCATCACTCGAAGAGGGGAAATATGAAACGGCTCGTGTAGAGCGTGGTTCGGTGATACTTACCACCCCGGCGAAAGGTACCGTAGCTCCTGAAAGTGAGGTCGTTATATTAAGTCCCGCAGCAAGCATCATCCAACGTATCGTCAGGGATGCCGGAAGCCGTGTAAGCAGGGGCGATGTGATCCTGATCCTTGATCCCAAACCAATCAAGGATGAAATTGGAAGAATTGAAGACCAGCTTCAGGTAAAAAGAAACAACCTGCAGAAAAACAGGTTGAATGCCAGGGAGACCAGATTGGATCTTTCATATAATGTTGAGGTGAAAAAGCTCAAAATTGCTTCCATCAAATCCCAGCTTACAGACCAGGAGCAGCTGCTTGAAGTGGGGGGTATCTCTCCTGCACAGTATGATAAGACCAAACAGGAACTTACCCTGGCAGAGAAAGATCTTGAGATGCTGCTTGAGAAAAACTCGATCCGGTTAAAGCAAATAGAGGCGGAAGAAAATGGATTGATACTTCAAATTGAAATACAGGAAAAAGAGATGGCAGAGAAACAGGAGACACTTAGTAAGATGGTTGTACATGCTGGTTCAGCAGGCATAGTTCTGGCTGTAAACGGGAAAGAAGGTGAAAAAGTTGAAAAGGACCGTTTACTGGTGAGAATGTCGAATCTTTCCACTTTTAAGGTCAATGGCTCCATGGATGAAAGGAATGCCGACCAGATCAAGACCGGAGGAGAAGTTTTTATCCTGCTTGATGAATCGCGGCTCAACGGCAGAATAGGTGCCATTAAACCTGTAATAGAAAATAACAGCCTTCAATACGATATTTTCCTTAACCAGAGTGATCATCCAAAACTCATCTCCAACCTTAATGTCGATCTGTTGATCGTTAAGGAAAGAAAAGACAGTGTTCTCCGGATAAAAAACGGACCCGCCTTCAACCGTGGAAACCAACATGAAGTATTCAGCCTGGAATCGGACGTAGCTGTTCGAAAAAACATTACTACAGGCTTAAAGGGAGATGAATATACCGAAATCTTATCCGGTGCCCGGGAAGGTGATGAATTGATAATTTCTGAAATATCTGCCTTTAAAAGAATTAATGAAGTTGAAATCAAGTAAAACTAGTCCGGTATTCCCAGTCGTGTCATAGATACTATCCGTAAATTCTTAAATAAACCATATATCCAATGAATACAATTACCAGAGGATTAATTGTCGTTTCCCTGTTTGGGGTATCGGTTCAGAACGATTATAGCCAGAACCTCGATACAATTCAGCTCAGTCTGAAGAACGTTGTGGATCTTGCAATTACCCAATCTTCTTCTGTTAAATATGCCCAGAATACAGATGTTAATTATTATTGGCGCTGGCAAAATTTTCAGACAAGGTTCAGGCCTCAGCTTATCCTTGCAGGTGACCTGCCCAATTATACCCATTCCACTACTCCGGTTACACAACCCGACGGTAGCATTCAGTTCAAGCAGGTCTCAAATGCCCAGACATCGGCCAATTTATCACTAAGCCAATCCATTCCGGTTACAGGAACATCTGTTTATGCAAGTACTTCGGTCTACCGGATACAGGATTTCAATAATAAAACGGTCGAATTTTCCGGCAGTCCGTTTCTCATCGGATTTGTACAACCCATTTTTGCTTATAACTGGATGAAATGGTCGAGGAAAACAGAACCACTCTTGTATGACCGGTCACAGAAACTCTTTGTTGAGTCAATTGAAGAAATTTCTTTAAATGCCACCGAGCGCTTTTTTCGCTACCTGCGGGTTCAAACCCAGTATAACCTGGCCAGGAGCAACTTACGAAACAGTCGTGATAACCTTAAAATAGCCGAAACAAGAAGGGAATTAGGCACCATTTCGGAAAATGATTTCTCTCGCATTCAACTGTCTGTCTTTAACGCTCAGAAAGCGCTGAATAAATCGGAGATGGACATGAAGAATGCTGATTTTAACCTTAAATCATATATTGGACTTGAGCAGGGACAGAAATTTGAGCTGATCCCTCCACTTACGATGACCCTGTTTGATATCGAACCTCAAAAGGCGCTAAAAGAAGCCAGGGACAATCGCAAAGAAACACCTGATTTTGAACGCCGCTTAATCGAAGCCGACGCACAGCTTATCCAGGCCAAGAGAAATACCGGTCTCAGTGCTACCCTCACAGGCAGTTACGGAATGTCGAACAACGATGCATATTTTGCAGGGATTTATGAACAGGTAGAAAAAGAAAGACTACTCAGGTTATCCCTGAGTATACCTGTCCTCGACTGGGGCCGCTCCGAGTCGCAGGTCAAACTGGCCCAGTCAAGACACGATCTGGTAGTTTATGACGTGGAAAAGGACAAGGAAAGGTTTGAGCGGGGAGTGATTGTTCAGGTTGAACAGTTTGGATTACTGCGCGATCAGTTAAAAACGGCTGAAGCTGCGGACAAGGTGGCTGAGAATGGATACCTTATTGCTTTGAAGAAATTCCAGAACGGCGAGATCAGCATTACCGACCTGAACATCTCGCTGCAGGAGAGAGAGGCTGCAAAGAATGATTACATATCAAGCCTGAAAGATTATTGGGTGGCTTATTATAATTTGCGCATTCTCACATTATATGATTTTGAGATGCAACAAAAGATCGAATATCATAATCCCATGCTTGCTGGTGAGTAGCGAGTCGTAAATCGTGAGTCGAGAGTCCATGGAGTAGTGTTGCCTGTGGGCCCTGAATCCAATATAAATATTAATTTTAAATCTCTTTTGATTTCTGTATTCTGTATTCAATCTGCCCCCCACCCACACCCCTTCTGACTTCTGTATTCTGTTATTATGAATATCTTTCAACTTAAACACATATTCCTTATCCTAACCCTGTACGGCATGATCAGCACCATTAAAGCCCAAAATCCGCTGGTGATGGAGAAAAGCCTGAAGCTTTCCGATGGTTCAAAACTATTGTATACTCTTTCTCTACCTGCAGGGAAAAATAAGAAAAAACCGGTACCGCTTGTAATTGCCCTGCACTGGGGTTGGGACCAGAACCAGCCCCTGCCGGATTATTTTAGTAAATCCTTCCTGGAAGGCCTGATCTTACCTGCATTTATAAATACAGGGGCTATTATTATTGCACCGGATTGTCCTTCAGAGAATTGGCATAACGAAGAAAGTGAAAATGCTGTTCTTGAATTAATGGATTTTATTATTTTGAAACACTCCATCGATTCCGGTCAGATTTTTATAACCGGATTCAGTGCCGGGGGAATAGGTACATGGTACATGGCATCCCGCCACCCTGAAAGATTTTCAATGGCCATCCCTGTGGCTTCAAAACCCGATGAGAAATGGATTGAGGAGTGGCAAGGCCTGCCTGTTTTTATCATCAACGGAACCAACGACGAATTGTTTCCCTTCGATGAAATTAAGGAGATGGTTTCTGGCCTTGAAAATAAGGAGTTTCCGGTGAAATTAATCAAGGTAGATGGAGCAACCCATTATGATACAGGCAAATATATAACATCACTTAAATATTCTGTATCCTGGTTCAGGGACCAAATCGAGTAGGAAGCAGGTGATTAGTTCACCTGCTGTCCTCCATGCCAGGCGAACTAACAAAAATGCCCCAGGCACCCGGGGCATTTTCAGCATAACAAATTACGCTATTCGCAATCAATGTCCATCTTATTATCGTCCCAGCAATACCATTCGGTATCGCCAAAGAAATGCTCTGCCTTGATACGTCCGGAAAATCCAACGGTTTCCCACTGTATTTCCGTATTGTTTGAAGAATAGGTCACACTAAAGTAAGCATTGTAATCGGGATCGGCAGTATGGCCCTGTTCAATAAAACTGCCGAACTCTGTATCGCCCGTTTTAATGATTTCATATTTCATTATCCAGGTATCCTTTTCCCAGTCTTTCTCCCAATCGATCGCTAAAAGGGCAGCGGAGGTGCCTGCTTCATAAAGGGTCCAGCTGGCTTCAGTCCTGTCGTACCTTACTGTTCCTTCAAACCAGAGAAAATCATCCAGAGTGACCAGTTCTCCCATAATATAGATTGGGGATGATGTGGTCACATAGAATTTAAGTGTGAACTCTTCGTTTGAAATTCGTTTTGAAACCA
>CAYZEZ010000050.1:0-20764 GCA_964477295.1 uncultured Bacteroides sp. | reverse complement strand
CAGGTTACAGGTTGCAGGTTGCAGGTTGCAGGTTGCAGGTTGCAGGTTACAGGTTAATAAGAATATAGAGATGAAAAGTTATAGAGATCTTGAAATATTTAATAAGGCATTTGAATTAGCAATTAAGGTTCACAAATTTTCATGGGATTTGCCAGTATATGAAAAATTTGAAATAGGTAGTCAAATTCGAAAATCAGGAATGAGTGTCAAAGATAATATCGCAGAAGGTTATGGAAGAAGAAAATATAAAGCAGAATTTATTAGATTTCTGATAGTTTCTCATGCATCCTGCGATGAACTAATCTAGCAACTTGAAACAATTCAGATTCTTTATCCAGAACTTGATCAGGTAATAGACCTGCTTACAGAATATTATAAACTAAGTAAACAGTTAAACACCTTTATCAATTATGTAAAAACTAATTGGAAAACTTAAGCCTGCTTGCAACCTGCAACCTGCAACTTGAAACCTGGAACTATCTGGATATTTGGTAGTAGACACCAAACATCAGCACATTATTGTACTGTCCTCTATTTAAAAGCCAATGCTGTCCGCTGGCATGTTCGCGAATAGGTATTACGGAATATCCATACCTGACATTGACGGTGATTATGTCCCAGAATTTATAGCCGATTCCGCCCAGGGCACTGAGTGTGAATTTGTGGAATTCAGGTGATTCTTCGGGAGTAGGACCATATTGATCCTCTTCGCGGTCGTAGACTATAAATTCAGGAGAGATTCCAAGGTCGAGTATTACATTCTCTTTGTAGTGATACTGAAACATCAGGGGGATATCAATATAATGCAGAACCAGTTTGTAGTAAAATGCATCATTCTCATTATCTGAGGCATAGGCCCCTTTCATTATATACCTCAATTCCATCTGTCCCCCAATGGTATAAGTAAACATCCTCTTTGCATAACCGCCGGCCATAAATCCAAGCTTATTAAAACCGGAATATGTGTCGCCATCTACCTGGCTGGCAGTTAACCCGCCCAATGCACCCCCTTCAAAATATCTTGATTGCGAATATCCGGGCAGGGATACTGATATAAAAAAAATGGTTATTAAAAGTATTCTCATGGTAAATGTACCTGAAAGCTATGTATATTTTTCCAGCAATTGCTTTTTCATAATGGGAACACCTGTACTGGCTTTTTCCTTGATGAATATTATATTGCGGTAACCTGGTATATTCATTTCACCTGGATCGACAACATATACGGGTACGCCCTGCGGCACATAATCAACTAGTCCTGCTGCCGGGTAGACAACAAGGGAAGTACCGATAACTGCAAAAATGTCAGCCTGGCGGGTTAACTCAATGGCTGTCTCCATTTTTGTAACAGCTTCACCAAACCATACTACATGCGGCCTGAGCTGATGCCCATTCTCACACGTATCACCGCGTTTCAGCTCCCACCCTTCAATTTCATAAACAAGGGAGGGATCAACCGTGCTCTCCGCTTTTCTGATTTCACCATGAATATGCAAGATCTTTTTATTTCCGGCACGCTCATGAAGATCATCTACATTCTGGGTGATGATCTCAACGTCAAAGAACTCTTGCAGTTCTGCCAAAACCAGGTGGCCGGGATTGGGCTCCGATTCTATCAATTGTTTGCGTCTCTCATTATAAAACTTCAATACAAGGTCCATGTTTTTTTCCCACCCGTCAGGACTGGCTACTTCATGGACATCATACTCTTCCCAAAGTCCCCCCATTTCACGGAAAGTTTTCAAACCACTTTCTGCGCTGATGCCACTGCCGGTTAATACAACTAATTTTTTCAATGTAATTGGAATTATTACAGGACAAATTTAAATGTTACCTCAAAGATCACAAAATAAATATCCGTTTCAGAGATGTATAATAGTTCCGCCAATTTCCCTAAATTAGTAGCTGGTCACCAGGGGCTGTCATTAAAGCCATTATCAGGTCGCCCTGAACGTGTTTAGGGGTCTGTAACTATTTGATAATTAGATTCCGAAATAAATTGCTAACGACATCGTGACGAAACATAACAATCGTTCCCGTGTAGGCGGGAATCTAATACTTGTGCAGGTATGGAGTTACGCTTTCGCGGGGATGGTTGAATGAATTTACTCACGTAGTGTTGCTGATGTCAATAATATAATAAATCTCGATCGAATGTTCTCTGCTGCGGAATAACGTAAGACCTGGATTTTTACGAGCATATTCATTGCTGTTGGACAGAGAATTTAAATACATAATTAACAGATAAATAGGCGGTTAAATTTTATGATCGACCGGCAAACAATCGACAGGATATTTGATACAGCTGATATAGTTGAGGTCATTTCTGATTTTGTGGCCCTTAAGAAAACCGGACAAAATTACAAGGGCTATAGTCCCTGGACAAATGAAAAAACCCCATCCTTTTTTGTTTCCCCCTCCAAAGGGATCTACAAGGATTTTAGCTCGGGTAAAGGTGGAAATGTTGTGGGATTTCTTATGGAGCATGAGAAATTAACCTACCCTGAAGCACTTAAATACATTGCCAAAAAATACAATATTGAAATTGTCGAAAAGGAACAGACTGCTGATGAGATCCAACAACAAAACGAAAGAGAAAGCCTTTTGCTTATTAATTCTTTCGCACAAAAGTATTTTACTTCAAGTCTCCTTGACAAGGCTGAAGGACAATCGGTTGGTATGGCCTATTTCAGGGAAAGGGGATTCAGGGAACCTGTTATAAAAAAGTTTCAACTCGGCTACAGCCTTGAGCAACATGACGCCTTTACCCAGGAGGCCATCATGAAAGGATATAAGCAAGACCTGCTGGTAAAGGCCGGGCTTACTATAGAAAGAGAGGGAAAATATTATGACCGGTTTCATGGCAGGATTATTTTTCCCATTCATGGTTTATCGGGTAATATTCTTGGATTTGGAGGGAGGACACTCAGGTCGGGTGACAAGATTGCAAAATATGTTAATTCACCGGAATCTGAGATCTACCAGAAAAGCAAGATCCTGTATGGCTTATTTTTCGCCAAGCAGGCTATTGTGAAACAGGAAAAATGTTATCTGGTTGAGGGCTATACAGATGTACTCGGGCTACACCAGAGCGGGATTGAAAATGTAGTGTCCTCTTCCGGCACTGCCCTGACATCTGAACAGGTAAAGCTGATTAAACGATTTACTCCCAATATAACCATTATTTATGATGGCGATGAGGCTGGCATTAAGGCATCATTAAGAGGGATCGACCTGATACTGGAAGAAGGTTTGAACATAAAGGTAGTACTCCTGCCCGAAGGAGAGGATCCTGATTCATATTCCAAAAAACTAAATTCAAAAGAGTTCATTTCATACATTGAAAACTCTGAAAAAGACTTTATTACATTCAAAACCGGATTATTAATAAAAGAGGCAGAAAATGATCCTGTGAAGAAAGCCGGTTTGATCAATGATATCGTTAAGTCTATCTCAGTCATTCCCGATACAATTACAAGGTCTGTTTATATAAAGGAATGCAGTAAGCTCATGGATACGGAAGAAAGAATTCTGTATTCCCAGGTTTACAGGATCAGGCGGAAAAGGGCAGAAGACAGGTTCAGCAGGTATACCAGGCAGGAGGCGGTTAAGCTGCAATCGGCTACACTGCCCGCATTTATAAGGGAGATCTACAGTGAACCCCAGGAAAAACAGCTGATCAAATTTCTGTTGCAATTTGGCAATGAAAGGCTATTCGAAATCGAGGATGATCAAACAGAAATAGAGTATATATCCGTAGCAGAATATATTGTGAATGAAATACTTAATGACGAACTTGAGTTTAAGAATCTCCTTTATAAAAAAGTATTTGAAGAGGTACATGAATTCATTAAACGCGGTGAAGTAATAGATATAAAGCATTTTATTAACCACCAAGAAGATCAGATCAGCCAATTGACCGTCGACCTGTTGAGTTCAAAATATGAATTAAGCAAATTACATAAGAAAAAGGGAGCCAATATTGAAACCGAAGAGATGCTATTAAAGAAAAACGTACCGAAGGCTATCATAGAATACAAGCGAAAAATCCTCGAAACAGCCCAGAAAGAGAAAGAAGCAGAAATAAAGGATGCACAGGAAAATAAATTGCCAAACGAAGATCTTAACCAGCGGATGATGCAGTACAAAACCCTTGCCTCCCTGATCACTATGATTTCAAAAGAACGGGGATGGGTTGTTTTGAAGTGAGCAGTGAATTGTGAGTGCGAAAGCAAACAGGAACTTGGTCTGCCATTAATGGTTTTTTAGGAGACCATGCCCGCGATTCACTACTCACTACTCACGATTTAGCCTCAGACTTGACAACTTATTGATTTAATATTAACTTTATAAAGACTCTTAAATCTCAAATTTCAGCTTTGTTATGAGGATAGATTTATCTAAGTATTTAACCGAAAGATATTTAGAATCGATCTCTGAGCAAAAGTTCGAAGGGCCGGTTATTACTATTGCCAGGGAATTTGGATGCCCTGCCAAAAAAGTGGCAGAAAATCTGGCAACCAGATTGACCGGCATAAACAGTCCTGTTGCAAAGAAAATGGAGTGGAGATGGATTAGTAAAGAGATCCTCGATGAATCGGCCCGTCAGCTTAATATGGAACCCTCTGAAATCCAGTATGTATTCAGGTACGAAAAAAAAGGTGTTTTCGACGATATTTTATCTTCCTATTCTACAAAGTACTATAAAAGCGACAGAAAGATCAGGAATACCATTGCACGGGTAATCCGTAATATCGCCAGCGAAGGGAATGTAATTATAGTAGGAATGGGTGGGGTTGCCATTACCAGGGAAATTGAAAAATCCTTTCACATTCATCTTGAAGCACCCGTTGGCTGGAGAGCTTTACGTGTGAGCGAAAAATATTGCCTTACCATGGAGGAGGCCGAAAAATATTCAAAGGATATTGATATTAAAAGAAAAACATTCCGCGAGTATTTTCATGGGAAAGGAAGCGATTATTCCAGGTTCGATGTAACATACAATTCCATGACGCTGAGTGTGGATGAAATTGTTGAAGGAACAATCGGAATGTTGATTCTAAAAAAAATGATCTGAACCAGACATAAACATACACGCACATGATCCCTTAATCAAAATCCTGAATAAAATCCAAAAACAAATAATGATTTTCCAACGCTTGAGCTTTTTCACACTATTGGTTTTCATGGTGGCCTTTTTCAGTTGTAAGGATACTCCCAGGCAACAGGAAAATGACCTTTCCGTTGAGATAAATGAAAAGCTGGACAGCACACCTGCTGAACCAAGAGCGATTTTTTACCACATGTTGTTACCGGTTGAAATGGCACATCTGTTTGACCAGGTCGGTGCCAATTTTTATCCGGAAATTTTAAATCCTCCTGATAATTTAAGCCGTTACGACTCACCCGTAAAAGTGGCATTAAACCTCGGGATTTATGGCGCAGACCTTAGCTATGTAAAGATGTTTCAACGTGCGGACCATTCTGTGAAATACCTTTCAGCGATTCATTCATTGTCAGATGAACTTGAAATTCCGGGACAATTATATGATGACCTGCTTAATAATCTCGAAGTCTATGTATCAAACAAAGATTCACTGGCTAAGGTTTCAATAACTCTGTTCAAAACTGTAGATGAATACCTGAGATCAACCGGAAACGGATCGGCTGCCGCTCTTATAATGATGGGCGGGTGGATTGAATCCTTATATATATCAACGCAGATATATTATCATGACCAGCAAAACATTAAGCTGCTTGAAAAAATCGCCGAACAGAAATATTCTCTGAATAGCCTTATCTCGCTGATGAGCAACTACTATATTGAGCAGGAAATAACAGAATACCTGCTGATGCTGAAAAACCTCAGGAGGTCGTATGATAAATTTGAGATCTATTATAAAGTGGAGGATGTCGACGTAGACACAATAAATAAAAAAATCTCAGCCAGCAAGTATTATATTAATGCAACACCTGCACAGATCCTCGAAATAAGTAATAAACTGGCATCCCTCAGGGATAAGATAATCCAATAATATTACCAGACTGAATAATAAAAGGCTGCCGGATTTTCCGGCAGCCTTTTTTGCTGTAGGGGTAGGAGTCGAACCTACATGGGGAGGTTAGCCTTAGGACAAGTGCACGTGCTTGGTGGTCAACCCCTCATATCCTGCGTTTATCCCTTTTTCCCCACCCCCGAGACAGGAGGGCATGTTTGCCATTTTCATCACCCTACATTGTAATGATTTCATGACAAAGATAGATAAATGTTAAATCTGTTGTTAAATATGCAAAGAAAAATTAAAATAATTATTAAAAAAGTAAAAAATATATAATAACTTTGAGGAATATGTAAAATAGAATTGTTTTATGGAAAAAAATTATTTGATTGATAATCTGGACAGGGATATTATCTCCATCCTGATTAAAGATGCGAAAGTACCTTATACTGATATTGCTAAAAAACTGCTTGTTTCTCCCGGAACAATTCATGTGAGGATGAAAAGAATGGAGAGACTGGGTATTGTTAAAGGGGCTACGCTTGAGATCGATCCTGCCAGAATTGGATACGATCTGACTGCTTTTGTCGGGATTTACCTGATAAAAGGATCGGTTTATAATGAAGTGATTGATGAAATAAACCTAATCCCGGAGATTGTTGAAGCGCATTATACAACGGGAGAGTACAGTATCTTTGTTAAAATACTCTGCAGAAATACCGATCACCTTCGTGAGATAATCGGGGGTAAATTACAATCTTTGAATGGAGTGATGCGAACCGAAACGATCATCTCGCTGGGTGAAAGCATTAGGAAACAAGTGCCCGTCGGGCAGTGAGCAGTATGTCGTGATTGGCGGGTGAGAGTGTGAGTGCGGGTATGGATTAAATGTAGTAGATTTGTCTTGAGATGATAGGTGAAGGTTATATTAAATATAATCTCGACTGGCAGGAGACAGAACCGCTTATCCCTGCTGAGGAATTTATTACCCTGAATACATGGAGAGAGGTATTGTATAAGCTTGAAATGATAGGCATAAATGACCAGGGCTTAGGTTTCGGCAATATCAGTGTCAGAAAAGACAGGACCAGGAATTTTTATATTACAGGTTCGATGACCGGATCCATAACAACTCTCGGGGAGGAACATTATTGTCTGGTCACCGGATTTGACATTAATTCAAATGCATTATCATGTAAAGGGCCTGTAAGGGCATCATCTGAATCGATGACCCATGCCGTAGTCTATTCCTCACGACCTGAAATGAATGCTGTCATTCATATTCATCATCCTGTTTTCTGGACCAATTTGCTTGCAAAGGTGGCGGCAACTCCTGACAGCATCGCTTACGGGACACCGGAGATGGCCAGGGCAATTCAGGAATTATTGGACAACCCGGAAGTGGTTGAAAGAAGGGTTATTGTTATGGCGGGGCACTCCGGCGGCATTCTTTTCTTTGGCAAGCAAATCGATGAGGCAGGCGCTTTTATTCTTTCCTATTTTAATGAAATAGTCTGACTTCAGCCTCCGGCCACCATGATATCTTCGAAAACAAGGCTGGGTGTCAGCCGGCTGCTGTATTTCCATGGATCATCAGCGACTTCAACCAACTTATTCCAGAATTCAGAATGATTATCGGCTATGTTCATTTCTGCCACCGGTTGGGCAATCTGCCCCTTGTCAAACAACTGTCCGAAAATTCCATTCGAAAAATCTCCGGTAGTGGAATTTGAATTACCGCCGATAAAACCTGTAATAAGGATTCCGCGTCCAAGGTCTTTCATTATTTCATCAACCGGCCTGCTGCCAGCAGGAATAACCAGGTTGGATGATCCTCCGGTAGTTGGTTCGCAATCCATTTTTCTGCTGTAATACCAATCAATAAAATAATCATTCAATATGCCGTTCTCAATTATTATTCTCTTCCTGGCAGGGAATCCATCATTATCAAACCACTTGCTGCCCAGTCCTTTTTTAATGAAAGGATCATCAATAATAGTGAACAGCTTACTGCCAACCTGTTTGCCTTTTTTGTCAATCAGGAAGGAACTTTGTTGTTGCAGGTTCTGTCCGTTCATAGCTGAAAGGAAGCCTGACAGAATCCGGGGAACATTTTTATTCTCAATGATAACAGGCAGTTTTTCCGTCTTTATCTTTTTTGCTCCAAGCTGGTTCATGGTATCCCGGAGAGTATGCCTGGCAATGATTTCAGCTGTTGGAAGGTCGCCCAGTAAACGGGTGCCAAAATAACTGTATCCCTGTGGCTTACGGTCTCCCTCGTCCTGGGCCGACATGTTAGTCTCCACGCCAAAATGTGTGCCCTCGGCTTCTCCTTCAAAACCATTGCTTGTAAGAGTGATGAACTCATTAAAATGATCCGATATTTCAGTTTCCACAGAAATGATCTTCTCACCACCCATATCCAGGCAGGCATTTTCAACTTCCTGTATTAGTGAATGCCTTTGTTCAGGTGAAAAATCATTATATGCCGGATCATAGATCTGAATATCTGCATCGCTCCTGCCTTTATAAAGTACTGAATCAGGCAGCGACCGGTAAGGATCTTCTTCCAGGAAACCAGCATTGATGATCAGTTTCCTTATGAATTCGTTAAGAGTGCTTTGCCTCAGATCAGGAGTAGATTGAAAAGCATATTTGCCCTCCATGTAAACTTCAAGAAACAGGCTCTGGGTAGTTGCTTCTTTAATGATTTCCGGTTTGTGATTCCTGTAACGGATGGTTACGTTTCTGCTTCTGGCAATGGTTGCCTTGCAATCGTCGGCTCCCTCGTCCTGTGTGTTTTTGATTATCCAGCTGCAGAGGTTTTCAATTTCTTTATCCATGATTTTCAAGTTGTAATAGTATTAAAAATTTGTCATCCCGAACTTGGTTCGCGATCTAACAGATGCTGAAACAAGTTCAGCACGACATTAGTTATGAGGTACCGCCTACCGTTAAAGATTTGACCAGGCAGGTAGGCAATCCGAAGGAAACCTTTACCCTCTGGTTTTCTTTTCCACAAAATCCTGCCCCACCCTGGTACAGGGTAAAGTCATTCGAAACCATAGTAATATTTTCAAGCATCCTGGGCCCGTTTCCCATGATGTTGATATCCTTGATAGGAGAAGTAAGCTTCCCATCCTCGATCTGGTATCCCTGGGTTACAAAGAAGGAAAAATCCCCCTGGCCAATATAAACCTCGCCGTTCGATACATCTTTAACATAGATCCCCTTCTTAACGCTTTTAATAATATCCTCGCTGGTGGCTTCACCGGGTTCCATGTAAGTATTCCTCATCCTGGGCATGGGAAAATGTTCATAGCTCTCGCGCCGTCCATTTCCCGTGGGCTTTACGTTATAATATTTTGACGAGATCCTGTCGTGCAGATAGCCGGTGAGAATGCCGTTTTCAACGAGGACAGTCTTCTGGCCTGGTACCCCCTCATCATCAAAATTAATTGATCCGCTAAGGCCCGGAATGGTACCATCATCAATAATCGTAACAAATGATTCTGCTACCTTCTTGCCGATCATCGTACTGTAGATCGACGTGTTCTTTCGATTAAAATCGGCTTCCATACCATGCCCGATAGCTTCATGTAATAATACACCGGTAATCCCGGTTCCAAGCACAACAGGCACTTCACCTGCCGGGGGCTGGATGGATTCAAATTTAATATTCAGCCTGTCTACCACTTCATTGGATATGCTATCAACAAGATCCTGGTCGTAGTATGAAAAGTCTCTCCGTCCACCAAGTTCCCAGCCTGCACTTTCCATTTTGCCATTTTTCTGACCAATAGCGGTAGCATAAAGAAAATTCATGGGCATCAGGTCTTCAGTCTTAACACCGTCACTTGTAACTACCATGATTTTCTTCACCTGGTCCTGAAAAACGACGCTCACTTTTGCAATCATATCAGACAATGAAAAACACTTTTCATTTATCCCCTGCATCAATGGCAGTTTCGAACTCACAGGGAATTCGCCGAAATCGCTTCCCACGGGATAATAATTCCCGGTTTCCGGCTGTAAGAATTTATTTGTGATGGGTGTTTTGGCCAGGTTAACAAGGGTGGAGGCCGTGCTGGCAGCATTTTGCATCGATTCTTCGGTTAGGATCTGTGTATATCCATATCCCACCTGGTCATCTTTCACAGTCCTGATACCCACACCAAGTTTAATTTCCCCATACGATTTGTTAACCTTCCCATCTTCAAGGAGTAAGGTATTGGTTAAGGTGTGTTCAAAGAAAAGGTCTGCAAAATCTCCTCCCCTCGACAGGGCGGTTTCCAACAGCCTTCGGCATATTGCATCGTCAATTCCAAACTCATTCAAAAAATATCCAGCGTTCATATTTGTGTTCATTTGAGAGCAACTGTCCAGATAGGGCGCTAATAGTGCCGCACCTGTTGCAGCTGCACTACGTGAAATAAATTTTCTTCTCGATAATGGTTCCATTAGATTCAGGAATTTTAAGGTATTACTAAGGTAAGAAAAAGGGATTAATTCCCTATATGCTTGCTAACATCAGGGAATAATAACGTAAGTGGTACCTTCTAGCCGGAAGGCAGGAGTAGTAAGTCGTGAACCGGAGTACGAAAAACGATGAACGTCGAACGCTGAACGATAATCCTTCACACCCTCAATCCCATTACGCAGATATCATCCACCTGGGCTATTGTTCCCATCCATTCATTCAGGGTATTTTCCAGGATTTTGCGTTGCTGATCCATTGGAAAAATTGCATTTTTGAGCAGTAATTTTTTGAAGGGTTTATATTTGAATTTTTTACCTTTTGGCCCGCCAAACTGATCTGCAAACCCATCGGTAAACAGGTAAATGTTATCCCCCTTAACCAGTTCAAATTCATTTGTGGTGAATTTATCCATTTTATCATAAAAAGCTACAGGCATTTTATCGGCACAGATCTCAAACAGGTTATAATCATATTCCTCCTCGGATTCGAAAAGGTTACAGCAGGCAATTTCCGGCCCGGCAATATCTTTTGGACGTACAAGGTATAATGAGTTGAATGCGCCGGCAAACTCCAGCTTCCTGGTGTCCTGATTTAATGTTACCAATGCCATATCCATACCATCACGTTGTTCCCCGGAGATACCTTTCTGTCCCAGGGCACCAATGATCTCTTTTCTCAGTTTGCGCAGGATAACCCCGGGATGTGTAATGTACTCCTTCTGAACGATCTCCTTCAGTAGTGAAGTTCCCAGCATGCTCATGAATGCACCTGGTACACCATGTCCTGTGCAATCTGAAACGGTGATCACCATGGCATCCTCTACCTTTGCGATCCAGTAGAAATCTCCACTCACCACATCCCTTGGCCGGAACAAAATGAAATGATCTGTGATGATTGTGTTCAATGCATCCAGGTCAGGCAGCATGGAAGTCTGGATCCGCTTTGCATATTCTATGCTTTCCCTGATTTCCAGGTTATATTGTTCGATCTCATTTTTCTGGTCGAACAGCAAATTGCGCTGTGCCTCTATTTCGTCACGTTGTGCAATGATCTCCTCGTTTTTTTGTTCCAGGTCTGTATTCTTTTCCTGGATCTCCTTTTTTTGCCGGGCGAGAAGCTGGTTTTTCCTCCTGGTCGTAATCATGCTTATCAGCGTAAGGAGGGCGACAAGTATAACCAGCACAATAATCAGGATCAAAGCTTTTTTAGCGGCTTTCTGCCTGTTCAGTTCCAGCTTGTCCAGTTGCTTCTGCTGCTCAAGCAGGGTAATTTCCTGTTCCTGTTCTTTCTTTACTCTTACCTCCTGTTCCAGCCGGAGGTCAGTAATTCGTTTTTCCTGTTCTAGCAACCGGTTCTCACGCTCCTGTTTCTCCGCGGCATGCTGTTGGCGGGTAATGACCAGCGATTGCCTGAGCCTTTCCTGTTCGAGCAGCTGAAGGTCATTTTCTTTTTTAAGCAGTTCCTTCTCCTGTTCTTCTTTTTCCAGTTGAAGAGTTAGCTGCTGAATCGCAAGCTCCTTAACCTGCTTTTCCTTGAGTTGAAGTTTCAGTTCTTTTTCTGACTTTTCCAGAAGGTAACGTTTCTGTGCTAGTTCCTGTTCTTCTACTTTTTTTTCCAGCTGTAGAGAATCCCTGATGGCAAGGTATTTTTCATAATATTCAAGCGCCCGGACAGGATCATTTCCTTCACGGACTATCCTTGAATAAGTCAGGTAACATTCTGAGAGACGGTCAGGATCGTGGGCAATCTGAGCTGATCCAATGGAATTTCTGCTGAAGAATCCTGCATTGTAAAGGTCTCCTTCATGAAAATAAATCAGTGCAACCAGGTTCTCAATCCTGGATCTTTCACCCGCATTTTCAGGAGCCTGAAGATGGAGGAGTGCCTGCTGAAACCAGGTAATTGCCTGGCTGCTGCTATTCATGTTCTGGTAGCAGATACCAGTATTGGAATACAATCTGGCCAGGTAAGCATCGGGTATCCCTGCCTGTTTCCCATATTCAATGGCTTCCTGGTAAGCAAGCAGGGCATTCTCATAATCCCCCAATTTGGTTAGGTTATATGCCATATTGTTTTTTACCACAGACATTTCACCTCGGTTCTGTTTGGATTGCAATGCCTCAAAAAGAAGCTGGTTATAATGCAATGCCCCGGCATAATCTTTCGACCTGTTCCGGGTCTTGACCAGGTAGTTTAAGGCCATTGTATTGTCTTTGCCCGTTTTTTCAAGCAGTGTACTCAATTCAATAAAATAAATGGCTGCAGAATCATAATTTTCGTCATAATACAAGGCAAGTGCCGTCTTTTCAGTAAGGGAAATTTGATCGGCAGACCTGTCGTGGGGAGTCATCTGAAGCGCTTTTAAATAATAATCTCCCGCCTTTTGATACACCCTTTCCGCTTCATAACAATGGCCGATTTTCTGATAATAAGAAACCAGGGTCAATGAATCCTGCCTTTTCTCAAGATTATCGGTTATCTTCAGATAATACGGAATAGCATCGCCCCATTTTTCTTCCTTAATAAATACTTCAGAAATAAGGGATGAGGCTGAGATTTGAAGATTTACCAGGTTGAAGAGCATGGCTGACTGAAGGGCTTCAACTGCCAGTTTGTAAGCCCGATCCAGGCTGTCTGTTTCAAAATAATTTCTGGCTTGTTCAAGCTGGTTCACCAGATATATTGAATCCACGGCTGAATAGACGGAATCAACTGTTATTGCATCCTGGCTGTGAAGCTGTATATAAACCATTCCCCATAATACAAGCAGGATAATATGTTTGACTGGTTGTCTCAAATCAGTTCAGTTTATATGAGAAGCCAAACCGTATGGTTCTACTGAGCTGGGGATTATACGGCAGGTTTTCTTCCTGGATAATGGCATTTACCGTTCCATATTTTTCATCGAACATATTGGTTACTTTCAGAAACATACTCAGTTCATGACTCAGGTTATAACTGGCCATGGCATTCATGGCATAATATCCATCCGTCTCCTTAAAAAATTCGTTGTATAAATCCTCAAACGGGATCAATACCCGGAGCCATTTACTCATCCAGTGGCTCTCAATACTTACATAAAGGTTTTTAACCGGGTAAAGGGATATTTTCAGCTTCCCGGTGTGTTTGGGCATTAATGTCAGGTATTCTTTTACAATGTCGACGACATTGGGCAGCCGATCCTGCCGATTCAGAAAAGATAAACTGAGTTCAGCATTGAGGTGTACCGACCGGACCAGGTCAATTGCACTAATGGTTGTCTGGCTGCCGACTACATTGGATACCGATTGAGTGTTATTGACCCATGACTTAACCGAATCGTTTGTGGCAAGGGGGAAAGCAAGTTTATCAAGTAAAAATTTCTCAGGTACGATATGATCTGTAATACGGTAATAGAAAAATGTCTGATGGATCATCATCCGTTTGAAGATGGGTCTTGTTAAACCAAGTTCGATCGTATTAAATTTTTCAGGTTTCAGTTTTGTGTTTGGTATGACGCTGTAATGGATCATATTGTTTTCCGTCGGATAAGCCAGGGAATGATAAACCAGGGAAGAAGGAGGTGCCTTATAGGCATTGCCCACTGACAGGTGGATGGATATTTTTTTACCCGTTTTATACAATACTCCCAACTGGGGACTGAACCGGTTGCCATAAAGCGTATTGGCATCATAACGCAATCCACCCAGGAACCTGAATTTATTCAGTTTATAGAAATATTGTACAAATCCTGATATGTTGTTGAAATTCACCGGGTTAATTCCAAAGTTGCCAAGTATTGAATCAGTTAAATTTACATGGTCACTGTAGGCCCTGTAATCTTTCTTCCGAAAGGGAGAGGCAAGATAATTTGTAACCGGAAGATTCCCGGATTGGCTGTATGACAAGCCTCCGATGATTTCAAGGTTTTTTACAGGTGAAAAGGAAAGGACCTGTTCCACCTGAAGGTCATTGGAGGCAGAATATCTGTAAGCCTTGTCAGTGTTTGCCATGAATGTAACACCCTGGCTTGAATTATTATCCATCTGGTACACCAGGTTGGATAATTGGGTTGAGGATGAGAACCTCTTAAAGTCTTTATGATGACTCAGGATGATCCTGTGGATGTTTTCTCCCCAGTAATTTTGCGGATTATTGTACTTGTAAAACACCGGCGATAATCCCAGCGAACTGTGGGTTCTCCTGTACATATTATCGTATGAAAATCCGAATCCACGGAATTCCATTTGTATCCCAATCATATGGGAGGCAGATGGAAAATCTTCCATATCAGGTCGGTCTACCCGTCCTGAGTAGGATGGTCCATAATACTCATCAGTGAAATCATCAGAGTCAATACTGTATTGCCTGAGCAGACTCTCATTTATTTGGAGTGCATCATACCGGATGCCTCCCAGCTCAAAGGTTTTACCCTGTTGCTGATAATAGTTCAATGGATTGTAAACTTTTTCACTTTCATATTTTACATCCATCTCTTTGAATTCCGACAGGCTTCCGTAAAAATTATATTGCAGGATATTGTTATTTTTCCCGGCTTTCCCACCCAGTAAAAAGTTCATGTAACTGTATCCGTCTTGTCCAAGGCTGATATCCCCACGGACCATAGTTCCCTGATCGGCATTACGGGTGATGATATTGATGACTCCGGAAACAGCATCTGCTCCATAGACCGAGGAAGAGGTTCCATATATTACTTCAATTTTATCCGCCTGACGAATAGGCAATTGGCAGCCAATTGGCATACCCGAGACTACAGATGGTTTAATGGGCATCCCGTTTATCAGGATTTTTGAATACAGGTTACCCGTTAGTCCCCAGATCTGAAAGCTTTCACCCAGTTCCCCGTAACCCGGTTGAGAAGTTACAATACCCGGCAGTGAATTTAAAACATCGATCAGGGAGGTATACTGGTTTTTTAAAATGTCTTCATGGGATACGACATATACAGTCAGGGGTAGTTCATCCAGGTTTTTTGAGATCCTTCCTGCCGAGATGATTCTCAAACGACTTGAATCGGTAGTGAAAACAAGATCTTCTGAGCGCAGTATGTCCGTTTCAATTCTGCCTGTCAGGGTATCCGGCTGACAATATAAATCAGGAAAGAATAACCAGGTGGTGAGAACAAGACAGATGTATTTAATTCTCATAATACCTGAATCAATTTGTTAATCACATATAATGATATATTATTTCTGGTCTGCCTGTCGGAATTATTAAAAAACAATCTATCAGTCAATCTTGCATAATCAAAGATATAAAATGACTCGACAACGATCAAAACATCCCCGGTCAGAAAAAGTCAAAATAGATTTACTATCTTGCAACTAACCCAACCATCAACCATGATACCTACACGTACCTTTGATCTGCTTGAAAGATTCCTCAGGCTTTATCCCGGAAGAAATGTCCTGGCTGCAAAGAAAGACGGACGATGGATTCACTATACATCAGAACAGTACAATGAACTATCCTGTTATTTCGGTTATGGACTGCTAGAAATGGGATTCAGAAGGAATGATAAAATTGTCACCATTACTAACAACCGGCCTGAATGGAATTTTGTGGACATGGGAATGTCTATGGCAGGGATTGTACATGTCCCGGTATATACTTCCCTTTCCTGTGATGAGTATGAGTACATCCTGAATCATTCCGACGCCAGGATGGTGATAATATCGGATAAAAAGTTATATGAAAATATCAAACCGGTATGTGATAAAGTTGAAAATGTGGAATATGTTTTCACATTTGATGAGCTGGAACAGGTGCCCAACTGGATGGAGGTGGTTGAAAAGGGCAGGAAGAGTGACAAGTCAGTCATTGAGCAGCTAGAGAAACTCAAGTCTGAAATAAAACCCGGCGACCTGGCTTCGTTGATCTATACCTCTGGCACAACCGGTACTCCAAAGGGAGTTATGCTCTCGCATAACAACCTGGTGAAAAACTTCCTGGCAGCAACAGAGGTTTTTCAACTGACACCAGACGACAGGTATTTAAGTATAATTCCGCTTTGTCATGTGGGGGGAAGGCTTGGTAATTACCAAACACAATGTTCAGGTTCAACGATATATTATTGTGAAAGCATGGGCACCATTGCCACCAATTTACGCGAGATCAAAGCCACCGGGTTTGATGCGGTCCCTCGGATCCTGGAAAAGATATTTGATAATGTGATGGCTAAGGGACGCACCCTGACTGGCATGAAGAAAAAGATCTTTTTCTGGGCCGTAAAATTGGGATTCAGGTATGAACCGCATGGCAGGAAAGGATGGTTGTATTACAGAAAATGGAAAGTGGCCGACAAATTGATTTTCAGGAAATGGCGCGAGGCATTGGGAGGTGAGGTCAGGATAGTGGGTTGTGGAGGGGCCAGCCTGCAACCAAGACTGGAAAAAATGTTCTGGGCTGCCGGAGTAAAAATTATTAATATTTACGGGCTCACAGAAACTTCTCCCATTATCACCATAAACAGGCAGGAAAAAGATAGCTGCAGGCTGGGTACTGTAGGCCCGGTTATTAAAGGCGTGGAGGTAAAGCTGGCAGAGGATGGCGAAGTGATTTCGAGGGGCCATAATATTATGCTCGGATATTACAAAGATGAGGAACTTACCAGGTCAGTGTTTGATGAAGCAGGTTGGTTCCATACCGGTGATATCGGGGAATGGGTAGATGGCAAATTCCTGAAAATCACCGATAGGAAAAAGGATATTTTCAAATTATCGAGCGGTAAGTTTGTAGCACCGCAAGTCATTGAAAACCGGCTTAATGAATCGGCTTTTATTGGTAATGCAATGGTGACCGGTGAACACCAGAAATTTACCAGCGCCCTGATTGTTCCCGATTTTGATTATCTCAACGAATGGGATAAATCACAACACCTGATCCGGGACCAGGAACGCCATGAGATTATTTGCCTGCCTGAAGTCCGGAATGTGATTAAACAGGAGATCGAAAAGCTGAATAAACAGCTGGCAGAATATGAGCGGATCCTGCGTTTCAGGCTTGTCCCGGATGAATGGTCGCCAAATACCGGTGAACTTTCAGCCAGCCTTAAATTAAAAAGAAAGGTGGTTGAATCGAAATACAGGGAATTGCTGGAAGTAATTTACGGTACATGATTATAAGAACAACATGACCTTCTAATATTACCATGCAAATCGTTGAGGTTAACAATCCCGGAACAAAGAAGCTATTTCATAAAACGGCCCGGATCATCTATCGAAATGATGATACCTGGGTTTGTCCAATGGATAAGGAGATAGAGGCCATTTTTAATCCCAAAAAAAATCCGTTTTTTAAGTATGGCAAGGCCATACGATGGCTTTTACTGGATGAGCAGAAAAGACCGGTTGGGCGGGTGGCAGCTTTTATTGATTATAAAAGCTCAGAATTGCAGGACCAGCCAACCGGCGGAATGGGATTTTTTGAATGTATTAATGATAAAGAAGCTGCTTTCATGCTCTTTGATGCAGCGAGGGAATGGTTGAAGGAACAGGAAATGGAAGCCATGGACGGTCCGGTAAATTTTGGTGAAACGGATAAATACTGGGGATTGCTTGTGGATGGTTTTACACATCCCTCCTATGAGGTCGCATATAATCACCCTTATTACCAGCAATTTTTCGAAGCATATGGTTTTAAAGTTTATTACAGGATGGAGGGATTCCATTTTGAGGTAAAAAAGGACCTGCCTCCCAGATTTCTTAAGATTGCTGAATGGATAGAGAAAAAGCCTGAATACACATTCAAACACATGGAGTGGAAAAAGGTTGACCAGCAGATAAATGATTTCGTCGAGGTCTTCAACCAGGCATGGGCCTCTTTTAAAGAAAATTTTGAGCCGCTGAAGCCGGAATATATAAAAAAAACACTGAAAAAGGCAAAGGCGATCATTGATGAAGAGTTTATCTGGATAGCTTATTTTAAGGAGAAACCGGTGGCCATTTACCTGATGTATCCCGATGTAAATATGATTTTCAAACACCTCAACGGTAAGTTGTCATTAACGGCCATAATAAAATTTCTCTGGTTGAAAAGGAGAAAGACAATAACAAGGGCGAAGGGTGTATTAATGGGTGTGATCCCTTCATTCCAGGGCAAGGGAGTTGAATCGGGTATCATACTGAATGTGGCCAGGGTAATGAGGCAAAAAACCCAATATACAGAAATGGAATTCTCCTGGGTAGCCGATTTTAATCCTAAGATGCGCAAAATTTTTATGACGGTGGGATGTGTACCTGCTAAACATTATATTACCTACAGGTACCTGTTCGACCGGGAGAGGGAGTTTATACGGTACCCTGTTCCGGAAGAATAAATAACCTGCCATCGGTCTTAACCAACAGACCTGATATGAAATATACATACCCCCTATGCATATGAAATCATGCTTTAATCAGATAATTATATTAAAATGAAAAATTTATTCATTGGATTTATTGTTTTGGCAGCAGGCTTATCGTCATGTGGAAGCGACGAACTGTCTAAAATAGACGGAGAGGCAATAAGAAAAGTATTTAAAATGACTGAAGATGCCTGGAACGAAGGCGATATCGAAACTTTTATGGAAGGATACTGGAAGTCAGACAAGCTGGTTTTTGTCGGGGCAAAGGGACCGGTTTATGGGTACCAGGCCACCATGGAAAGATACAGGAAAAACTATCCCGACACGGTAGCTATGGGTAAGTTATCCTTCGATATCCTGGATATCCGGAAGATTGATAGAAACACAGTAATTTTTATTGGAAAATTTCACCTGAGCAGAACCATCGGGGATATGCAGGGGCACTATACACTGATATGGCAGAAGGTTGATGGCCAATGGGTGATTATTGCAGATCATTCCAGCGCTGAGACCGGGTAGGCAGGTTTTAAATACATGTTAATAATACCTGATTTTTGTTGGTGTTAAATAACAGGTTTATTTTTAACCTAACATAGAAGAGAAAAAATATGAAAAGAGTGATTTATCCACCAGATGGGGGATACTCAAATTTTCCATTGGAGCTTAGCACAAAAGAGGTATTGAATGACCACCTGAATGATCCTTCCTCTGTGATTGTTGATGTCAGGCAGGTGGCTGCCTATAACGGCTGGAAACTAATGAATGAAATGCGGGGCGGGCACATTAAAGGAGCTAAAAGCCTGCCGGCACATTGGTCTGAATATATAGACTGGATTGAGATTGTCCGTTCGAAAGGATTGACCACTGACAAGTATTTTATTATATATGGATATGATAGGGCGGATGCCATGCGGGTGGCGGAGCGGTTCCTTAAGGCAGGATACAATAGAACCAGTGTGTATAATGGTTTTATTGAGGAATGGACGGCTGATCCGGACCTTCCCATGGACCACTTGCACGGATACAGGCAGCTGATTTATCCCGAATGGCTTAAAATGGTATTGACCGGAGGAAAGCCCCCGGAATACAATGGGAAGAAATTTGTTCTATGCCATGCGCATTACAGGAATGTTGAGGATTATAACCGGGGACATATCCCGGGTGCCGTCGATCTGGACTCCCTGACACTTGAGTCACCCGAAACCTGGAACCGCAGATCACCGGAAGAGCTTTTAGAGACTTTTAAGAATAAGGGGATTACGCATGATACTACAGTGGTTTTATACGGAAGGTTTTCTTTTCCGGATAACAATGACCCTTCCCCGGGAAGCAATGCCGGTCACCTGGGGGCGATCCGGTGTGCTTTCATAATGATGTATGCCGGGGTGAAAGATGTGAAGATCCTTAATGGCGGGCTAACCTCATGGGAAAATGCGGGATTTGAAATCACCACGGTGAAAACAGAGCCGGTGCCGGTAGGGGATTTTGGGACAACGGTTCCGGCCAGGCCGGAGCTGGCAGTGGATATAGATGAAGCAAAGGAGTTGCTGGCTTCCAGCAAAGGCGAACTGGTCTGTGTGCGAAGTTATCCCGAATACATTGGTGAGGTAAGCGGGTACAACTATATCGAAAAATCAGGCCGCATCCCGGGCGCTGTTTTTGGCAATTGCGGAAGTGATGCCTACCATATGGAGAACTACCGGAACCTGGATCATACCACACGGGAATACCAGGAAATTGAGCATATCTGGAAAAAATCGGGAATCACCCCGGACAAACATCTTGCCTTTTATTGTGGCACTGGCTGGCGGGGCAGTGAAGCCTTCCTGAATGCTTATCTTATGGGCTGGCCACGTGTATCTGTTTTTGACGGGGGATGGTTCGAATGGAGCAACGATCCGGGCAATCCCATAGATACCGGCATACCGGATATCAATGGAT
>CAYZEZ010000049.1:11227-21011 GCA_964477295.1 uncultured Bacteroides sp. | reverse complement strand
CGTAAAAAAAGCGGCTGAACTGCTTGCAGGCAGTGATGTTCTTGTGGGATGCGTGATCGGATTTCCCCACGGCAACAGCTCAACAGAAGTTAAGGTGTTCGAAACCGAGACGGCCATCCGGGACGGTGCCGTTGAGATTGATATGGTGATCAATATTGGGAAAGCCCTGGGTGGAGACTGGGATTATGTTGAAGAAGAGCTAAAAACTATGGTAACAGTAACCAGAAAGCACCATGCTGTCCTTAAAGTAATATTTGAAAATGATTTTATGCCCGACGATGACCATAAGATAAGGCTTTGTGAGATATGCAGCAGGGTAAAAGTGAATTATGTAAAAACTTCATCGGGATATGGTTTTGTGAAAGGTGCGGATGGAAAATATTCATATAAAGGTGCCACTGAACACGATATTGCCCTGATGCGTAAACACTCCGATCCGGAAGTCAGGGTTAAGGCTGCCGGCGGCATTAGAACCCTCGATGATATGATCAGATTGGCCGATCTGGGGGCTACGAGGATTGGGGCTACTGCAACAGCAATGCTCATCGATGAGGCGAAAAAGAGGTTTGGGGACTAATCAGAGTTATCCATTGCCGTCGGATTCATTCGACGGATCCGTTGGTTGAAGCCAACGGTAATTAATTGTATTATCCACAATGATCATAGATAGAATGAATTACTACGGGACCCGCAGGATCCCCTTCATATTCATTCTGGACTTTGAACTCAAGGATCCTGTTATACTGCCCTTGGAAGAAACCACTTCCGCCGGCATCTTTTTCACCATAAATGGTGTTGCCAATCATGAGCCTCATGCATTTCAGACAAAGCCGGTTTCATTGGATAAAATCCCGATCCCATACGAAGAATATAAAACGGCCTTCGACCGGGTGGTGGATTTCCAGAGAAAAGGATATTCCTTCCTGGTAAACCTTACCTTTCAAACAAAACTTACCTCTGAAATTAGCCTGTCTGAAATCTATGAAATCAGCCAGGCAAAATATAAACTCCTATATAAGGACCGATTTGTATTGTTTTCCCCTGAGACCTTTGTTAAGATCCGGGATGGCAGGATCTGCTCCTTCCCGATGAAAGGGACCATCGATGCTTCTGTCCCAAATGCTGAACAGAGGATAATAAATGACCCGAAAGAACAGGCCGAACATGCCACTATTGTTGACCTGATACGTAATGACCTCAGTATGATAGCCTCCCGCGTAACAGTAGATAGATACAGGTATATCGATAAAATTAAATCGGCCGATAAAGACCTTCTGCAGGTGAGCTCAATAATCTCCGGTCAGCTTGAAGAAGATTATGCCGCCAGCATCGGATCACTTATATATTGTTTGCTTCCCGCAGGATCCATTTCAGGGGCCCCCAAACCGAAAACCATTGAAATAATTAAGGAGGTGGAAAATTACGAGCGTGGATACTATACCGGTGTATTTGGATATTTCGATGGCAGGAACCTCGACAGTTGTGTGATGATTCGGTTTATCGAAAAACACAATGGCGAGTATTTTTATAAAAGCGGCGGCGGGATCACCGTGTACAGCAATCCCGAATCAGAGTATGAGGAACTAATCAATAAGATCTATGTCCCTGTTTATTGAAACAATAAAGGTTCTCGACGGGAAGCCTGTAAATCTTTCCTGGCACATCCAGCGCCTGGCAAGAACCAGAAAAGAATACTATGGCATAGAAGAGCCACTTGATCTGATGGGTTTTATTAAGGTCCCGGAAAGATTTCAAAACGGAATAGTCAAATGCAGGATAACCTATTCCACAACAATCCGCGAGATTACCTTTTCCCCTTATATCCCCCGCCCCGTTACCACGCTGAAAATGGTAGTTGATGATCACATCGATTATACATTCAAATACGCCGACCGGCAGAGGCTCGAGACACTCCTTAGGAAACAATCAGAGCAAAATGGTGATATCCTGATTATTAAAAATGGATTTGTTACCGACACATCCTACAGCAATATCGCGTTCCATGACGGATCCGTCTGGCTGACATCCGACACGCCATTGCTGGCCGGAACACAGCGCGACAAACTGATCCATGAAGGGATTATTTTCGAAACCACCATTACCCCGGACGACCTGAAAAAATTCAAAAGTGCAAGGATGATCAATGCACTGCTAGAGTTTAACGGAAAAGATATTGATATAGACCAAATAGTTTGGTAAATTGGCGTTTCGAATCATCAACTACAAACCAAAATGAAAACGAAATTATTTTCCTTTCTGTGCGCGGCATGTCTGTGCCTGCTATTTAGCTGCGACAATGAAATCCAGAAATCCTCAACCGCTCATGAATTCAACGGTACTTATAGTGGCGATCATCTCAATCGTGTGGCTTTTCCCCTTGGAGGGATCGGAGCCGGGATGGTCTGCCTCGAAGGAACAGGCTGCCTGTCACATGTATCCGTACGGAATAAACCTGATCTGAATAACGAACCACTGGCCTTTGCTGCCATAACCGTAAAAGGCGAAAAAAATGTGGCACGTGTCATCGAAGGACCGGTTCCCGGGTGGAAAATATTTGGAAAACAGCAAGCCGGCAATGGCCTGGGAGGAACCACCTACGGACTGCCGCGGTTCGACCGGGCTGAATTTAAGGCCAGGTTTCCATTCGCCTACGTAAAGCTAGTTGCCGATGACCTTCCTTTTGATGCCACCATTACCAGCTGGAGTCCATTTATCCCGGGTGATGAAGACAATTCAAGCCTCCCGGTCGGGGCCCTGGAATATACCTTTAAAAATACTTCCGGTAAGGCTGTTGATGCCCTGTTCTCCTTCAATACTGTCAACTTCATGCATATTTACATCCCATCAGAGTGGGGATCTCATGCCCCCGGTGACTTTATCAAATCCATTCATAACGGTTTTATACTGCACCAGGAAGGGATCCCTGAAAAACCTCATTATTCAGGCGATTTTGCCGTTTTCGTTGAATCCGGGGAGTCTGTTAAGGTAGATCATTGCTGGTTCAGGGGTGGCTGGTGGGATCCACTGACCATGGCATGGAAAAACCTGGAAGAAATGACTCCAAAAGAGACCCCTGTCCAGGATGGGCATGCCCCGGGAGCTTCTCTTTACGTGCCTTTCCAGCTTGATCCGGGTGAAAGTAAAACAATCCGCCTGCAACTGGCCTGGTATGCCCCCCATTCAGACCTGTCGCGCGGCAGTATCCCCGAAGACGCAGAACCATGTTGTGCTTCAGGTGAAGAATGTCCAACAACCTATTCTCCCTGGTATACTTCTAAATTCAGCAGCATCAATGAAGTGGTGAAGTACTGGTCATCGCGTTATGATGAGTTGAAGGAAAAATCAACCACCTTCAGGGATGCATTTTATGCCATGGACCTGGCCCCTGAAGTAATTGAGGCTGTCGCTGCCAACCTTACCATCCTGAAATCACCTACGGTGTTGCGCCAGCCCAACGGGAAATTATGGTGCTGGGAAGGATGCCATGAAGACATGGGATGCTGTCATGGTTCTTGTACCCATGTGTGGAATTATGCCCAGGCCATATCCCATTTGTTCCCGAAACTGGAAAGGAGCCTTCGTAATACAGAATTTAAAGTGTCTCAGAACGCAGAGGGCCACCAGACCTTCAGGACAAATATCCCCATATCCCCGACGTATCATAATTTTCATGCAGCATCGGACGGACAATTAGGGGGGATCATGAAGGTGTACCGGGAATGGCGAATTTCCGGCGATACAGACTGGCTCGAATCACTTTGGCCAAGTATAAAACAAAGCATGCATTATTGTATTGAGACCTGGGATCCAAAACATAAAGGAGTCCTCGAGGAGCCACACCACAATACCTACGACATTGAATTCTGGGGCCCTGACGGCATGTGCACCGGTTTTTACCTGGGAGCACTTAAAGCCATGGTCCTGATGGGAAACCAGTTCGAGGACGATATAACCCTTTATCAGGAACTGCTGGACAGGGGAGGAAAATTTATGGAGGACAGCCTTTACAATGGTGAATATTTCTACCAGATCGTTCGCACTGCAGGACTCGAAACCCCTGATCCTGTGACAGCCGCATCCGGTCAATGGAATGTGAATTATTCACCCGAAGCGCTGGAACTATTAAAGGCTGAAGGCCCTAAGTATCAGTACGATAACGGCTGCATATCGGATGGTGTATTGGGATTCTGGATGGCCAGGACCTGCGGGATAGACGACCCGGTTGATCCGGAAAAGATACTTAAGAACCTGGTCTCCATTCATAAGTATAACCTGAAGCACGACCTGTCGGACCATGTCAATCCGCAGCGGCCATCCTATGCCATGGGAGATGATGGTGGTTTGTTATTGTGTACCTGGCCATATAATGATCAGCCATCATTGCCATTTGTATACAGCAACGAGGTCTGGACAGGCATAGAATACCAGGTTGCCTCCCACCTGATGATGATGGGCAAGGTGAAAGAGGGTTTGGATATTGTCTGCACCTGCCGTGAAAGATACGATGGCGTTACACGGAATCCATTTGATGAATACGAATGCGGCCACTGGTATGCCAGGGCCATGTCCAGTTATGGTTTGTTGCAGGGCCTGACCGGGATAAGGTATGATGCGGTCGACAAAAAACTTTATATCGATTCACAAATCGGTGATAACTTTACCTCATTCCTTGCTACAGAAACAGGTTTTGGGAATGTGGGACTCAGGGATGGGGAACCATTTATTGAGATAAAGTATGGCGATATCCCGGTCGATGAAATTATCAATGGCCGTTGACTTCTTTTTTTATTGCGCTCGCTAACCGCGCATCAAGCCACGGGTACCCGAGTTCCTGAGTTCGGCGTAGCCAGACGGCAAAACCAAACGTCAAGGCCAAACGGCGAAACCAGACGGCGAAACCAATACGTTCGCAGGATTCAATAAGATGCTGAACGAAATTCAGCATGACGTTAATTTCTTTCGAGATAAGAGACAGTAAAATAGCCTTTATTCACTACCGGGTTATACCGGACCTCATCCAGGGTAAATTCAGATGTCCTGCCGTTCTGAACGTTCTCCATTTTCATATAAGCAGCCAAATACTTGCCGGATGTAACCTCTTTTATATCAGAGGATATCCTGATTTTCAATAGTTCTTCATCCAGGTCATAATACTCCGACCTTAGCGTAACAAATTGCTTTTTACTGACCCATAGGACCTCCTTCGACAAACCGGTCTCATCTGAAATATCTTCATTCAGTGGCAGTTTTTCAATCTTCCAGCATTCCACACCGGAAATATCCTCTGATCCCAGGATCGAATAGCTGAAATCATCAAGGGAAGGTGCCGTCATATCAGCATTGCTGAATTCTGAACCCATAAAACTTTTACTCTTCTCAGACGAAACGATCCTTCGGGTTTTACGGAGTGCAGGCATGTATATCCACATATCATCAGATTCATCCTCATGATCAAAGATCAGCATGCCTGTTCCCTCAACTTCCGCAGGTGACAGAAACCGGATGATCCTCTTCTCAGTCTTTCCATTATCAAATATCCTGGATGCCATGGATGTTTTTCTCATCCGTTCCCTGCCCCTGGAATCAAATATTTTCAGGGTGGACAAAACTTCCATTCCCGGAATTTTTGCAACTTCTCGTGATTTCTTAATTATTTCTCTTGCTTCGGTCTGAGCACTTACTGATGAGGCTATCAGCAGCAGACCGAGTGTAATATTTATTATTCTATTCATTTTAAATAAATTTATTTCATTCTTATTAGTCATTCCGAACTTGCCTGCCCTGCCTGTCCCGATGCAGATCGGGGACGCAGGTCAGGGTTTCGGAATCTAATCGGATCCTGAAACGAGTTCAGGATGACGACTTTTCAAAACCTGTGATATCTTCCATCCGCTGCTCCGGTCTTTCTCAAGAAACTTTGGTTTAAACAACAGGACAAGTGCTGGCACAATAACAAGCGCTCCTGCCAGGCAGGTGAAAATGGAAATGATCACCAGGTATCCAAAAAACCGGATCGGGGCAAAAGCCGAAAAGGGCAGAACACTGAATCCGATGATGACCGAGAGTGCATTGAAAGCAATCCCTCTCCCTGTGGTGGTCAATGATTTAACTACGGCTTCGTTGTCTGACAATCCCTGCATTTTTTCATCCCTGTACCTCCACAGGAAATGGATAGTATAATCCACCCCTACTCCAATCATAATAGAAGATAACAATGCGGTGGCAATATCCAGGTTCAGGCCAAAATATCCCATGATCCCGAATAATAATATCAATGCAAAGAATAATGGCACGGCTGAAATAATACCTGCCGACAGGGATCTAAACACGACAGACATCAACACTATTATGATCAGTACTGCTATGATCAGTGAGATGACCTGCCCCCTGACAACCAGCCGTGCCATTTCCGAAACAACCAAACCATATCCTCCAATATGCTTTACCGAATTATCATTCCCGGTAAGAACTTCGATCTTTGTTATTACTTGATTTAATGTGGAGTTGCTGCCATCATTTATCCTGATTATTATCTGGGCATTATTATAGGTAAAATCAACCAGTTTCTCGAGATCCTCAGGATCCCCACTCATATTATATAATTCCATGTATTGCGCAATTGCCGCTTTGCTGTCCGGGATCTTATCATAATATGGATCACCGGGACGGTTCAGTGCTTTGCTTATCTCCCGGATTATCGTGGATACAGATACCACATTCCCTACCCCCGGGTAATCTTTCAGCTCTTCAGTGTAATAATCCATCTGTTTCATTATCCCCGGATCCAGTATATCTCCCGCAATATGAACAGCAATGGTCTGTGACCCTCCAAAAACAGAATTGATGATCTCAGAACTTTGCTTCACCGTATGGTTTTTCCGGAAAAAGTTTTCCAGGTTGGTATCCACCTTCAATGAAACCATACCAAGTCCTGTTACCAGGAGAACTACAAAGGAAAAACCCAGTACCCTTCGGGGATATCGTATAACATACCTGCCCAACCACTGTAAAATATGTTCCAGAAAATGTTGTTTTCCATTTCTTTGAAATCTCCTGGTCTCGGATTTTTTTAACATGGAAAGAACGGCCGGGATGAAAAACAGGCTGAGAAGCAGTGCAAAAAAGATTCCGGCTGCGGCTACTACTCCAAGCTGACGGGCCGGTATCATCCTGTGAGACAGTAAACAGAGTATCCCTGCAATGGTTGTGATCCCGGTCAGGATGATCGGGGTCCGCAAACTGGTATGAACCTTTCTTGCCAGTTTGCCATTGGAATAATTATCCTTCGACCAGCTCAATTCCTGGTATCGCGCCATCAGGTGAATGCCATAATCATTGGCAATGGCAATCAGCATGATGGGGAGCAATAATGTGATTATGGATAACTTCCACCCGATAAGAGGGATGAATCCCATGCTGAATATTATGGCCAGCACCACCACAGCAAAAGGTAGTAATACACCTTTTAAATCCCTGAAAAACAGATACAACATACCTAGCATTATAAGCAGGCCAATGATCATAAGCTTTTTAAAATCTGCCGAAATCTCTTCTGCAACTATGGTCTTTATGTATGGAAGTCCTCCCATAAAGACCTTCTCGTCACCAGGATACTCATCCACGATCTTCCTCACCTTTGTGACAATTTCCTCATCGATGGCTTCGCTTTTCAGTGAAACAATAATGGTAGCAAGAGTAAAGTCTTCTGAGACCACAACATTTGCGGCCATTTCATTTCCCAGCAAATCACGGCGCAATTTTTCTATTTCCTGTTCACTGTCAGGTATGGACCTGATAAAGGATTCTACAAGCAGATAGCCATCTTCACCCGACATATTTTTGGTATCAAACAGGGACATGACCTGGTCAGTTTCTTCCAGTTTATTAATTTCGCGCCGGATAGTTTTTATCCTTTGAAGTGTGGCAGGCTTTAATACATCATCCGATTCGAATACGATGATCAGTAACTCGTCTCCACCGAATATTTCTTCCATTTTCTGGGTACTAAGCCTGGATGCCATTCCGGGAGGGATATATTTTTCCATATCCGGATCGATTTCCGCCCTGAAAATCTGCAAACCAACCACAACAGGTATTACAATGCTGATAGCAATGATCAGCCACCTGTATTTGATTATAAATGCTCCTGATCTCATAAATGCAATGGCCTTATATATTGTTAAAAACTATATCTCAATTCGATGTATCCTCCACTTAAAACGGGCCTGATCATTTCATATATTGAAACCGCCGGGCCGTCGAAATACTGGCCACCTATGGTTAATCCAAGTTGATCATTGAATTTGTATGAAACCCGTCCATCGATAGTATATTCATCCGTATTCAGATTATATGAACCGAACAACTCACATTTAAGTGTTTCGAACAGCAGGCTAACCGATGGCCTGACCATGATCACATGGCTCATCCTGTATGATTGTCCGAAAATGAGCCTGTTAAATCCAATGATCTGGTCATCCAGCGATTCATTTAATTCCTCGAATGAAAAAGGCTCAGGAATTGGGAGGGATTCTGAATCATTGAATATGGCCAGCACGGGCATGGGCTTAAAACCAGGTACCCATTGGCCGTAATACTGGATTAACAGGTCGAATTTTCCCATCGACCGGTCAATACCAAAAACATACCTCAGGTCTGATTGCGGGGCAAATATTTTATCCTTATAGTTCTTTTGAGTCATCCTCATCCCTAATTCACCCCTCATTCCAAACCTGCCTGCAGTTGTGGCAAAATCGGCACCTATTGTTGTATGCCTGTAAGCTTCAGGGGCAAGGCTTAAGCTGAGTCCTGAAACCAGGTCAAGGTTTATATTCCTGACGTCAATGCCAGCCTGCGGATCAAATCCATTAAATACAGATATAGAACCGTCAATAGCCGGGAAGTAATAATCCAGCTTTATGGCCATGTTTCCTCCATGAGACACCCATGTGGCATAATCAGGCTGGTAAAAGGATACAAAATCGGGCATATTGAAAAGATCGTATCGATAGACAGAGTAGCGGTATACAGGAACCCATATCCCTTCCAGTGAGAAAGATTCACTTATCCTGAAGGTAGTCCTGAACAGGTAATTCCCGAGCCTCATATCATCGGGTTCGGGCGACCTGACAAAATAGTCCCTGGGTGTAATATTGTCGGTGGGATTGAATGCATCTGCCCTGCCCCAGGCAACCACCTGCTGTCCTGCCCGTATATCGAACCGGCCCAGGTGAAGGTCTCCATAGAACTCCCGGAGCCGTTGTTCGACCAAGTACTCATTATATTCCTTGCTACCCCTGAACCTCACCTCTGAGGTAAGGGTGAATTTGCTGTCAGGATTGTACTTCATTAACAATCCGGCTTCTGCGTACATACTGCTGATACTAAGATTGCCTGCATTTTCACCCATGTACATAACGCTCCGGCCAAATCCTTTCAGATCGATCATCGCTTCCTCTGGCTTATCAAAAAGCCCCTGGGCACTCACTCCTGATGTAATTAAAAGGAAACCATATATTACCATCCATTTCTTCACAACGCTGTTTATTTGTCTTTCTTCTTTCTTTAACTTCGCAAATCAAAAATCGTTAATCCTGAATCTGAGTTTATCTTTCGCGTTACGCGTCACTCGTCACTCGTCACTTTTTACAATATTACAGCCATAAACTGCATTTATTGTCCTATCCGCGAAGTCTGTACATTAGATTTGTCCAGTCTTAGCGGTTTATACTTTTTATCATTACCGTTAACCTGATCTTGACGGATTACTCATCACCGGCTTGAG
>CAYZEZ010000049.1:10800-11217 GCA_964477295.1 uncultured Bacteroides sp. | reverse complement strand
CCTACCTTTAATGTGAAATTAACATCTTGTCATCCCGAACTAGTTTCGGGATCTAAGTAGATCCTGATCCCGAGTACTCCCCCCCGAGTGCTCGGGGGGGGCGCGGCGGGACAGGATGACCAGGACTTTACATACAAAAACTTGCAACATGCAACTCCAACGAAGAAATTTTCTGAAACTGGGTGGATTGTCTGTAGCCACCTATGGAATGCTACCCGCCCTTCTATCATCTTGTAAATCAAAGCCTTTGATTTCCCTGAAAAAAATGACAGATGGGATTGAGCCCCTTCAGAAGGAAGATTATGAAAAGCGTCTGGCCAGAGCACAGGCAATATTGGAGGAGAACAATATGGACGGATTACTCATCACCGGCGGAACCAATATGCAATATTTTTTAAATATGTCGTGGTGGAGAAG
>CAYZEZ010000049.1:0-10790 GCA_964477295.1 uncultured Bacteroides sp. | reverse complement strand
AACCGGAAAGGTGATCCTGTATGGATCTGTCCTTCTTTTGAACTGGAACGTGCAGAGGAAGTGATTCAGTTTGGAAACGATATCCGTACCTGGGAAGAGCATGAATCTCCCTACCCACTGATCATCGACGCCATGAAAACTATTGCACCCTCCGGTGGGATTCTGGGCATTGGCCCGACAGTGAGGAATTTCTTTGTGGAGGGGATACGGAATGAACTGCCAGGGACAGGAGTAAAGCTTGTTGATGGTGCAGTGATCACACAAGGATGCCGTAGTATAAAGGATGAAAAGGAACTGGCATTCATGGACCTGGCAAACCGTATTACAAAGATAGCTTACTGGGAAGCGTTTCAGCATACCATGGAAGGGATGACCTCACAGGAATTGGCCTCCCTGATAAGTGAAGCCCATTCCCAGATGGGAGCATCCGGCGGTGGTTATCCTCTTTTTGGACCCAACTCGGCCTTCCCGCATGGTACACGTGAAAAACGCAACCTGCAACAGGGCGATGGGATCCTGGTCGATGGTGGTTGCAGCGTTGAAGGATATCACTCGGATGTTACCCGGACTGTCTTTTTTGGAATTCCCTCCGACAGGCAGAAAAAGGTATTCGATATAGTCCTCAGGGCCCAGCAGGAAGCACAGAAAGCCGTCAGGCCGGGTGTGGCCTGTGAAACCATTGACCATGCTGCCAGGAAAGTCATCGAAGATGCCGGATTCGGTCCGGATTATAAATATTTCACTCACCGGCTGGGACATGGCATTGGTATGGATGGCCATGAATATCCATACCTGGTAAGAGGGAACAAGCTGTTACTCCAACCGGGCATGACATTCAGCAATGAGCCCGGGATATATATCTACGGAGAATTTGGCGTAAGGATCGAAGACTGTTTTGCAGTAACAGAAGATGGATCGAAAGTGCTGGGTGAAATGTCTGTCGAAAGCATTGAACGGCCCTTTGGGCCAGGATAAACCGAGTATAGAATATTGAACAGGGCATTTTGAATTATGAAGTGTGGTTACCTTTGAAATTCTTCAATCGATATTCTTTATTCGATATTCCACAGGGGGGCATCCCTGCCATCTCCTTTAACACACTGTTGTAGAACGATTTACAGTTTTTTCTTTTTTCATAAGTCGTTTCATCTGAACCGTTTACCGGGTTTCACCTCATGAATCCTATCTGCTTTTGTTGAAATACCCCGTTAGGTCTGGTCGGCATATCGCCACCAGGACAGTGTGCCGGTCAAACCTAAAATACTGGTCAGGCCCAATATGATGTAACTGGCAATCCCGAGATGGGAACTGCCCGGTCCGGCTGCGCCGCTGTATAATGCCGGAATTGCCCATGGGAAATAGGGTCCCAGCCCGGGAAATCCGGAAATAACCAGCTGAGTTATGATCATGCTAAGCATAATATAACCGATAGGTAGTAAATATCCCCTGCCCCAGCTGGCAAATAATGCTACTGGTGTACTGATCAAGATCGTCAATGCCGCAGTGCCCATGTAAATGAAAAAGGCATTGAAAGCGAATACCCCCGACCAATTGTCAATTTTGACTAATAATCCGGTTACAAGCCCAAGAATAAAAAATACAATGGCAAGCAGGAAAGACCAGATGAGCATGATGACAAACTTCGCCATAACTATCTGTGAACGGGAAACTGGCAGAGCCAACATGTCTTTTATTGTTCGGTCGGAGTATTCCCGGCCGAAAATCCACCCTGCCACGAATCCAAATCCGATCAATCCTAATATGGCAATAATCTGGTATAGCAATAGGAAATAAGCCGGCCAATCTGCCTGGCCAATGATTGTAGCTTTGGCACTCATCAGGGCAGAGTTTTTTACTAATTCCGGATGCATGGCAAAAAACACGAGCAATCCCATCATCACAGCAATGAATGAGAAAACCAGGATGGTTATCCAGAATATTTTTGAACGGAATGCCTTCAGGCACTCGGTCCGAAATGCTTCATAGAATCCTTTCATTTAGTATCTTCTTTATTATCAATGATCCTGAGAAAATAAGACTCCAGGTCTTCTTCTTCCACTTTCAGCATGACAGGGGGATATCCTGCATGAACGAGCAGGGAAGCTACTTTTTCCGGACTGTTGATCGCTTCCTTACTTGTCACTTCCAGTAAAGCCCCTTCTTTAATGGTTGCATCAAATCCCTCCTGAGCCAGGACTGCTATAGCCCCCTGTGTGTTGTGAGTGCAAATATGAAGACTCCTGTAACGAAAATGATCCAATTGATCAGTATTTACTTCCTGAATAAGATGACCTTCATTTATGATGCCTATCCTGGTGGCAAACCTGCTTATTTCTCCAAGGATATGACTGGAAATAAATACGGTAACACCGTGGTTAAAAGCAAGATCCCTGAGCATTTCCCGGATTTCGACAATGCCTGCAGGATCCAGTCCGTTAGCCGGCTCATCGAGTAAAAGTATCGCGGGATCATGCATTATTGCCTTTGCTATCCCCAATCGTTGAGCATTACCCTGGGATAGATTTTTTGCCTTCCTATCCCTGTAGGGACCCAGCTTAAGTTTTTCTATCACTGAATCCACTGCTCCCGGGTCAGAGATAAAGCGAAGCCGGCGGATGATTTCAAGATTCTTCTGTACCGTCAGGTCAGGGTATGAATAGGGTATTTCCACCATATATCCCACATGGTTCCATAACTCATGGATACCTGGTTGAATCCTTTTCCCGTCTAAATAACACCTTCCCGATGTGGGACTGATCATCCCCAGCAGCATACGGATGGTTGTTGTTTTACCTGCACCGTTAAGCCCTAAAAAACCGTAGATCTCACCTTTTCCAACGTGGAGGGATATTCCGTTCACGGCCTGCACTTTCCCAAAATGCTTTGTCAGATTTTCTGTTTGAATTATATTACTCATTATATTTAATTAACTCAGGTTGCCAGGTACTGGGCACTAGTTACTGGGTAAAGTATTAATAGTCAATAACATAAATTAAAATGGTAATTAAATTCGTCATTTACTAATTCATATATGACTGTTATTCAGACACCTGGTAGCAAGTACCTCGTAACCAGCAACTTATATTAATTAAGCCTTTCAAAATAAGGCCGGTATTATGATCTGGTTATACCAATAATAAAATACTAAGCTTTAAGACTTTTATAAAATTTGTCCCAAATGGATTTAATCTCATTTATTAAATTTTTTGTCTCTCCCCCCAGGATAAGATTCATGGCTACACCATCGCTTGTATGAATGAATATCATAGCAATATGTTTATCACTGAGTGTAGATTTTATTTCGCCTTTCGCTCTCGCCTGTCTAATAATCTTTGTCCAGGCCTTCATTTCCTTTTCCTGAAAATCCTTCATTCTTTTTCGAAATTCAGGGAACAGCCTTAGTCCATCAAAGATCAGGTAGAAAAAATTCATGTTGAAATAACTATCTTCATCTTCTTCTGTATTTTGAGGTAAATTGATACGTATTACCTCCTTATCATTAGAACAATCATTATAAAACTCATATAATGAATGTGATGAGTATTTGTTATAATCTATATTCATCACGGTCGAATAGAACAGTTCGAGTATTTCTTCAAAGAGCTGTTCCTTGCTTTCAAAATAGTGATAAAAGGCACCCTTGGATAGTCCTGTCTTGTTGACTATCTCTTTCAGGGTAACTTCCTTAAGGTTTTTCTGTAAAAAAAGTTTTATCGCAACACCCAGGATATGGTCTTTAGTATTTTTCATAAACCGACCGTTTGGTATGTAAATATAATTATTATTTTAATTCGTTGTGCTATTGAATTATCATTTTATTTAGAGTTAATCATCCTGAAGCACAGAACTCAGAATCTTAGATTTATAATGAATTGACATCAAGTCACCCCGAACTCCCTGTCATCCCGAACTTGTTTCGGGATCTATAACAAGCTGGAATTCAGATGCTGAAACCCTGACCTACACGCCCGATCTGCATCGGAACAGGCAGGGCAGGCAAGTTCAGCATGACCATATGATAATAAATAGCTTCATTGATATTAGATATTCAAGGAGTACTTCACAAATCAACAATAGCAGAATTTAAGAACTAATCAGCCTTTTTACCGAATCCCTGTATTTAATCTCGGGTTTCAGTAATACACTCTGCGTAACCATCTCGCTTTTATTCAACTGTGTAAATAAAAACTTAATAGCTATTTTACAAATATTATCCACCGGTTGGGCGACACATGAAAGAGGTGTAGCCAGATAATCCAGGTACGGATGATTATCAAATGTGATTAGTGATACATCATCCGGGATCTTCAGTAATTCCTCCTTCAGGGCATTCATACATCCCATCGCAATAGTGTTACTCAGTGTGAAGATTGCTGAAGGCCTTACATTTTTCCGAAGCAGTAATTTCGTTTCCAGGTATCCGTTCTGTACATTAAAAGCATCGCCGGTAATACTGTAACTGCTTATACCAGCTTCTTTCATGGCATCAAGGAAACCCTTTATCCTCTGTTTGTTGGGTATGGACTGTTTGACCCCCTGGATGCAGGCAATGTTTGAATGTCCATTCTCTATCAAATGCCTGGTTGCTTCATATGCTCCATAGTAATTGTCAGTTGAGACATAAGGTAATCCCGTGTTTTCAAAATAACGGTCAATACATATTACCGGCAATCCCTGATCATAATGCCTTTTAATGTGTTCCCATTCTTCGCCGCACGGTGCGATAATCAGCCCTTCAATCCTCCTTGAAACCATTTGCTTCAGAATATGTTCCTCTGTTTCAGGTTTCTCATCACTGTCACCCAGTATTGTTATGTATCCGAGACTTCTCAACTCAGAATTAATAGCGCTGGCAATTCCTGCAAAGAACGGATTGGTCAGGGAAGGGATAATCAGCGCAATAGTAAGACTTTTACCTAATCTCAGGTTAACGGCCACCTGGTTTGGCATGTAATTAAGCTGCCTGGCTGCTTTCAGGACTTTTTGTTTTGATTTGCCACTGATCCTGTATTGTTCCGCTTTCCCGTTTAAAACCCTCGATATCGTAGTGATTGACAGACCCGTCTTTTTTGCAATGTCTTTGATGTTTGATTTCTTTGGTTTCATATTACCTTGTATTACAAACCTTTGCATAAATATATAAATAATCTTCGTGCATTAAAACTTCATTTCATTTAATCTTAGGTCGAATATGTAACAGATTATAAGCAGGGCTTTGAATTAAAGCACAAACGTTTGTTCATTTTTTAAATAAAGTATTTGATTTACCGTAAAATAAAGCTGTCATCAGATGTCTGAATATTTGCATAGAGAACCCGGAGTTGAAAATAGGCTTATATTCCAGATATAATGAGGATATTCTTACCGGCATTCATAGGTTATGTTTAAGCCAGGTAAAAATACATTAAGTCTGAATCTTGCGAGTACATTGGCTTCGCACTCTGTCGCTGACCGCGTTCGCATAAAGCTTTCTGCGAGCGCTAAAGCTGCTCGTCCGACGCCATAGGCTTTGGCCGACGGCTGTCTGCAGAGGCGCTGGCGGTTGCGAAAGCTTTAGCGTAAGTGTCCAAACCCTGAAGTCCGTTTTCCAACAGATAGCTGCAAGGAGAGTCAATTAAACATTTAAACATCAATGAGTTATTCCATCCCCAGACAACAGGTAAAGGTTATGTGCTTAACCGGAAGGGCTGTCAGCCTGAATTTAACCCATCACTTTCTATCAATAAGTATGGATAAACATCAGGAATCGTTTCACTTCTGATATTCGTCATCACTGGCATCAATTTTTTTTAATTCCGGATAAATACTGTAGAGTTCCCTGCGAACAATTTCTGAGTAACGCCTATTCCTGAATACAGCAAGTAACGGGTCACCGGTTTCCTCCATTTTCTTCTCCATTTCTCCCCGCATTTCAAAAACCTGCCTGGCAAAGGCAGGATCATCAATCCTGTTATGCAAACAATCCTGATCCTCCGTTAAAACGTAAAATTCCTCGGGGATCCGGTACCTGTACATCTTAACCCTATCGGCTATACCCGGATCCGTTTCAGCAGCCTCTTCCATAGCTATCATTGTCAATCCTTCGTTATTGTTTGCATATATTCTGGCCCCGTCTACCCATGGATTATAGATATAAAGATACTGCTTGTTCTGAACCCCCCTCATCGGCACAGAAATGCCTCTCATGGGCATAATTTTTCCCCGAGCTTTGCTATCAATCTGGGTAAAAATGATCTCATCCGTATCATATTCCTCACCCGTATAAAGGGCAAGATGGGACTTCCCGTCCATGTTTTCCGGCGGTTCAATTCCAAGTGCATCCAGGATGGTTGGCATGAAATCGGTCTCTGCTATCATATTCTTTTCGTTCACCTGTCCCGGTTTTGACACACCCGGCCATCGAACCAGCCAGGGTGACCTGTTACTGGCATGATAAACATTGCACTTGGCAAAAGGAATGGCAATCCCATTATCTGAAATAAAAATCACCAGGGTATTGTCCCTGAACCCACTCTCTTCCAAGGCCTGCATTACTTTGCCAAACGTGTCATCCAGGCGTTTCACCGAATTAAAATAATAGCTTATTTCCAGCCGAACCCCAGGCAGGTCAGACACAAAACCAGGGACCTCAATCTCCCCGGGGGAATAAATACGTGATGGTGCTTCTGCTCCACCGGTTATCGGTTTATCCGGGTTAAAAAATGGCCTGTGGGGATCATGGGAATTAACCATCAGGTAAAAAGATTGGCCGTTATCCTTGCATTCCCGGAAGAAGGCTTTGCATTTTTTATAGTATATGGTCGGGCTCCTGCCATCACCTAATTCGGCCTGATTCGCCTCAAAATCCCATTTAAAATCCAGTTTCGGCGTAGAATGACTTACCTTGCCCAGTACACCTACCCTGTAATTATGATCTCTAAGGATCTCCATGATCAGAGGGGTTTTATTTCCTTCTTTCATCTTTTCGAAACCCATTACCCCGCTGTTGTGCCCGTATAGACCCGTTGCCAGTATCGCCCGGCTCGGCACACAAATAGCTGCATTAACATAGGCGTGTTCAAACCGTATACCTTCCGCGGCAAACTGGTCGATATTCGGCGAGATATCCTGAACCTTTGATCCATAGCATCCCAGACTGTAACCATCCAGGTCATCCGCTGTAAAAAGCAATACGTTGAGCTCCGGATGCTGGCACGATCCGGTTTGCGGACTGGCAAGCAGCACGCAGACTAAAATAAAAAAACAAACTTTGCTTTCAACTTTCATGGTAAATTTATTTAAATTGCTGGTTATCAGGTTCCTTCCCGATAACCAATGTCAGAATTCTGCGGGCACATAATCCGGGTTTGGTTGCATCATCTGGGCATTGATATCTTCTCTCCACTTGTGCAACATCTCTCTCAGTTCCCTGACTTTGTCAGGCTGTGATTCGGATAGATCTTGTTGTTCTCCGATGTCCTCCTTCAGGTTGAACAATTGTACCGAATTGTTCTCAAAGTATTCAAGCAGTTTATACTCACCGCACCGGATGGCCCCACCCGGGCTTTGCATGCCATGGTTACTGTAATGCGGGAAATGCCAGTAAAGGGCCTCCCTGTCAAGTTCCGTTCCTCCTTTTAGCAATGGAACAATGCTGACTCCATCCAGCTTATACTCCTGGGGTATCGGCAAATCTATCATATCCAGGATCGTCGGTAAAAAATCGACGCTGATAACCGGCACATCACACATCTTTCCTTTCCCCGTCACTCCGGGCCACCTGATGATCAAAGGTTCACGGATCCCGCCCTCGTACAGCCATCCTTTACCTCCTCTCAGCGGAAGGTTTGATGTTGAATAAGCCTTATCCAGTTTGTCTTCTGGAACAATTCTTTTCGGATTTCCATAGTTGGCTGCCGACATTCCCCCATTATCCGAAAAAAAGATCACGATCGTATTCTTTGTTAATCCAAGTTCGTCAAGTTTTGCCAGTACCCTGCCCAGGCTCTCATCCATAGCCTCCACCATGCCTGCAAACTGGACATTATCCTGTATCTGTTTGATCTTAACGGTCCGGTTAGGCAGAATCCTATGCCCCTCATAACCAGGCTCTTTAATAAGCCTATCCAACTCTTCTCTCGTAAGCAGGTTCTCATCATCCGGGTTTCCTTCCAGAATAAATGGCTCACCCCCGGCGGGCTCTGTGGTATTCAGTTTTTCCTGGTATTCTTCCACAAGGTCAGGACGGCCCTCGATCGGGTCATGAACGGCAAAATGGGCTAAATAAAGGAAAAAAGGTGAATCCTTGTTTTCCTCCATATATTTTAATGCCTCGTCAGTCAGCCGGTCGGTCAGGTAATCTCCTTCAACACCCTCCAAACCCGCTAATCCGAAAGGATAATAATACCCCAAATTCGGACAGCATTTGTTCCAGTTTTTCGGGATATGGATATCAAATCCATGACGCAGCGGGCCGGAAGGAGCTTCGCCCAGGTGCCATTTCCCGAAAATGGCCGTTCTATAGCCTTCATCTTTAAGAATCTCGGCAATAGTTTTCTCTTCAAAAGGCAGATTCTGGTTGATATCCGCATTCAACAGTCTCTGGGATGGAAAATTCCTGCGACCCGGCAGCCAGTCTGTTAAATGAAGCGTGGCAGGATACTTGCCTGTCATGATGCTGGCACGTGTAGGAGAACAGACATGACATGCTGCATAGGCATTGGTGAAACGGATGCCCTCCCCGGCAAACCTGTCAATGTTGGGCGTCTCATAAAAACTACTGCCGTAACAACCCGCATCGGTCCAGCCCATATCATCCACCAGGAAAAACAAGACATTTGGTTTATCATCATGAGTGCCTTTATTAGCTCCGGATTGTGTGCATGATATTACACATGATGTAAATAAAGCAAGAGAAAAAACAATAATTGTTCTGTTCATTATTCAAATGATTTAAAATCTACTTTTGTCTTATATAAACATAACAGGCCCCGCAGATGCTGATTATTTTCATCATTGAATCAGGTATTTAAAGTAACGGGCCTTCCAGTGCAATCCTGTCAAATGCAGGGGTATTTACCCATTCACCATTGCCCAAATAAGGGAATGAGACATCGTCTGCGATGCAGATCAGGTCACCGGGTTTCCACTCATGCATAACCTGGTAAAATCCCCTTTCATTTTTCACCGGTTCTACTTTTTCCCCGTTAATTTTCGAAGTAGAAAATGCGGTCCCATGTGGAATCCTGAATTCCACTGTATATTTTTTTTCCTGTTTTGTTTCAAACGCAATGTCAGCTCCCGGTGAAAACGGGTAATTCCCCTTTATTCTTATTTTTCCTCCCCCGAATTTATCGGGCAGCTCAATGGAGGAAGGGGAAAAACTGTTTACAGAGAGGTGATCCTGAATTTCACCTGCCAGGTGGCAAGAGAACATTTCCAGAGCCCTTGGACCGCTCGATGCACAGCATGAAATAGCCGGTTCAAAAGCCCGGCTCTTCCCGTTAGGGGGCGTATAATAACACCAGTCTGTACCATTTTCATCCTGGGCACCCAGCAGATTATTAAATAAACGTGAGTTCGACATAATTTCAAATAGCTAATGCCAATGATTGATCAACAATCTCCAGATTCAGGGTGGGCTTTTTGGGTAAATACGAATAGGCTATTAACCCGGATATCAGATTAACAATGAATCCTTCCTGGCTTTTGTGTCGTGTATGTTCAATCTGGCAAATGTTTTTCAGTTCATCAACAACAGTCTCAATGATAGCACGTTTGCGGAGCAGGATTTTATCAGACATGTGCATCAGACTGTTTTTCATGTTCGTTCTCAATTTGGTTATCAGATGGATCCCATCAATGAAGAGCTGTTCGAAAAGGGTCTTTGAAATGTACCCTTTGTCACCAAACAATTTACCGTGGATCCGCGAGAGCAAGTTGGTTCCTGAAAGGGGATTCCTGTCATCTGTGTTTCCGGGAGTAAGCACAAAATCAAGAATTTCCCCCTTGTCATTGATGATGAAGTGAAGCTTAAGTCCGAAGAACCATCCAATGCTGCACTGGCCCTTTGTTGCCAGACCCCGGAGAACTTTGTGGGAATGCTCTCGCTTAATGTGGCAGGCTCTCAGTGGGGTAGAGTCAATGAATGAGATGCCTGTGCAGCAACCCAGACGTTGAGTTTTCAAAAAAACAATTAAGGGTAGCATTGCGGATTGCATTAACTCCACAAAACGATTGTAAGAAACAAGCTGGGGAAATTCTTCCCGCATGTTCTTGCAGACATGGAAAAGATAGTAATGTTTAAAGTCCCGGTACCGCATAATATGAAAATAGGTAACGATAGTCATGATTTCGCTTTCACTCAACTTGCTGGGCTTGATGCGTTTCCTTGTGCCATCACTCAAATGATGTGTTTGCAACTCGCTGATAAATACTTTATTAAAATCGTCAATGTCACAGAAAATTTCAATAAGCTTGTTTTCAAGATTTTTCATGGATTCTTCCTTTTTTGGGGTTTGTGGTAAACACTAATTTAGGAAGAATCCATTTTTTGTATATAATTGAATATCAATTAGTTATCAATATTTTTAATGCCCAAATTGTTGATAATTAATGACTTAAAATATTATTGTTTTATATCGAACTCACGTTAATTAATATTACTGATATTAAGATATTGAGCCTTCTGAAACATATTTCTAATTAACCTAAGCTGCCAGTTACAAGTTGCTAGTTACCAGGTGTCTGAATAACTGCCACTTATGATTTAGTCAATTACACCTATTTTAAAACTGTAAAACAACTAAGTC
>CAYZEZ010000048.1:0-21088 GCA_964477295.1 uncultured Bacteroides sp. | reverse complement strand
TAACATCCACTGAAGCGGTCCCGTTAGGTACCCAGGCTGTATATACTGTTGAGTCTGCGTTAAATAAAGGATCCAGGGCACCCACCGACAGTTCAATGTTGCGAAGCCTGGCATCTGCATCCCCGGCCTCCACATAAATGGCAACATAATAGGATATTTCCGAACCATCATATGCTGTTACAAGGATTTCAACATCCACTCCTTCAGCGGGGAATGTGATCATACCGCCCGTAAATGGGTTTCCCAGTCCATCGTACATATTCACCATAGCTCCCGGGCCGTTGGTCACGGCTGCCAGTTGCAGTGATGTGGTACCAAAAGGAACAAGTAATTCATAATCAACTGTTTCAGAATTAAATGCCGGATCCAGGGTGCCTACACTTGTGGTCAGGCTGCTCAATGTCGGATCAGAATTCGATGTAAGCGCAATTGAATCAACCGTAAGGTAATCATCCCATTCATCATAACTGAATGCTGACCAGCGGTTAATTTCAGAATCCTCAGTATTCCTGAATGCAGCATCCCCCTCGAAGATTATCAGGGGCGCGTCCATTGCTTCCGTCTGGGCATAGGCCCTGTATGTTTTACCGGGCACGTCAATCGTGATCCACAATTTCATCACCTCTTCCGGAACAGGGACAATAACGTTAGTATTCACGAAACTGCCGCCGTTTCTTACCTGCAATCCGGTTGCATAAAACGCAATATTCCCACAATAATCGCCAAATGCAACTATTTCTCTTCCTGATATGGCAAAACCCGTATTGAATACTCCATCACCATCACCATCGTGATATACCACTTCTGCATAAACCATATGAACGTCAGTCAATGCAGGCTCAAACGTATCGGTGGTATCAATATCCTGAGCAATTAAGCCTGAGAAACTGAATACTCCGATAAAAAGAAGCATGGACCATAAAATGAGTAAATTTTTTCTGTTCATATTTAAAATATTTTAAAGGTTAATACTATCATTATTCATGCATGGTTTAAATAAAACAATAAAATTATCAATTGAAAATCAAAATATACCAAACAAAATCGACAATTATTTATATTAATTCTGAGGATCAGCAATTAATGATTTATTGATCTGAAGATATCCTGAAGCTATTCCTGAAATCACCATATTTTTCACAAAAAGGAGTATTCTATCCTGACGGGGGCCTGGAACTTCAGACTTAAGATGATAAGTCCCTCTTAATAATGCCGGCTTAACGATGAAAATCTTGCATTAAAACTTAAATTTATAATACTTATTGGTTAACAAATCATTTACATTTGAATCACGACTTTCAATAGGTGAATATTAAAAATGTACTACAATGAAAGTGAAGGACCTGTTACTGCTGGTCAGTGTTTCATTTATTTATTTCTGTTCCCTGGAAGCCCAGGAACCTGATTCGCTGATGGATAGTGCTTATGGTGCATTTATAAACGGGCAATACGAACAGGCTCTTGAACAATACCTGAATATATTATCCACCGGTAGTGTTGACTCCGTTAACCGATCCCTTGCCTATGGATATGCCGGGTTGTGCAGTGAAGAACTTGGAGAAAAAAAGGATGCCCTGGGTTTTTATAAAGAAGCGATTTTGCTCCGGGTGCCCCGGCTATTGATTTATGACAAAATGATTAACCTGGCAAAACAGGAAAAGGACCATTCAGCCTATGAATTTGCACTGGTTCAGAAGAGGATGGAATTTCCGGATTTTGAAGTACCTGTTGTCCAAAGCCTTGCCTATCATTATTTCAATACGAAACAATACGACAAATTGTTATCAACCACAATCCTGCTTACAGAATGGTTTCCCGGGGAGGCCAGGTTTTATTATTTTGACGCCATCGCAAAACAGAACCTGGATGACCCGGAGGGGGCAAGGACCTCGTTTCTGGCGGTATTGGACCTGGATCCTGATCATTCAGGAGCCAATCTGGGCATTGGCATGATACTTTACAATGAAGCGTCGGATTTATTTACAAAGGCAATCGAAGAGTATGAGGCCAAAACAAATCCTGACAGGATCGACTATTATAACTATATGAAAAAAATTGAGAAACCGCAGGCCATATACCGGCAGGCCTTACCATACCTGTTGAAAGCATACGAGGATAAAGCCTATTCGGGCCTCAAGGCAATAATCTATAATTCCTATATGCGGCTTGAAGACATGGATAATGCGAATAAATACAAAAAGTGACCTCGTGAAGACAAAGTACACCCGTTTGAACCGGACCGGTTTTTATTCAGGAATGATTATGGTGTTAACTTTAATGGTAAATACCATCCCTTCACTGGCCATTGAGAAGGAATCGATTGCTTATTTGCAGGACCAGCAGAGGGTCCTCCCGGCACCGGTTGAATTGCACATTACAAACAGTGAGAATGCAATGATCAACAGTACGGTATCGCTGAACCATGAGGATGCCTGGCTGTTTTTCGACAATATCAGGCCTTCCGATGTTTCAGCCAACTACTTGCAATACGTGTTGGTTAACGGGAATGCATTTATTGACGGAAGCAATGGCCGCATGGCCATTTATGCCCATGGAACTGTTCTTATGCCCCACCCGGCCGAATACAATCCTCTGACTGTTTTCACGGGTGATGAATTTACCGGGGATTCAATGAAATTAGACATCAGCACGTATCATGATGATCTTGGTACCTTTAACAATGCAATAAGGTCTTTTAAGCTGAAGAGGGGCTATATGGCCACCTTTGCCAGCAGTGCTGACGGATCAGGCTATAGCCGGGTATTTATTGCAGATGAAGAAGATATCCTCTTCAGAAGCATGCCCGTTGAGCTATACGGTACCGTATCTTTTATCAGGATTTTCAAACACAACTGGGTGACAAAAAAAGGCTGGGCAGGCGGTCAATGGGAAGCCGGGTTAACCAATTGTACATGGAATTATGACTGGAGTGCAAACGGTTCAACAACAAATAACATTGAATATGCAGTGATCAAACAAAATTCAGGCTGGCCCGGCTGGTCACAAATAAATAACAAAACAGGCGTTTCACAATTGCTGGGATTCAACGAACCCGACAGGCCGGACCAGTCAGACATGACCATGGAACAGGCACTTGCTGCCTGGCCCGAATTCATGAAGTCCGGTTTAAGGATCGGATCACCCGTTACATCCGATGCTTTTAATAGCTGGTCGCTTTTTGAATTTATCGACAGGTGTGATGAATTAAACTACCGGGTAGATTTTGTGGCCGTCCATGCATACTGGGTTAAAAGTCCCCAGCAATGGTACAACGACCTGAAATATATCCATGAACGCACGGGCCGCCCGATCTGGATTACCGAATGGAACAACGGGGCAAACTGGACCAGCGAATGGTGGCCATCAGACTGGACTGCCCAGCAGGAAAAACAGTTGAACGACATCACAGCTATTCTGCAGGTGCTGGATACAGCTCATTTTGTGGAGCGTTATTCCATTTATAACTGGGTCGAGGATAAAAGGGCCATGGTACTTGACGGATCCCTTACACCGGCCGGCGAATATTATGCATCAAATAAATCCAGGATTGCATTTAACAGGATAAATGAAGTAATCCCTCCAAAATGGGTATACAATGCACCCCAGCTGAATTACCGGTACCTGACCCTGTCCAATAAAATCAGCCTGAACTGGGACGAAAACAATTCAGGTCTTTCAGCAGGCTACAGGCTTGAGAAGAAGGTAAGCAACAGCGACTATGTAACCATATTTGAAACGGATGATGGATCCATACTGAATTTTACTGATGATCTCGACAGCAGTAACAGCGGAAGGATCATCTACAGGGTAAGCCTGAAGACCGTATACGGTGACTTTATTCCCTCGAATGAAGTGTCCTATTACCAATCACAGGGCAATGGGTCCATCCAGATCGGTTCTCTGCCGGTTGACAATACAGATTGGAATGTCTGCCTGTTTTCTGAAGAGCTTAGCGAAAAACCACTGGTAATCTCAGGGATACCAACTTTCAATAACCTGCTTGCCTTCACACACCGTATAAACGCAATAACCAAAACTTCATTTAAATTTCAGCTGGATACATGGAACTATTTAAACAATCCAACGCTAACCAAGTCTGATGCCATTGCCATTGCCGCCCTGCCTGCAGGGATACACGATTTTGGCGGGCTTCAGGGTTTGGCCGGTGAGGTCCTGCAGGTTTCAGGTGATTGGATACCTGTTGTTTTTGATCAGCCTTTTGATAGCCTGCCGGTTATCTTCTGCACACAGGTATCCAACAATACTTTCTTCCCCACCATGCCAGCGATCAGGGATGTAACAAAAACCGGATTTGAGCTGTGCCTCCGGTGCGAAGAAGACATACCGGCCTCCTCGATACTGGATGAAACCGTTAACTACCTGGCAGTCGAACCCGGCAAAGGTTTCATCGGTAATTATCGCATCACAATAGGTCAGACAGGGGATGGAGAGGAAGGGATCTCCTCTTCCCCGGCAGTACTGAAATACGATACCTCTTATTCCAAACCATTATTGTTTGCAAGCATGCTGACATCGGCCGATGCCTTTGCATCCACCCTGAGGTATTATACATCCGGGGACCATGAGTTTACCATTCTCAAGCAGCGTGAATTATCCGGAACAATAACGGCAATGAAGGAGGATAAGCTGGGCTGGATGGTGATGGATATCGCTGTTAATCAGCCAGTATATATTATTAATACAACCCTGAAAGAGAAGCTTCCCTTCTATCCGAACCCGGTTGCCGATAAAGTCTATTTTAGTTTCAGGTACCCGACTCATATTGTGATCTACGACTTGACCGGACAGAAACAGGTGGAAAAAATAGTATGGCATTCACTGGACCTTCACCCGTTGTCTTCCGGAATATATTTACTGGAAGCGGAAGGATATTTACCAGTGAAGATTATTAAGCAGTAGCCGGATAATAAATTCAGTCAGAAACCTGTTTTTGCGACCTGTCAATTTTCTTTTATGATATTTCGAAAACCGATTAGTGTGTATCTTTGTTTAGGAGTAAATTAGCACCGCATATATTTAGATACCTGGTGACCCCCAACCAGTAGCTTGCAGCTCATATAAATTAAATCCACCTGTAATCATGAAGTGGTTCAGGACAAGTCAAAAGCGATATCTTCTAATAACATGTATTCTGATATCCAGTGCTTTATGGATGGTTTCCTGTAAGGATGATTACATGTACGATGACACGGAACCGGAATGGCTCGGAGCAAGCATCTATGATTACCTGAAAGAAGATGGAAACTACACTTACTATGTGAAATTAATTGAAGATGCAAAGTATACTTCCGTTCTGGCCAAAACCGGAAGCAAAACACTTTTCGTTGCGAATGATGCTGCATTCGAACGTTTCTTTAATGACAATTCCCTGGGTGTTTCAGGCTACGACGACCTTACTGCCGACCAGAAAAACGCCATCCTGAATTTTGGGATGATAAACAATGCATACCTTATTGAAACCCTTTCAAATTATAACGGCGCCGCAGGTTTGCATTACGGTACAGCGCTGAGACGTGCATCTGCGGTTAATATTTTATACCATGAATCTGGTAATACTTTACCTGAAGGAAAGTTCTGGGACAGGTTCAGGAGTAAGGGATTGTATATTTTTAAGGATCACACCAATATGCCCCTGGTCTATTTTCTTCCTAAATTCCTGATGAGTGCAAACATTTCGGATAATGATTTTTACCTGATTACGGGAGAAGAAAGGGAAGAAGATGATGCATTTGTCTTCAATAATAAGGTCATCCAGAGGGATATCACCTGTAAAAACGGGTATATCCATGTACTGGAAAATGTATTACTGCCGCGCATGAACATGGCTCAGCAACTGATGGAAAATGAAAAGACCCAGACATTCTCAAGGTTGCTGGAACGGTTTTCAGCACCTTATTACTATGAAGATGCAACCTATGAGTACAAACAAACCCATCCCGGATTTAACGATTCAATTTTTGTAAAAGGATATTTCTCACCCTGGGGAGGACCAGACTATTACCCCGACAACACATCAATTAACGAGGAATACCTGCTGCCTTTTAACCCGGGATGGAACAGTTATGTCCCCCGGGGAGCCGAAAGTGCCTTGCAGTCAGACATGGGGGCGATCCTGGCCCCCACCAATGCCACACTGGATGAATACTTCAACTCCGGTAGCGGTATTATATTAAAGAACCGCTACGGCACCTGGGATAATGTTCCTGACGATATCGTGATCCTTTTTCTCAAACGGCATTTGAGGGAATCATTCCTGGAATCGATCCCAAGTCGCTTCCAAAAAATGACCGATAATGAGAACTCCCCGATACCCATAAGTATAGGAGACCTTGAGGAATCGTATATCGGGGTGAACGGTGTGGTTTATTTAACCAATAAAGTTTACCCCCCTGACGATTATGTTTCGGTTTACGGGCCGGTGCTGTTCAGCGAAAAGACCAAGGTATTTAACTGGGCCATCCGGCAAAACGATTTCAGGTTGTACCTGAACTCGCTGATAAGCCAGTACAGCTTTTTTGTGCCGACAGATGACTTTTTCGATAGATATATTGACCCGATCGCTTTCTCCAAGGATGTACCGGGCGTATTGAAATTCTGGTACAACGAGGAAACATCCACCGTCAATGCGACAGTATACAGTTATGATCCGGAAACCGGGGAGGCAGGCAGCGAAATAGGGGAAATCGAGGATCCTGATTTTATTTCGAACCGTTTGCTTGACCTTCTGGATACGCATATTATTGTCGGAGATGTAGAGTCGGGATCAAAATATTACCTTACTAAAGGCGGGAATACCATCATTGTTGAGGGAAAAGGAAAAGACCTAGAAGTTTGGGGTGGCGGTGATATTGAACAGGGAGCAACGACACATGTAACCAGTGTCTATGAACAGGAAAACGGGAAGACCTACTTTATTGATAAACCCATACAAACACCCTTGCAGTCGGTCTACAAGATCCTCAGCGAAACTCCTGAATTCAAGGCTTTCTTTGATCTGCTAAGCGGTTTCCCAACCACATCAGAATCGGTCATATTCAAAAAATCATCCAATTATTACGGGATCGATTACAGCATAAAGTTCTTCAATACCTTCCACTATACTGTTTACGTTCCCACCAACGAAGCCATACAAAAGGCATTGCAGGATGGCCTGATAAAAGACTGGAATACGATAAACGAGATCTCAGACCCGGCAGTTATGAAAAGTGAAATTAAGAAACTCGAACGTTTCCTGAGATATCATTTCCAGGATAATGCGGTGTATATCGGCGGTGAACCTGTAAATGAACTTTACCAAACCGCTACCATCAAAACCGATGACAAGGTAAGCCGTTTCAATACGTTCACGAATAAATATTACAAGCTGAATGTGACCGGGAGCGGGAATGACCTGTCCCTGACTACGGAGTTGCCCGATACGGAATGGACAGCCAGGGTGATCACTGACAATGACCTGTATAACATTATGACACGTGATTATATCTTCAGTAATAATCCCCCTGTGTACAGGGAAATAGATGGTTCAGGCACAGGAATTGATTTTTCTTCGTCAACAATAACCACTTCGTCGACAGCAGTTATTCACCAGATCGATAATGTTTTAAGGTATGAATAAATCGGGCATAAATAGGAAACATTTGTTTGCCGGGATCCTGCTCCTGGTAAATATCCTGGTGCCTGTTATTTTATCCGGACAGGTGCCTCAGACCAGTATGGTGGTTCAGGGGACCATAACCGCGGCTGTTGATGGAGAAACGCTGATCGGCGTCAACATAATTGAAGTGGATAGCAAGAAAAGGTTCCTGAGGGCCACCGTTTCAGATATGAACGGCCATTATGTGATTAAAGTGACAAACTCTTCAAACAAATTAGTCTTCAGCTACATTGGATTCAGGAGTCAATCCATACCTATTGATGGTAGGAATACGATCAATTTAGCAATGGAAGAAGAGTTACAGGATATTGAAGCAGTTACCGTTACGGCCGAAAAGAAACATGTTGAAGGGTCGTTTGTTATTCCGAAGAGGGAGATCTCCACTGCCTTACAAACCATCAACACATCGGTATTTGAAGGTGTATCAGTAACTTCGCTGGATGATGCCCTGCAGGGCAGGATTGCCGGACTGGATATTGTAGCGAACTCGGGCGACCTTGGAAGCGGGGCCTCCATGAGGGTCCGGGGTACCACATCCATAAATGCCAACACCCAGCCGCTGATTGTATTGAATGGTATACCTTATGAAGTGGAGATCGATCCCACGTTTGATTTTGCCAATGCTAACCAGGAACAATATGCCAATATGCTAAGCATTAATCCCGATGACATTGAGGAAATTACCGTATTAAAGGATGCCGCCTCCACGGCGGTCTGGGGCTCAAAGGGTGCCAACGGAGTATTAATGATTAAAACCAAAAAGGGTTCACAGGGGCCAACACGGATCCAATATACATACCGGTTAACCCGTGCCGTTCAGCCGGAGGGATTGAAAATGCTCAATGGTGATGATTACACCATGATGATCAAGCAGGCATACTTTAACCCGGAGCAGGATGAATATGCTGCCAACGTGAGGGAGTTCCTGTACGACCCGACTTTCCCTGAATACGAAAACTTCAACAACAATACCAATTGGTTTAAAGAAGTTACACGGCCCGGATTCAAACATGATCATTACCTGACCGTTTCAGGTGGTGGCAGCAGGGCAAATTTCCGTGTTTCCGGCGGCATTTTAACACAGGACGGAACGGTGATCGGGCAGCATATGGACAGGCTGTCATCACGTGCCTATCTCGATTACTGGGTATCGGACAGGATCCAGTTTATCTCTGAATTTTCATTTACCTATTCCGATAATGACAGGAACTGGGATAACCTCCTGGGCATTGCTTATAAGAAAATGCCCAACGTGAGTGTTTACCAGCAGGACCTGGAAGGGAACAATACAGATCTTTATTACAATATTTCCCGTTCATCAGGTTTGCATAGTTCACAGCGAGACCTGAGGAATCCTGTTGCCCTGGCAAACCTGGCAGAAAACAACCTTAAGAACTACCGGATTCTTCCCACGTTCAGGTTGCAATATTATTTACTTGATCCTGAAGTACATATGCTTCGCTATAACATGTATGTGTCGTTCGATGTGAATAATAATAAGGTATCAAAATTCCTGCCCCGGGAGGTATCCAACATCTCCTGGAACGATGGCTCGGTTAACTTTGCGGAAGGCGCTGATTCGGAAAGCATGACCGTCATGGCTGATAACAACATCACCTGGCAGCCCAGGCTGGGCAACGTCGATCATAACATGATGTTGTATGGTTCCTTCCAGGTCAGGACCGGTTACAATGCCAGCCAGGGTCTGGCAACAGCCAACCTGCCATCCGGAGAGATCATTGATCCGTCTGCCATAGGGTATATCAGCGATATTTCAACCAGCCGTTCTTCATACCGTTCAAATGCCTTTTTGCTCAGGGGACACTATTCGTATAAATCGCGGTACATACTGGGTTTAACTTTCCGGAGGGATGGAAGTACCAAGTTTGGTGCAGACAATAAATACGGAACCTTCCCGGGGATCTCCGCGAAGTGGATTATTTCGGATGAACCATTCATGCAATGGGCCGCCGGCTGGTTAAGCATGCTGGCCATTCGACCCAGCTGGGGCATCAGTGGGAACCAACCCGACAAGGAGTATCTTCATTATAGCCGCTATTCGGCATATGGAAGCTATATCGGCCAGTCAGCAACACGTCCCACTTCACTCCAATTGTCCAACCTGAAATGGGAAACCACTACCTCTTTTAACTACGGATTTGACCTTGGATTTTTAGATGACAGGTTTGTTTTTGATATTAATTTTTACAAGAAGCATACTGAGGACCTGTTATTCAAGGATCTGAAACTCGCTGTATCATCGGGTTATTCAAATATTCCCTGGCAGAATATTGGCACTATGAACAACGATGGATGGGAAGTAAATTTTTACACCTATAATGCAATCGTTAAAAACGAATTCTCCCTGGATTTCAATTTCAACCTGACAAATTTCGTAAATACCATAATAGATCTACGGGATGATGTACTGAGTGTGTACAACAGCGATTTTGATTATGCAAATGGCACCTACCTGTCGCGTATCCAGGAAGGAAATTCTTACGGCTCAATCTATGGATTTAAATACAAGGGTGTTTACCAGTACAACGATTATATACCGAATATCCAGGAAAATGCCCCCGTGGCACGTGATGTGGACGGAAATGTGATTACCGGTCAGGATGGAGAACCCCTCCCCATGTATTTTGCCTTCGGGAGAAGCAATGCCTATGAGTTTAAAGGTGGAGATGCCATCTACGAAGACATTAACTACGATGGTACAATTGATGAACTGGACATAGTATACCTTGGCAACTCCAATCCCAAGTTGAATGGAGGTTTCGGGACAACCATCCGGTACAAGAGTTTTTACTGTTCGGCATTCTTTAATTTCAGGTATGGAAATAAAATAGTTAATAAAGCCCGTATGTTTGCAGAGAACATGTATTACCTCGACAACCAGAGTAAATCGGTGAACTGGCGCTGGCGCAAGGATGGTGATGTCACTGAAATGCCGAGGGCATTGTATAATTACGGTTATAACTGGCTGGGCAGTGACCGGTATGTTGAAGACGGGTCTTTCCTGCGGTTTAAGTACCTTACTTTCAGTTACTCGGTGCCTTCAGAAAAACTGAGAGAATTTTACATTAATCGCCTCTCGTTGTACCTGACCTTTAACAATCTGTTGATTTTGACGAAATATACCGGCGTGGATCCGGAGGTTGGTTACGGATCCTTCAGTGTAAGTGAAGATAGATCACAAACACCCCGGTCAAGAGATTTCACACTGGGATTATCTGTTTCATTTTAAAAAGTTAACAATGAAACTCAAATCTGCCATATTTGCCCTGTCCGTCATTCTCCTTATGACTTACAGCTGCACCGAATGGCTTGATATCCGGCCGGAAAGCGAAGTTGTCCTGGAGGATTACTGGCAAAACGAAACTCAGGCGACCCAGGTACTGACAGCCTGTTACCGGTCATTGACCGAAGAATCAAATATCAGGCGTATGATTGTCTGGGGAGAATTGCGTTCAGATAACATGGTAAGAGGCAGCAGCACCGGTAATGACCTTGTAAATATACTCAATGTGGATATCAATGCTTCCAATCCGATGTGTGACTGGGGCTCGATGTACCAGACAATTAATTATTGTAACAATTTTCTGCACTTTGCCCCGGGTGTTGTGGAAATTGATCAGAATTTTACCATAAATAAACTTCGATCACTGGAAGCCGAAGTACTGACCATCCGTGCACTGGTTTATTTTTACCTGGTAAGGGCATTCAGGGAGGTTCCTCTCATCACCGATCCAAGCATTGATGATACACAGGAATATAATGTCCCCAAATCATCCGAAAGAGATATTTTAGATTTTATAATCAACGACTTAAGGAAAGCTGAAAATTATGCCAGGCCCTCCTATGATAAAACGGATCATCCGAAATCAAGGATTACGCAGAATACAGTCAGGGCCTTGTTGGCAGACATCTATCTATGGGACCAGCAATATGCGCTTTGTGTGGCTGAATGCGACAAAATCCTGGCAGACAAAAGCCTGGAACTGGTGGAGGCCGAAAAAATGTACAGGGAAGTATTCTATGAAGGAAGCTCAACTGAATCAATTTTTGAGCTTGCATTCGATGACGATGAATTAAAAAATGAAGCGGTCCGTAAATTATACGGATACAGCGGCGATTATTCAGGCCAGGTAAGTTTTCCTGTCTTTCTTGCTGAAGGGGCAAAGAGCCCTTTCAACTTCACGTTAGGATTACAAACGGAAAGTGAGAATGATATCCGGTTAAAGGATTTTGTGAATATTTCCAGTGCCAAAATAACAGGGTACTACTATATTTTCAAATATGCCGGGATACAACGTGTGGAGAGGGAAAATGATATCAGCACCTACTATTACACCAATTTCTCCCCCAGCTGGATCGTATACCGGTTATCCGATGTAATGCTTATGAAAGCAGAAGCCCTGGTCCAGGTGAACTGGAATGAATCTGGCATGAGAGAAGCATTAAACCTGGTCAATACAACCTATCTCAGGGCAAATACGGATCCGGGTATCGATTCATTAAAATTAGAAAATTACAGTGACCAGAAAAAAATGGAGGAACTTGTTTTAAGGGAAAGGCAACGGGAATTGCTGTTTGAAGGGAAAAGATGGTTTGACCTGATGCGCATGGCCAGGCGGGAAGAATCGCCCGACAGGTTGCTGAATTACCTGATGCCAAAATTTTCAGGAAGCCAATCCCTTCAAATCAGCAAGATGTCGGTAATGGATGCGCTGTATTTACCGATTCTGCAGGCTGAGCTGGATGCCAACCGGGCCCTGGTCCAGAATCCGTTTTATGAACTGACCGGTTCGTCAGTGATCAACGCTAAATAAACAAGGCAATGAATTTATATTTTATTATCAGGATCGTAAAAATGACAGCAGGGTTATCAGTAGCCAGGCAAATAATTACTATGCTGTTATTATTTCAAACATTGCTGTTGTTCCTGCCCTCCTGTGACCCTGATGATATTTCCCAGGAAAGTTATTACACTTTCGCCGGCGACAGGTTGGGGGAATACCTGCAGAAAAACCCGGAACAATTTTCTGAGTTTGTAGAGTTACTGGACCGCAGCAATGTGCTGGGACTCCTGAATGCCTATGGTTATTATACCTGTTTTGCACCAACAAACAATGCATTGAATGATTATTATGCTCTTAAAGGAATTGGCGGGATCCATGACATGTCTTCTGAAAACATTGAAAAACTTGTTAAGGACCATATTATTGTAGGATTTACAATAACTACAGATGATTTTATCGAGGGTAGGCTGCCACAACTCAGTATGAGCAACCGCTATATTTCAACATCATTTTCCAGCTTCCAGGAAGGAACTCCTGTAATAATGGTAAACAAAACCTCCCCCATATTAGAAAGTAATATTGAAGTGCATAATGGCGTAATCCATGCTATTGGAGAAGTATTGAAACCAACTGAAAAAACCCTGGTCGAAGCGATTGAATCGGATGATAAATTTACGTTGTTTTATAAGGCACTCATATTGACAGGACTGGATGATAAGCTTGAATTGATTGAGGATAAATCCTACAACAGGGCCGATTATTATTATGCCAATGATGGAGTGATCAGGCTTGGCGTGTTGATGACACTACCTGATTATCGTAAATACGGATATACAGCACTTATTGAAAGCGATTCAACCTATAAATTGAATGACATTGAGACCCTGGATGATTTGAGGAATTATGCAAAGTTGATCTATGATGCCGTTTATCCCGAAGATGCAGGTATAACCGATGAAACAGATCCAAAGAACAGCCTGAACCGGTTTATTGCTTATCATTTGATAAACAAACAGTTAGGATATACAAAATTTATCATTGACTACAATGATGAAAATATTTATGCCACCAATCTGCTGTATAATAGTTATGAATACATTGCCACGATGTGTCCCAACACACTGATCGAGGTAAGGACCATGCGCTCTGAAAACAAATACAACCTGTTCAATTACATCAGCCAAACAGGTGATCATGTTGAAATAGTAGAATCCAATTATGATAATGATGCCATCAATGGTGTCTATCATGAAATAAATGACATACTGAGCTATAATTTCGATGTCGCATCCGAGATCTCGAGTAAAAGGCTGCGAATGGATATTGCCAGTTGCTTCCCGGAACTGGCCAATAACAATATGAGGGGAAGGGGAAGTAACTCTACCCTCAGGTTTATCCTTCCTCCAGGTTATATTGAAGGCATGGAAATTACAGAGGAAACAGAGGTTCAGTATTACAGTGCCGATGATAACCTGGGAACCTCCCAGAGTGATGAATTTGTAAGCATCGTTGGCATGTACGATATTACCATCACTACCCTCCCTGTACCGGTAGGCACCTATGAAGTGCGAATCGGGTACCAGCCCAATGGAAACCGCGGGGCTGCCCAGCTTTATTTTGACGGCCAGCCAACCGGCATACCGCTGGATATAAGGATACCCGCAAATGATCCTTCCATCGGGTACATCATGCCCGGGCTTGATCCCACCGATCCTGAAGGTTACGAAAACGATAAAATGATGCGGAACCGTGGTTATATGAAAGGGCCTTCCAGCTTCAGGTGCGGACACTGGTACGAGGCCCCGAGTGCAAGGGTCAGCACGGCCTATTTACGAAAAATACTTGGTATTTATACATTTAAAGAACCCGGGGTACATACATTCAGGGCAAAGGCAGCCCGTTCAGGTCAATACCAGCTGGATTTCATAGAATTTGTCCCGACCGAAATCCTGGAAAAAGAAGGGATCGATTAATTCGTTAACAGGTGCAAAATGACAGATAAGATAAATAAACGATGGATGCCTTTGCTGGTTTTGGCCCTGATTATTTTTGCGCCATCATGCACAGACATGTGGGAAGAACATTATGAGGCAGGATCCGGAGAACTGCCGGATTACAACCTGCTCGGATATATTCAGTCGAATTCCGCCTTAAGTATTTTCGGACAAATGCTCAGCGAAACCGGGTATGACAGTATTATAAATGAATCACAGACCTACACGATCTGGGCTCCTGAGAACGAAGCAATTAAGGAAATTGACCTGGAGGACGGGGAGCTGGTCCTGGATTTTATAACAAATCATATCGCCCGCGGGAATTATTCAACCTCGGGAATCGAATCCAGGCCGGTCAAGATGCTGAACGGGAAAAACATCATCTTCGCCAGGGAATCATCAGGGTATTCTTTTGGAAAGATACCCCTTACCGAATCCAATGTGATCACCCTCAACGGACAGGTTCACATACTCGATGGCTATGTTCCCTTTACCTACAATATCTGGGAGTTTATTGGCAGAAAAGAACAACTCGATTCATTAAAAGAATATATGTACGGACTGAATCAATGGTTGTTCGATCCGGCGAACAGTGTGGAAATAGGATTTGACACCGCCGGTAATGTTATATACGATTCACTTTTTATCTATTCAAATCCCCTGTTAAATGACCTGGGCTATCTCAATACAGAAGACAGTTTGTATACTGTAATATTACCTGATAATACGGCATGGACAGAAGCATATGAAAGAACGCAGGACTATTTCAATATTCCTGAGATTTATGGCGGGGTGCAGAGAAAGGCACTTACGGCAAAACGGGCAATCATACAGGATATGGTATTCCGGGAACTGGTTACAGAACCAGGGATTGCAAGTATTCTCGTCTCTACGGGCGGTAATGTTTTTTATTCCCCGTCCTACCTTTTTTCAAATGCACAACCGTTTGAACTGAGCAACGGGATTGCCTACGTAACGGACCAGATGCAATTTGCGGATACCTCTTCCTGGTTCAGACAGATAAGGGTTGAGGCAGAGAATGATGCAGGCAGGGACAATGCAAACAGCAACATTTACATCCGGAGTGGCCTCGGCAGTGGCCTGAACATTTCAGAGGACGATTATATTGTTGTCGATCCGACGGGTATCAGTAATATAGCACAACCAAGTGTGGAATTTAAAATTCCCAATACATTATCGGCTACTTATGACATCTATTGTGTATTTGTCCCAGCCTATATTGCTGATGCATCAAATATGACACCGGGAAAGGTTAAATTCCAGCTTACCTACTTAAATACAACTACAGGCCGGACCAGGAGGCTTTCAATTACCCCGGAAAACAACGTTACGGATACAACCGGATTAACTAATATGTTGATCACCCGTTTTGATTTCGAATTTGCCAATGTGATTGATGACGAATACAAGGAGATAGCTGTAAAGCTTGAGGTTATTAATGATGTAAAAATCGAAGAGGAAAATGCAGGGGATTTCAGCCGCACCATGCGCATCGACTGCATTATTTTAGAACCCGTTACTGAATAGGATAAAAACGCTTTTAAGGAAAATTAAACGAAGTACGATGACCTTCAGAACCACAGGGATAACAAAACTGCCGGGATTTCTCCGAATGATAATGCTCGCCGGGGCCCTGCTTATTTGTACCCTCTCCTATGGACAGGATGATCCTGAAATAAGCGATTCAGTTACTTATATTTCCGGGTTTATTCGAGATGCTAAGACGCTCCAACCTGTTGCCGCAGCACAGATCCGGGCACTCAACAGGGAGGCATCTGCCACATCCGGTGAGGAAGGCACCTTTACGATCGGCCTTACCTCCGCGAATGATGTTTTGTTAATTACAGCTTTCGATTACAATCAGAGGGAAATACCAGTCAGGGGAACCGATAACCTGGAAATTGACCTGTTTCCTGATGTTTTCTCAGGCTCTTATAAGGATATTGAGCTTGTAACGGGGACAACCAGGTATTCATGGTTAACAGGTGCCGCAAGGAATATCGATAATATTGGTAACACAACAGCTGTCTCAGTGGATGATGTGATCCAGTCGCGGCTGGGAGGTGATGTCCGTGCAACATCCCGGTCCGGAACCTGCGGAATGGGTTCCGCTTTATTTATCAGGGGCTATAATTCGCTTTACCGCAATGCCCAGCCTCTGTTCATTGTTGACGGGGTTATCTGGAATAGTCTCTATGACAGGTTTTCCATACACGATGGTTATTTCACAAATTCTCTTGCCGACATTGACCTGAACGACATCCAGGATGTAACGGTGATCAGGGACGGTACCTCTATTTATGGCAGCAAGGGAGGCAACGGGGTCATTGTGATCAATACCAAAAGGGCAAATGACCTGGCCACTAAAATAGTTGTGAATGCACTCGCCGGGGTTACCGAACAGCCGGGTTCCTTACCCATGATGGATGCGGACCAGTTTCGTATCTATACTACCGATGTGTTGGGTTCCCTGGAACTGCCAACCGGATTTCTTGATGCATTAGGTTTCCTGAATGACGACCCATCAGAAACCACCTATAAAAAATACCATAATATTACCGACTGGGATGATGAGGTATACAGGCTGGGGACTTCGCAGAGCTATAATATCAATGCGAATGGCGGTGATGATAAAGCGTTGTATGCATTTTCCCTTGGATACACCGGGAACCGCGGGGTGGTTAAGACCACCGATATGCAACGATTGAATATGCGTTTCAACGGTGATTTTAAGATGACCAATTATTTAGAGATGGGACTCAACCTTGGATTTACCAATGTGGACAGGATCCTGCTGGATGACGGAGCAAATTACTATACCTCCCCGACCTATCTTGCCATGATCAAGGCTCCATTTCTGTCCCCGTATCGGTATACCGTTGCCGGAACCCTTACCACTGATGTGGAAGACAGTGATGATTTTGGCATCAGCAATCCGACTGCAATTATTGAGAATGCGCTGAACACAAACAAACATTACCGGCTGAACCTGGGTGTACGGCCTGTCATTAAGATAACGCCCTCCCTCTCTGTCAGCTCACATTTTGATTACAGCCTGGATAAACTGAAGGAGACCTATTTCAGCCCGATGATCGGCGTGGCAGACCGACTGATCCCAGGTTTTGGAGTCTCGGAAAATGTATTTAAAAGCCTTCAGATGAGGAATAATGCTGTCTATAATGATACCAGGGTCCACTATTTATATAACCTCAATCAAATCCACCGTTTTAATATCCTCGTGGGATGGCGCTACCTGTATAGCTCCCTGGAATCGGATTATGCGGAGGGTCATAACTCCGGAACGGACCAGAAGCGAAACCTGCTGGGAGAAGAGCAATTCAAGAAAATCTCCGGATTAAATAACGAAACCAGGTCAATCTCAAATTATGCGAATGTGGATTACAGTTTCGACAACCGCTATTTCCTTACTGCAGCCATTGCAGTGGACGGATCATCCCGTTTCGGGAAGGAAACTGCGGGAGGATTCCGGTTGTTTGGCCGGAGCTGGGGTGTTTTTCCATCCATAAATGTAGCATGGCTTGTTTCTTCTGAAAAATTCATGATCCCTGTAAATATCATTGATAGATTAAAACTCAGAACCGGATTTGGGCTTTCAGGCAATGATGATATAGAGCCCTATGCATGGACTCCCTACCTCTCTTCCGTGAAATATATGGACAGGGCAAATGGTCTGATATTTGGGAATATCGGAAATTCCAGTATTCAATGGGAGACTTCGTTAAAATATTATTTCGGGGTGGATGCCAACCTGTTTAACGATTACCTTTTCCTGTCTGCTGATATTTACAAAAATAAAACCCGTGACCTGCTCTACCTTGCAAAATTGCCTGCTCTGGCCGGTGACGGGTACTACTGGACAAACGGGGGAGAAATGTCGAATATTGGTTTTGAGTTGTCTGCCATTGTTAAAGTCCTGAACCTTGAAGATATACACTGGGAATTTGGTGCAAATCTCGGACATTACAGGAACAAAATCCTGTCTATTCCCGTAGATAATCAAATTACCTCGATCTATGGCGCTGAAATCCTTACATCGACCGGAAATCCTGCAGGTGTTTTTTATGGATTTAAAACAGAAGGAGTCTTTGCCGGTGAGGCAGATGCTGATGCCGCTCATCTTAAGATGGTGGATCCTGATGGAATGGAACATACATTTGGTGCCGGCGATGTGCATTTCACAGACTATTTTAAGGACGGGATCATCGATGAACAGGACAGGCAGGTTATTGGTGATCCTAACCCGGATCTATACGGTTCTTTTAACAGTACAATTGGTTTCAGGAACCTGGCCCTGGAAGCATTTTTCACATATTCATACGGGAACGAGGTATATAACTATCTGCGCAGGGAGCTTGAATCAGGAAAAGATTTTCAAAACCAGACAACGGCAATGCTGGTACGCTGGATAAGCGAAGGCCAGCAAACAGACCAGCCAGAAGCTTTTTATGATGATCCGGTGGGAAACTCCCGCTTTTCAGACCGGTGGATCGAAGACGGATCTTATTTAAAACTAAAATCATTGTCAGTCAGGTACAAAGTCCCTTATAAGGGTAGAATAATTGAAGGCCTGACTGTATGGGTGTCTGCGAATAATATCTGGACCTTGACGAACTACCTGGGACGTGATCCTGAGTTTTCACTGAATAATGCAGTATTGTACCAGGGCATCGATTATGGTTTAATACCGTTTACAAGAAGTTATTTTATAGGTGTGAAGATGAACCTGTAACACATGGGGCTTGTTCTTTAATGGATTTATAAATGAGGAAATATACTAACATAGCATTTGGATTACTGGCCATTGTATTTGTTTCGGCAGGTTGTGAAAGATTGCTTGATGTCGACTCTGATCAACTGGTGTACCCTGACAAAAATAAGCTCAATTCGCCCAACGAGATCATTTACCCTATGATCGGGATCTTTTCACGGTTAGAGAAAATCGCTGACCGGTATGTTCTGCTGGGAGAACTGCGCGGAGATCTGATGGGTCTGACAGAAAATGCACATGCTGACCTGCAGGAAATCTATGAATTTGAAATTTCTGCAGACAACAAATATAATAAGATCGAGGATTATTATACTGTTATAAATAATTGTAACTATCTGATATCCAAAGTAGATACCTCTCTTGTTGTAGGTGCGGAGAAGATATTGTACAGGGAGTTTGCTGCCGCCAAAGCCATCCGTGCGTGGACCAATATTCAGATTGCCCTGAATTATGGAAGCGTAGTATACATTGAAGAACCCATAATGGACGTAAAGGAGGCAAACAAATCCTATCCGGAATATACAATGGATGAACTGGCAACCGTGTTGATCCAGGACCTGGAACCCCTGAAATATATTCAACATCCGCAATCCATATCCCTCGGTGAGGACATCAGCAGTGAGTACCTGTACTTTCCCATCCGGTTCCTGCTGGGTGACCTGTATTTATGGACCGGTGAATACGAAAAGGCTGCACAGGAATACCATGACCTGATAGTCAATGGATCATACCTGATAACGGATACATACCAATCCACCTGGGATGTAATAAACGGCGTATTTGTAGAACCTGTTATCAGATGGTTGTCGATATTCTTCCTGGAGAACAACACCTCTGAAAACATCACCCTCATTGCCGGCTCAACTGAATATGGAGAAGGTTCGGAACTGGATACTATATCATTGTCAGGATATGAGATCGTTCCATCTTCAGTATCCATTGATACCTGGAACAGCCAGTTCTATTATCATAATTCCACGGCAATACACCGGGGTGATATGCGGGGCAAATATGGTTCTTATTTCGGGACAGAGGTTCTTCAGGAAGAAGCTGAGTTCTTTGAATCCGGCCTGATAACAAAATTCCTTAACATGGCAACTACCACTTCAAAGGGAATTTTCATTTACAGGACAGCCCTGTTATATCTGCGCTACGCCGAAGCAGTAAACCGGGCAGGCAAACCAAACCTGGCCTTTGCTGTGCTCAAAAACGGGATGAATGAAAAAACTCTTGAAACAGATTCCATAGTTCCTGCAAAGGAAAAGTATGCCAGTTTAGCAGACAGTTTACTCTATTCCTATATGAACTTCAATGATGTCAGGTTTGATGATAATATCGGGGTCCATGCCCGGGGCTGCGGTAATGTTCATCTTGCCCTTGATTTTAATATTCCTCCACTGTCAAACCTCGAGGATTCCGTGAATTATGTCGAGGATAAGATCGTAGAAGAGCTGGCCCTCGAAACTGCATTCGAAGGGAACCGTTTTCACGATTTAATGCGCATATCCCTGCGACGTAATGATCCTGCCTGGCTTGCCGATAAGGTGGCTGCGAAGTATCCCTCCGGTATGCAGGAAATAATTCGTACTAAGCTGAGGGATCCAAATAACTGGTATATATCAAGACAATAGATGCCTAATCTAAGCATTATGCATGGGATCAGGAACAGGAAGGCATTAAGACTGGTCAGCATTGTTATCCTGATTTTATTGAACTGTGATTTCATATTGGCACAACAGGCCCGGGTCCGTATCAATGAAATCATGGCCCTTGTCCAACCTGAAGATCTCATAAAGTTTGGCCT
>CAYZEZ010000047.1:0-21216 GCA_964477295.1 uncultured Bacteroides sp. | reverse complement strand
TCATCATTCGAAATTCAACATTCGATCACCCCTTCTCCTTTTTCAACTGGATCTTCATTCCGGAAAATATAGAACCGGGCAAGGAATTTAATGATATTGTACAACATGAAATGGTCCATGCCCGGCAATGGCATTCTGCCGATATGCTCATTGCCGAGTTGCTGATTGCCCTCATGTGGTTCAATCCCATCATCTGGATGATGAAAAATTCTGTCCAGCTCATCCATGAATACCTGGCAGATGAAGGTGTTCTGAACAAAGGGTTTGATAAGGTCTTTTACGAGGCCCTTCTGGTTAACCAGGTAGCCGAAGGCAGACTGATACTGCTCTCTTCCCGATTCAATCAATCAATAATTAAAAAACGCATTACCATGATGAACAAAATGAAAACAAATCGCAAGACCAAATTTAAACTAATTGGGATTGTGCCGGTCATTGCACTCCTGGTGCTGGGGATCGCGTGTGCTAAAACACAGGAGAAACAGGTGCCTAGTATAGTGAACGGAAAAGAAACCAACGATAATGTTATTGCGGCCATCGTGCCAATTAAAATGAATGTATTGTACCTGGGTGTGGATAACCCGGTGGATGTCGCTGTTTCAGGATTCAATTCTGAAGACCTGAAGGTTACGCTCGACAATGGAAATATCCGGGGAAGCGAGGGACACTATATAGTCAATCCGGCCAGGGTGGGTGAAGCAACAATAACGGTATATTCAGATGAGAAGAAGACTGGTAGTGTTACGTTCAGGGTTAAATCTATCCCCGATCCTGTTGCCCGCGTGGGTGATAAAAGAAGTGGAGACATAACCAAACAGGAACTGCTTGATGCTGGTGGAATAAACGCCTATTTAGCGATCGATTTCGACATAGCGTTCAAGCCAGTATCCTTTGTGATGAGCGCCACCGTCCCAAACTCCAATGTGGTCCGCGAGGAAATCTCGAAATCAGATAAATATTCTGCATTACAGATTGATCTGATCAATTCACTTATAACCAACCAGAAATTAATGGTTGAAGAGATCAAGACAGTTGGTCCCGACGGGACCATCCGGGACCTTGGCCCTATGGTTTTTACTATCTCTGAGTAACATTACTCGTCCCGAAAAAAAACTTTCTTTCCAATAATTTCCGCAGAGAGACAGATGGACTCTGCGGAATTTTTTATTTTTAGAAGAAAGTTACGAGTTGCAGGTTACGAGTTGCGAGGTGGATTAGACAATCTTATGCCTCGTAACTCGAACCTCGTACATCGTTTCTCAATAAAATAATAAACTATGAAAAAATTCACCTTGCTTGCGCTTCTGCTTGTAATGTTCGTTGTCAGCATTAATTCCCAACCCATCCGGCTGATCATCCGGGGCGATGATATTGGTTCAACCCATGCTGCCAACCTGGGCTGTATACGCTCATACACGGATGGTATCATGACCACAGTGGAAATCATGGTACCCTGTCCCTGGTTTCCCGAAGCTGTAAAATTACTGAATGAAAACCCCGGGCTGGATGTTGGAATTCACATAACTGTTACATCTGAGTGGGAAAACTTTAAATGGGGACCATTGACCTGCTCTCCAAGTATTACCGACGAGGACGGGTACTTTTTCCCCATGATCTGGCCCAACGATGAATTCCCGCCTGAGAAGGCTTTGCACGAACAGGATTGGAAGATTGAAGAAATTGAACAGGAGATGCGGGCACAAATAGAAATGGCCATGAAATATATCCCACAGGTATCACACCTCTCCTGCCATATGGGATGTTCAGGCTGGGATGACAGTGTACAGGAAGTCTACAGTAAACTGGCTGAAGAGTACAACCTTGACATTGACCTTAAGGCTGCAGGGATTGAAAGGTTTCCGATTGAAGGCAAAGGCGAGACCCTTGAGGAGCGCATTAACCTGTTTGTTGACGCCCTGAACAAGCTGGAGGAAGGAAAAACCTACCTGTTCGTGGAACATCCGGCACTGGGCACACCGGAAATGGAGGCCATTGGTCATAGCGGTTACTATGGGGTGGGTGCCGACCGGTACCTGGTAACAAAAGTATTTACAAGTGAAAAGGTGAGAGATGTAATCAATGAACGAAACATAAAACTGATCAGTTATTCCGACCTGGTAAAATAAACCTGGATTATTATTCCTTCATTAATACTCAGCGCTATGAAACAAAAATTCATTTTGCTCTGTTGCCTGTATATCATTACTGCATGTTCATCAGGCGATACATTGCATTATAATATCCTCGATTACGGAGCAACGCCAGATGGAAAAACAATGAATACCGCATCCATCCAGGATGCGATCGATGCCTGTCATAAAAACGGCGGCGGCACAGTATTCGTGCCATCCGGTGAATTTGTATCAGGAACGCTTATCCTGAAAGACAATGTAAACCTTTATCTTTCTGCCGGTGCAAAACTCATTGGAAGCCTTGACACTGCCGATTACCGGATAGACGGCATGCAACATGGATTGATCTGGGCTTACCAGGCAAGGAATATTTCTATTACCGGTGAAGGGGAAATAGATGGAAGGGGCACCTGTTTTCATATCCCGGAAAAGGCCCATTCAGGGGGAGATTTCGACAGGCAGTACACCCGCCAGGGAGACCTGTATTTTCCGGAGGACAAGGTTCCCGATGACGGCCCGATAGAATACGAAGCCCGGCCGGGAATGATGATCGTTATATTGCAATGTGAGGAAGTGCTTTTGAAGGATATTAAGCTGAAAGATTCCCCTGAATGGACCGTCCGTATCGGGGATTGTGACGATGTCAATATCAATGGCATTGCTATTTATAATAATCTCCTTATCCCTAACAGTGATGGAATACACTGCACCACTTCAAGAAATGTCAGGATCTCGGATTGTGATATCAGGGCAGGTGATGATGCTATTATTGTCACCGGATTTGGCACCGATGTCGGGGTGAGCGGTGACCTGAAAACGGAACTTGACTATACTAATCGGAAGGTGGGCAACAAAACCGGTTTTGCCGAAAATGTAGTGGTAACGAATTGCCTGTTGCAATCTCGTTCCAGCGGGATCCGCGTGGGTTATGGCATGAACAACATAAGGAACTGTACCTTCAGTAACCTGGTAATTTACGGATCGAACCGGGGAATAGGTGTTTTCGTGCGGGATGAAGGATCTGTTGAGAACATTCTTTTCTCTGATATTATCATTGAGACCCGGTTGCATTCCGGTCACTGGTGGGGTAACGGCGAACCTATCCATGTATCGGCCATTGCACAGAATGATGGTATTGTTCTGGGGCAAATATCGAATGTAAGGTTCAGGAATATCATTGCAAAAAGCGAAACAGGTATTCTTGTTTATGGTGTGGAAGAAAGTCCCATTACAAACCTGGTTTTTGACCAGGTGCAGCTGACCATATCGGACAGCCCGCTTGCTGAAAGTTACGGGGGCAATGTTGACCTTCGCCCTGTTTCGAACCTTGAATCAGCCATATTCAGGATGGATCTTCCCGGAATGTATTGCAAGAATGTAAATAATTTAATAATCAGTGACTTTCACCTGGAATGGAGCGACCATCCAGCCGGTTATTTTACATATGGAATATATTGTACTCATTTCAAGGGTGTGGTTGTTGAAGGTTTCCAGGGCTCACCTGCGCACCCGGAATCCGGATTACCTGCTATCCGTTTTGAAAACGGGATAAACAAAATAATCAGATATTAAATATGAAACGCCGTCCTTTTCTTAAAACACTGGCCACCGGGGGAGCTGCTGTTAGCGCAGCCCCTGCCATCGCAGGCTGTTCAGCCGATAATGGCCAGCAGGGCTACAATGAAGACTATAAAACAGTTCCGGAATTTGACAGAACATTACTGATCTCTGACGAAAATGAATTCATATCCCTGAGATATTTCAGCGATGCATCTGCCGAAATTTTTGACAAGAAAAACAACCAGCATTGGAAAATGATCCCGGTTGCCCTCCAGGAGGAGGGTGAGATTGACGCAGGGGATGTCTGGCTCAGAACGGAAAGGTCATTCTGTGAGCAGTACCCTGGCTATTTTCATGGAGAAGTACACAGAGACAGGATCAGGTTTACCCTTTTTGGTTACCTCCGGAAGTATGTGGGACAATTCTCCTGCAGGATCTCCCTGAATGGTCCCTGGATTGATTTCGGGCTTGACGAAATTGATGATTCCATTCCCAGCCTGGTTTTCCCGACTCCTATCGTATCTGAGAGCCTGGTATTTCCATCCGGTGTGGGCAAATGGGTCAGGAAACCATTGCCTTCCAGGCAGTTCTGGCCTTTCTTCAGCAGGATGAACATGCGCTGGTTTGGCGGGCTGGAGGGACAGAACGGCTGGATGGCTGTTTTCAGGGGTGGATTATGCGATGCCGGTGTTATGGCAGATAAACTGCTGGCCTCACCGGGATGGTGGAAATCGCTGGGCAAATGGGATAACACCCGGTCAATACATTATACTTTCACCTCCGGAGGATACGTGGGCCAGGCCAAAAAATTCAGGGAGTATGCCATTAAGGAAGGGATCCATGTTTCGCTCGCATCTAAATTTGAGAAACAACCGGCTCTCCGGAACCTGGTGGGCGGAAGATCGCTTTCCTTCTGGATGTCGAGGCCACCGCATGATGAAAAGTTTTTCCTCAACCGCTGGGAACGTATCCCTGAAAACATCGATGAAATCAAACATACAATCCATGTCCGGATCACATACAAGGATGCAGATTACATGATCAAAAAGGCGGAACAGCTGGGGATGAAAAATGGCATTGCCGTATACAGGGGCTGGATCAAAAACGGATACGATGGTTCCCATCCCGATATATGGCCCCCGAATGAGGCTCTTGGATCGCTTGAAGAGCTGAAACAATCGATGGACCAGCCGGATCATATCATTTCTGCATTGCACGATAATTACCAGGACATATACGAAATCGTTCCAAGCTTCCCGAAAGGTGTTATACGGGGGAAAGACGGTAAACTGATGAGAGGAGGATACTGGGGAGCAGGACAGGCCTATATCCTGAATGCCAAAGCCGGGCTGGAATATGCCAGGAGGAACTGGGAACAGATAAAAACCCTGGGGACCCGGGCCATCTTTACGGATACAACAACAGCCGTTCAGACCTACCAGACCTGGGAGAAGGGGAACCGGATGACCCGCACCCGGGATCTTGAATACAAAACCGAATTGCTGAAGTTCTTTGGAGAGGAGGGACTGATCGTGGGCAGCGAAGAGGGTGCCGATTTCGGTGTTCCGTGGTGCGGATGGTATGAATGCCGCCAGAACCGGATCCAGGGAGAATCGATCCCATTGTGGCCGCTGGTTTTTCATGATGCCATTTTTAACACACGCTATGCCGGAAATCATCTGAGCCCGGTTGGTAACGGATCATCCGCCCCGAAATACCTGGAGGATATATTATGGGGTTATCACCTGACCTTTAACTTCAGTTCAGGGGACGGAATGGAGCGTTACCAAAAGGATTTTGAGTCGACCAGGATGGTGGATGAATGGCATGCAAAAATCGGAACCGCTGAGATGACCGGACATCAGTTCCTCACGGATGATATGATGGTTGAACAATCCGCATTTTCAACCGGCGATTCCGTTATTGTTAACTTTGGTCAGGATGACCGGATGGTTGGCAAGAAGAAGATCAGGGGCCACTCCTTTATTATCTCGTAATTTACTCATCCCGAAAAATAAATTATATGAAAAAATTATTATTCTCTATTCCCGGCATTATTTTGTTCGTGAATGTTATTGCACAGCACGATGGTTACCATGTGGTGCAAAATGGCAAGGTCATTGAAAGTCTGGCCATGACCTCGAAGATCCTGGGCGAAGATGTAAAATATTCCATTTACCTCCCACCCGATTATACTGCTTCCGAAAGAAGATACCCGGTTGTTTACCTGCTGCACGGATATACCGATAATGAAACCGGCTGGATACAATTCGGAGAAGCCAATAGGATTGCAGACAAAGGCATAACAGAGGGGACAATCCCTCCCATGATCATTGTGATGCCCGATGCAAAAATTACCTTTTACATGAACGATTATAAAGATGAGTTCAGGTACGAAGACATGTTCTTCGAAGAATTCATCCCTTTTATTGATGGACAATACCGCACACGGCCGGAGAAACAGTTCAGGGGGGTGTCGGGACTGTCTATGGGGGGACATGGTTCGTTGCTATACTCTATTAAACATCCGGATGTTTTTTCAGCCTGTGCGGCATTCAGCGCTGCTGTGATGACCGACGAAGAAATCATTGGAATGCCGGTTGACTTGTACAACAGTCTGTTTAAAACTATCTTTGAACTTAATGTTGAAGGGGAACAAAGACTTACCGACCATTATCATCAAAACAGTGTCTTGAGTCTTGTTGAATCCACACCTGTTGAATCTCTTAAAGAGGTCAGGTACTATATCGACTGTGGCGACGACGACTGGCTGACCTCGGGGAATACCGCGCTCCATCTTTTGCTGAAGAAGAAGGGGATCCCTCATGAATTCAGGGTACGTGACGGGGGCCACCAATGGGAATACTGGAGGACCGGTTTGCCGGAAGGTTTAACGTTTATCGGGGAAAGTTTTCACAGGTAGTCTATTGTCATCCCGGACTTGATCCGGGATCTCATTAAATAAAACACAAGATCCTGAATCCAGTTGCAAATGACATCATTTCGTAATATGGTCATTCTGTCCCGCCGTGCCCCCCCGAGCACTCGGGGGGGAGTACTAAGGATCGGGATGACTAGATGTCAATTATATTATGAATCCCAGTTTCTGAGAGTTCTGTGCTTCAGGATGACAACAAATTATGAAATCGGTCACCCTCAGGTTTTATGAAGAACTGAACGATTTTCTTCCTGGCGATAAAAAGAGACAGCAACTTAGCGTGGCATACAAAGGGAGACAAACCGTTAAGGATATCATTGAATCACATGGAGTTCCGCATATTGAAGTCGACCTGGTGCTGGTCAACGGTAAACCTGTTGATTTTGGTTACCTGGTGCAGCATGAAGATAAAATATCCGTTTATCCTGTTTTTGAATCCTTTGATATTTCGTCTGTTAGTAAGCTCCGCGATAAATCGCTGAGGAAAACTGCCTTTATCCTTGATGTCCATTTAGGGAGGTTAAAGAATTATCTCAGGCTGCTCGGGTTCGATACACTTTACAAGAATGACTATGAGGATGCGGAGATAGTAAAAATTTCAAATGCCGAGCACAGGATCATTCTGACCCGCGATGTCGGGATCCTGAAAAGGAACGAGGTCAGGCTGGGGTATTGGATCAGGAATATTTATCCAAGGCAACAGACAATTGAAGTTGTTGAAAGGTTCGATCTTTACAGCCAGATAGAGCCTTTTAAAAGATGCTCAGAATGTAACGGAGTAATTGAAAAAGTTGCCAGAGAGAAAGTTTTGGAGCAATTGCAGCCGGGCACACGGAAATACTATGATGAATTCTTTCGCTGCACCGGCTGTAAAAAAATTTACTGGAAGGGGAGCCATTTTACGAAAATAAATGATTTTATTTCGGAAATCCTTTCATATCAACACGAAGAGAAAGCATGAACAAGAATTTCTTCAGTCGGAAAATCGAGCTTAACTGGGAAGTAGGATCCCATAAAGAGAAAAACCGGCTTCCTGAAACATGGCATGCCGCTATTGTACCCGGTGCCGTACAGGCCGACATGGTGCCTTCCCTGGAAAAACAAAATTGGTCTTTTGCCGATGGTTATAAGCAATTTCTTTGGATGGAGGATGTTTACTGGACCTATAGAACAAGCTTTAAGAAACCTGATCTGCGGGGGGACAAGCAATTGTTTTTTATTAGCTATGGCATTGATTATCAGTTTTTTATTAGAATAAACGGTACGATCATTCACGCACAGGAAGGAATGTTCTCCCGCGTTGAACTGAACCTTACTCCTCACCTGGATCCCACCAACGAGCTTCAAATTACCATCTTTCCAATTCCCAAGTCAAATCATGACAAACAGGATAAGAACCAGGCCAACCGCAGTTTCAAACCGGCCGTTAGTTATGGATGGGACTGGCATCCCAGGCTTGTTCCTTCCGGTATTTGGGATGAGACATTCCTCGAGATCAGGAATCCGGAGCATTTTGAAAAAGCTGAGTTCAGTTATCAGCTTGACGAGAATCTGAAAAATGTTGAAATAGCTTTCCATGGGAAGGTTAGTAAAGGTGCGGGCAAAATAAGGATTAGCTTATATTTCGGAAAGGATGAAGTTGGTATGGACGAAATCACCGTTGAAAATCATGAATTTGCCCACTCTGTGAGGCTATCAGACATAAACCTTTGGTGGCCCTATGAGTATGGCACTCCTGATCTTTATGATTTCAGGCTCGACCTGCTGGATGAGCATGATGACATAACAGACCAGAAAACATGGAAATGTGGCTTCCGGAAGATCAGGCTGGTTGAGAATGAGGGAGCGCAGTCTCCCGGAGAGGTATTTCCTAAAACAAGAAATAATCCCCCCTTCACAATTGAAATAAACAATAAGAAAATATTTTCCAAAGGCACCAACTGGGTCAATCCGGACGTTTTTCCGGGATCTGTTACGATTTACAGGTACACCGAATTGCTTGAACAGGCCAAAAGGATAAATTTCAACATGCTGCGTGTCTGGGGAGGCGGCATCATCAATAAGGATTGTTTTTATGAATTATGCGATGAATTAGGGATTATGGCCTGGCAGGAGTTTCCCCTGGCATGTAATAATTATCCTGATGATATGGATTACCTGAAAACCTTAAGGCAGGAAGCGACCAGTATCGTAAAAAGGCTGCATAACCATCCCTGTATGGCCATCTGGTCGGGAGGAAACGAGCTTTTTAATTCCTGGTCGGGCATGGATGATCAATCCCTTCCTGTCAGGTGGCTCAATGCCATCTGTCTTGAGTTTAGTCCCGAGATCCCTTTCATCCCAACATCTCCCGTGATGGGAGTCGCTCACGGACATTATATATTTTACGACGAAAATGCTGATGAAGATGTGTTTCAATTGATGAATAGAAGTGCTGCTACTGCCTATACGGAATTTGGCATGCCTTCGCTCTCAGATGTGGAAATACTCAGGACCATTATACCTGGTGAGGAGTTGTTCCCGCCGGAACCGACTGTAGCATGGAATGCCCATCATGCATTCAATGCATGGGTTGGAGATACATGGTTATGCCCGGGAATAATTGAGAAATATTATGGAAAAGCAAAAAGTCTGGAACAACTGGTTGAGTGGAGCCAGCAACTGCAGGCAATTGGTTATCAGTCAATTTACGAGCATGCCCGGCAACAATGGCCCCATTGCAGCATGGCACTGAACTGGTGTTTCAATGAACCCTGGCCTATCGCCGCCGGTAATAGTATTATTCAATATCCCGACACACCCAAACCAAGTTTTGATGCCATCCGGAAGGCTTGCCGCCCGGTCCTTGCCAGTGCAAGAATTCCAAAATTTTTATGGAAAAGCAGTGAAGATGTATCACTGGACCTGATCCTGATAAACAGTACACTTGAATCACTCCCTGCAGGTATTATGGAATGCCGGATTAACGGCGATCTGGCTGGACAATGGGATTATCCTGAAGTACCGGCAAATCAAAACCTGAGAGGACCGGCGATTGATTATCCATTACCAGGCGTCACCGGGAAATGGATAAAGATTGAACTGAAGGTTGCAGGTAACCCTGAATACAATTCCAAATATCTTCTTTTACTTGATGAGGGATAGAACAACTGCTTTCAACTTCAACCGACGGATTTAGCGAAACCCTAAAAGATTAAGGGGTTTTAGCCCAATTGTAATCCGCCGGTTGAAAGCGACGGCAATTGAACAAAACATCCCATCTGTTTAGCATCGGTATAAATTAATCCCATTCAGCCCTGCAATTTGTCTATTATCAATATAAAATGATAATTTTAGTGCCGTGAAAAAAAAATTCCTTAATCATGAAGCCGATCAGAAAAAAATATCCACAAAAACTTGAAAAATTAAATCAATTTCTTAAAAGAATAAGGATCCCTTTCCGCGTAAGTTTCATTCTCATGGGTGTTGCATCAACCATATGGTTCCTGGTGCGTGTCATACCCAAGCCCAGCCGGGCCACATACCCCTGTATGAGGATCACCGCACCGATCATGTCGGGATTTATTGTTTATATATTATCCATCTTTTCATCTGCTTTGGCTTTCAGGCTGGTTAAAAAGCACCTGAAAAAATACAGGTTTGCACCTGCAGCACTGGCATTCCTGGTTGCCACTGCCTCATCCATTATTTTTCTGGGAAACAATCCGTTTACAGCCAGATCAGGGGTTATGATCCCTACAGCGATCCATGTTGCGAACGATCCGATGGGTGAAGGTAAGGGTATCTTTCCGGGCAGGGTTATCTGGGCCTGGGATGCAGATGCAACAAATGAGAACTGTATCAATACATGGAAAGTTAAGGATGATCCCAGTGACGACGATGGCTATTTTATGCCTCAGAATAATGACCAGGACGTTATCGACAGCCTCTTCTCTGTTTCCATTAAAAAACTGACCGGGACCAATTCAGAAGCGGCAGCCTGGACTGCCCTGTTCAAATATCATAATGATAAAAAGGGTATCGGTGAACTTGACTACGCCACCGGTGAAAAGATTTTTATCAAGATCAACCAGGGCACCGCAGGATGGAATATTAATACCTCTGATCTTTCGGTTCCTACAAATTATAATGCAAATTTTTACGGAGTGACCGAAACACTTCCCCATCTGATCCTGGCTGTCTTAAGGGAACTGGTTTATGACAAGGGGGTTCTCCAGCAATTCATTTATGTTGGCGACCCGATAGCCCATATATACAGGCATACATACGAATACCTGGCAGCTGAATTCCCCGACGTTAAATACTTTGATAAGGACGGATATACTGTTCTGGGCAGAACACAAACTGCAGGGATCACCTCAGATCCCGTAATTCAATATTCTGATGGTGGAGAAATAATGGCTAATGCCAAAACTGACAAGATATACATTGAAATGGAACAGGCACAATACATGATCAATATGGCATGTTTAAAAGGGCATGAAAGAGCAGGGATCACGCTGACAGCCAAGAATCATTTTGGATCGCATTCACGCTCATCGGCTGCACATCTTCATCCCGGACTTGTTTGGGTTGATAAAAATGATTGGGGGGGTGCATATGACCTGATGAGGACAGATTATGGTATGTACAGGGTACAGGTAGATATTATGGGGAATAAATACCTTGGAGGCAACACCATGCTCTATATGGTCGATGGATTCTGGGGTGGACCCGAAGCTACCATGAAACCTGTTAAATGGAAGATGGAACCGTTTAACAGCGACTGGCCATCCTCCCTGTTTATTTCACTGGATCAGGTGGCGCTGGAATCGGTTTGCTTTGATTTCCTCAGGACAGAATTTACCGAAGCAAATCACCCGGGCCTTGCATTTCCCAATTATCCCGCAGCTGACGATTACCTCCAGCAGGCAGCTGATCCTGCAAACTGGCCGGAAGGTATCACCTATCAACCGGACATATCAGGGGATCCGCTAACCAGTCTTGGGATCCATGAACACTGGAACAATGCCACCGACAAGCAATATTCCAGGAACCTGGGTGGGAAATACGGAATTGAACTGGTGACCATTCCCGAAAATTTGGTCGTTACCTTTAAAAACAGTTTGCCCACTGCAAAAAAATTCGATACCTGTAAGCATATCATGCACACAGGCAGCAAGCCGGTGATCCTTTATAGCAATGTAACCGAAATGTTTACCGATCCGGATGACCAGGAACTTTCGTATTCGGTAACATCTGGAAATACTGAACACCTTATTGCCTCAATGCAGGGTGACACTGCCATAATAGCCAAAACAGGTGATGATTTCACCGGAAGCGAGGAACTTACTATTCATGTATTCGACGGATTAGATACTCTTCATTATCAGGTCCTTGTCGATATTACAAGTGAAACTCACATGGAGGCAGCAAATATCACACCAGCGATTACCTATGATGGGATCGCAGACGATAATATATGGAAGAAAATGAACTGGTATTACATTGACCAGGTCTGGATGCCTTACCGCGCCAGTCTCGAGGCAAACGACTTCTCTGGCCGGTATAAGGTAGCCTGGTCAGAATCTGAAAATGTCCTCTGCTTCCTGGTAGAAACCACCGATGATATTTTTGTTGATGGATATATTTACAACTCCAATCCCTCTGTTGGTGGAAAATATCCCGATTATGATATCCTGGAGATCTTTATCGATGAAGATAAATCAGGTGGCATGCATATTTTTGATAATGCCGGCAGCAATGCTGAAAATGCCTTTTCCTATCATATGTCTATCAATGAACCTGAAGACGGGGGTATCGTAAATGAGCTGGTAGTGTGTGATATTGCCGGTATATCATGGTCCAATTATTCTATACCGAATTATGCCAGCCATTTCCAGGATTTCATTGTTCGCAGAACAGGAAATTCACTCACCTGGGAATTCAGCCTGAAAGTGTACGATGATACCTATGACAACGGATCACCTGAAAATTCACGTGTAAATCTGGGAAAAGGCAAGGAGATTGGTTTCGCCATGGCCTATTGCGACAATGACGATCCACTGGAGGTTCCGCTTGCGCGTGATAATTTCATCGGAACGGATGTAGGCCCGGACGAACCCCTGGAGATCTGGAATGAACACTGGCAGAATGCCGACGTTTACGGGACACTGGAGCTTATGTCGGAGATAGATAACCAACCCCCTGTCGTTGAAGGATCAATCGATGACCTGGTGATTTCAGAGAATAATATAACCTATACAGCTGCAGAGAACCTGAATCTGGTGTTTACGGATCCTGATGAGGACCGGCTGGTCTTCTCCGCCGAAACGGAGGATGCTAACCTGATCGTTGAAATTGAGGATGACAGCATTGCCAGGGTAACAGCACAGGATGGATTCAGCGGCAGTTCTACGGTTACCGTTATGGCAACAGACGGCCTGGATACGATAAGCCTTGATTTCACTGTTAGCGCTGCCACAAGCATATCAGAACATAACAGGCTAAATAATTCCATTCAGGTAATACCCAACCCGGTCGGCAATACATTACGCATGAATATGGAAAATGAGTTATTTGGTACAATTGAAATTGCTATATTGGATATTTCCGGTCGGGAGATCAATAAATACCAGGTTGTAAAAACCGACAGTTTCATGTATTTCTCAACAGATTTCAGCTTTGCGAAACATGGGATTTACATATTGAAGGTCCGGCAGGGAAACAGGGTGATTACGAAGAAGATAGCACACTAAAAGAGAAGGCAGAAGGGGCATGGGTTTGGGATTAGCTACTGAATAAATAAGAGATAGCTTTCAAACATTAAATACAATTATTATGAGATATCCGGAAAGACTCCAGAGATTACATGGTTTTCTTAAAAAACTCAGAATACCTTTTAAAGTTACTTTTATCTTTATGGGAATTGCCTCTACTGTATGGTTCCTGGTGCGGGTAATTCCCAAACCAACCAGGGCTACCTATCCCTGTATGCAGGCTGCAGCCCCGGTTATGTCGGGATTTATTGTTTACCTGATCACCCTGTTTTCATCGGCAATGGCCTTTAAACTGCTTAAGAAAAACATCAGAAGATTAAGATTTATTCCTGCCGCTCTGGCTTTGCTTATTGCAACCGTTTCATCAGTGATCTTTATCGGGAATAATACATCTAAGGCCAGAGCTGATATAGATATTCCGGTAGCTATTCACACACCCAATGAACCCATGGGCGAAGGTGTTGGAATATTTCCCGGAAGGGTGGTATGGGCATGGGATGCAGACGCGACCAATGAGAACTGTTCGCCTACTACTTTCGGAGATGGATGGTGGCTCCCGAAAAACAACGACCAGGCAGTGGTGGATGAGATGCTGGAAAAATCAATTTTAAAACTGACCGGCGAAAGTACCATTGCCAGCGCCTGGGAAGTACTGTTCAAGTACTTCAATAAAAAGAAACATGACCAGGAAGTATCCTATACACCCGGAGAAAAGATACTCATTAAAACCAATGTTACAAGTGCCTGGTCAGCTGGAACTTCCTGGGCAATGATGAATAGTGATTTCAGTAAAAACTTTAATAATTATTATGGTATTGCAGAAACTTCACCCCACGTGGTTCTTGCCATACTTAGGCAATTGGTTAATGAAGCCGGAGTGAAGGAAGAAGATATCTCTATCGGTGATCCGATGAAAAATATCTACCAGAGCCATTACACCATGTGGCACGATGAATTCCCGGACATCCATTACCTTGGTAATTATTACCATTATGATTTTACTGAACTCGATTTGCTCAATTATGGTCGAACCCCGGTGGTTGAAGGGGAATATCCCTCGATTTTTTATTCTGATGACCAAACCATCACGGCCGGATCCGATCACTTCTATACAGTAACCGAAGATGCGAATTATATGATCAATATTCCCACCTTAAAGGCTCATGCCAGGGCAGGCATCACGCTTACAGCCAAGAATCATTTCGGATCACATACCAGGTCCAGTGCAGGCCATCTCCATCCAGGGCTGGTTGCCCCCGATGAGGGTCCTCCGGTGAGGACCGACTATGGCATGTACCGCACGCAGGTTGACCTGATGGGGCATCCCCTGCTGGGCGGGAATACGATGTTATTCATTGTAGATGCCATGTATGCAGGATCAGAAGCAATCGATCCCCCGACCAAATGGGACATGGCTCCTTTCAACGGTGACTGGACCAGTTCCGTCTTCCTGTCACAGGACCAGGTAGCGCTGGAATCTGTTTGTTTTGACTTCCTGCGAACTGAGTATGACGGGACAGGGGGTAAAGTAAATTATCCAAATTATCCAGCCGTTGACGATTACCTTATGCAGGCAGCCGATCCGGCCAACTGGCCGGAGGGCATTGATTATATGCCCGATGGGGAAAATGTTATATCAAGCCTTGGTGCACATGAGCATTGGAATAATGCCCAGGATAAGGCCTACACCCGTAATCTTGGAGGAAATGAAGGAATTCAGCTGTTAAGTATACCCGGTAACCTTGTTACCTCAGACGCCGGTGCAACAGAAGTGGACCTGAATAATTGTGGTTTCATGGCATTGTACCCCAATCCCTTCAGCGAATCGGTAAATCTGCCGTTTAACATTTCAGGTCTTGCCAGTGTTTCCCTGGAAATTCATAATCTGGCAGGCCAATTGGTCTACCAGGCTCCTGATAAGACATACGGACCCGGACAGTATACCCTAACCTGGAATGGCACCAATGGAAACGGGCAGGAAGTACCAGGGGGGATGTATATTGCGAGACTGAAGGTAGTCACATCAAGCGGGGTTAAAATAGATTCCGAGAGGTTGGGCTTCCTTAAATAAATAAATCTGCTCCTGCCGGCAGCAGGAGCAGATTTATCTTACCTTTATTCGTTTCCCCATAACCGGGAGCCATTCCCATTTGCTTTCCTCCATTCATCACGCCATTTGTGCATATCGTAATGCTGGATGAATGGTTTTGGCGTCCTGTCGGCTTTATCCGGTAACGGGGGCAGTTCGTTGAATGGGGGTAACTGGTACCAGTAAGCCACACTGGCCAGGTCGAGTGTGAGATTATTGTTGTGGCCATGCTCAATGGAAAACTTCAACGATTTATCAAAATAGACTGGATCACTGATATGGAACCGGTATACATGCGTCCTGCCCAGCCAGCCCACATCATTGTTCAGTCTTGCATATCCATAATAAGGATGAGTAAATTCTGTTTTAGGACACCAGGAGGTATTAAAATAATCTTCGGTCCCAGTACCATGCAATGAAGGCATTTCCTCACCATCAATAAAGAACATGTCATCGCCCTCACCGTACCAGATCGGGCTGGGGCAATGAACATAATAATTTACACCAACATAATGGCCTTTACCTTTTATATCAGCAATCAGGTAGTTACCTGCTCCATCCTGATTTTTACCCTGTGGACCAAGCAGGCTCCACTCATTTTCACCTTCTTCCAACGCTTCAGTCAGTTCATGGTTATACCAGGCATGAAACCTGCCGGTATTTTCCGGCAGAGATTCCATTTCAACGTAATCGACAAAGTAATAAAATGCACTAATTTCCTTATCGTTCTGATTTTCAATTTCTATTTTGGCTCCATTTTCAAATGGCATGGCCCAGTAGCTAACCATGCCTCGCCCGTCCACGGGTCCTGCAGCCAGCGGCAGGCTTGAAAACGGATAGCTCTCATCCCAGCCCTGACCGAAAAATGGACCTATGGGTGAAACCACCGAAGGAAGATCGCTGCCATCCCAGAACATCCGAAGGATAATATTATTTCGACTGAGCTGCTCCGGGGGAGGTGCAATAGTGATCCAGATATGATTGATCATTCCGGCGCCGGAAACATCAAAGATCACCTTCTTTTCTCCAGGCTTGATATGTTCGATGCGGTCGTTATTCCCTCCGGAACGATCATAACTGCTTACACGTTTTGTTTTTACTCCGTCCCTGATTTCAGTCAGCTTCCTCAGGTCAGTGCCCTGGGCATTTAAGCCAAACTGAAATAAACACAATATGAAAATAAGGATGAGTGACAATTCTGGTCTTTTCATAACTATCGTAATTGTATTGTTAATAATTTATATGAATACTATCCATGTATAACATACTTTATCAGGTTCCCAATCCTGGGCTTCTGGCCCTGCATCAGGATACATGTCCTGAATATCCTCCCTCCTGCCCATAGCGTGAATGCTGAAAAGACGGCCACTCCTAACAGGCCGGCAATGGGTTGCCACATTGGAATGGTTACCGGAGTTGATTGCCTGATCAGCATAAGCATGGGTGTGAAAGGAGGAAAAAGTGATAATCCAGTGGCAAAGCTGCCCAGGGGCTCCTTAATCACCGGCATCATGACAAATAAAGGTAAAATGACAGGCAGCATGGCCGGAAACTGCAGTGACTGGGCATCTTTGTTATCATTGCAGGCTGAACCAAGAGCCGCCATTCCGGAACCAACCATGATAATATTTAATACCAGGTAGGCAAAAAACCATGGTAAAACATGATATGGAATTAAATGCCCGACATCCAGTTGTGTGGCTGTAACAATTCCCGCAATAATATAAACTGACGAAGCAGTAAGAGAAACGGCTATACCTCCCAGGACCTTTCCCATCATAAACTGGAATGGAGTGACCGATCCAAGCAATACTTCAGCAATTTTATTCATCTTCTCCTCCATAACCGCTGTTAATAAAGGTATTGCACTCATCATTAACATCATAAACATAAGGAATACAATAATATACGGGACTATTATGGTTTCTGCCACACCAATGTGCCTTGCATCCTCCACACCCCCGGTTTTCCTGTCGACAGATATCAATCCAAGTCCTTCCACATCAATCCACGAAAACAGGTCTTTTACTGCATCATCCTTAATATTCAATTCCTCAACCCTGAGTTGCCTGATCCTGTTATTAATGGGCCATGAAAACCACTCCCTGACATCATCCATAAGGGAGTTTTCCCCATAATATTTTATTCTCGATCTTTCAGGGTCATCACCCGGGTGCAATATATCGGGTCCAATCTCAATAAATGCATGCAATTCCCTTCTTCTGACCTTCCCCGACAGGTCGATCAGTTGCTGCTTGGGATTATCAGTATCCGGATCCAGAACCGTAAGATGAAAAGCCGGCTTTATCTTTTGCCCGGTTTCTTTATTAAAGATTTCATTTGTATTCCTTTCGTCTGCCACCCCGACAAGGAAATCTGCTATTACTCCGGAATTATCAATGACAGCAATCTCTTTATCTGACGTGTCCACCTTATCCTTCATTATGGCAAATACAACCAGGCTTCCGCCCATGAATACCGGCGCCAGCAGCAATCCAATGATGAAGCTTTTTGTTCTCACTGCTGTGCGGTATTCCCGCTTCACTAATACTGAAATTTTATGCATTTTCAAATTCGGTTTTTTCTGGTCGTGCAATTCTGATGAATATATCCTGTAAAGAGGGTCTGGCCACTTCAAACTGGTTCACCCTTGTTTTTGACATGATGTCGCGAATGATCTCCTGTGTATCTCTTTCGCCGTTAATTTTAATTTCCTGTAGCTGCCCGAAATCATTTATTTTATCAATACCCAGTATATCCTGCATTGAGGACTTTCCCCCTTCGGTTTTTATTCTGATGGTATCACTTCCGTACTCATCCTGGATTGATGAGAGCGTTCCATCAAGCACTTTTTTCCCTCTATAAATCATAAAAATATAATCACACATTTGCTCTGCAACAGACATATCGTGTGTGCTGAATATAATTGTAGCCCCTCCGGATTGTAGTTCCAGTACAGCCGAACGGATCACTTCAGTATTCACCGGATCCAGGCCGCTGAATGGTTCGTCCAGAATAATGATCTCAGGCCGGTCTATTACGGTTGCAATAAATTGCAGTTTCTGGCTCATACCTTTACTCAGTGTTTCAACTTTTTTATCCGCCCACCCGGAGAGGTCAAGCTTATCAAGCCAGTATTTGATCTCTGTGCTAAGGTTTTTACTATTTTTCAGTTCTCCATGGAACCGGAGCAGGTCCCGGACTTTCATTTTTTTGTACAGTCCCCGCTCTTCGGGAAGGTATCCAATATTATCAATCCTGGAACCAAAATGGTGCTTTCCAGATATAAGAATGCTCCCCTGGTCAGGATATAAAATATTCATGATCATCCGTATGGTTGTGGTTTTACCCGATCCGTTCGGGCCAATAAATCCGTAAATGCTTCTCTCCGGCACTTTCAGTGAAAGTTCATTTACAGCCACCACATTACTGAATCTTTTCGTCACATTTTGTAGTTCGATGATGTCCATGGCAGGCTTGTTTGAATTCATCTTAAAAGTATAAAATCTTCCAACCAATAATTCGTCCGGTCTAAATAATTTGTATCTTCAACAAATTTTAACCAAAACAACACAAATTGAAGAAATTTGATATTTTTTTAGCTGCTTTGCTATTAATTTTCGCCTGGAGTTGTGATAATAACGATGATCCTGAACCAAAAGAGACCATTGCCAGTAACCATATCCGCGTTATATATATTGATAACAGTGGTATTAAGTGGTTTGGAACTGATAAAGGGCTTTCTGCATTTGACGGTGATAACTGGTCAACTTATACCAGTGAAGATTACCTATCAAGCAACAAAGTGAGCGATATTGCCTTTCAGGATGGGGGTTCAGGTTCTGAAATATGGTTAGCTACAGAAAATGGCGCAAGTGTTTTAGCAGTCGAATTAGATGCCATCACAACTGCAACCACATATTCTGGTTCCAATTCTGATATTATTGGAAATAATGTCCTGTCTGTCGGACTGGATGTGGATGATAACAGATGGTTCGGTACAACCGAAGGTATATCTGTTTTTTCCGGACAATCCTGGACTTCCACAGATCATGCAGGTACCCTGTCAGATTACCCGGTAGTGGATATTGGTGCTGACCAGGAAGGAACTACTTTTCTGGGTACAAATGGTGCCGGTATTGCAGTTATGGAATATAAGACGGATGCCCTTACTACGGTCACCTATTATGAACATCCCTGGAGCCCGGTCCCGGAAACCAATACTATAACTTCAGTATATGTTGATACCTCTGGGAACCAGTGGTATGGAACGCACGGAGGTGTATTGGAACATAACAGCCTGGATGCAAAGTCTGACTGGAATGTTTATACAATGGACAGCTATGGAATACCAAGCGATGACGTCATGTGTGTTACCGGTGATCAGCAGGGTATAATCTGGATAGGAACCCTGGATGCTGGTGTTGCATCGTTTGATGGTTCAACCTGGACAAACTATTCCATCCAGGACGGATTAATAAGCAACCAGGTGAATGCTATTGCAGTCGACATCGATGGATCTGTCTGGTTTGGTACAGATGCCGGTGTTTCTCACTTTCAGGGTGGTACCTGGACTACCTACCAGGCTGAATAAATTATTCCTGCTTATAATTCCCTGATCCAGATATTCCTGAAACTAACCGGGTTATCGTGATCCTGCAATCCGAGTGGTTGTTTCAGGTCATGTGGTTCATATTCAGGTAATCCAATGTATTTGATTGGTCCCTGTATGATTACATGATTCTGGACCAAAACTCCATTGTGCAGGATCGTAACTGTAGCGGGGGCAAATAAGGTTCCGTTCTCATTAAACCTGGGAGCCATATAAATGATATCATATGTCTGCCATTCTCCTGTAGGCTTGCAGGCATTCACCAATGGTATATGTTGTTTGTAAACAGATGCGGTCTGGCCATTTGAATAAGTCACATTATCATAGCAATCGAGCACCTGGATTTCATATCTGTTTTGCAGAAAAACCCCGCTGTTGCCGTGATTCTGGCCATCTCCCACCACCTCAAATGGAGCTCTCCACTCGATGTGAAGCTGGATGTCGCCAAATGATTGTTTCGTTTGAATTGATCCGGAGCCAGGTACAACAGTAAAAGCACCATCCGCAACCTTCCAGGGGGCAGGTTCTCCATCGGCAGTTTCCCATTTGGACAGATCTGATCCGTCGAACAGAATAATAGCATCCGAAGGAGGCGCCGTGCCTTCGCCCGGTGTAACTTTGGGAGGAACTGGTTCCCACTTTTCGGTCAATGCAGGTTTCCAGTCATCCTGCGCAATCAAGCTGGCTGCAAAAAGAACGCATGTTACAAATAAGAAGGTCTTTTTCACATCGATAGGATTTTAAAGTATTTGTGATTAATAATTTGGCAAAGTGTGTGGCGCCCTGTATGAAGGTGTCACCAGGGCATTGGCTTCTTTTGCATCAATAATTTTACCGGATGTTTCATCATAGACTACTTTCCTGCCGGTCCGGTACGCTATATTTCCAAGGTGTGCAAAAATACAAACCCGCCGGCCAATTTCAATATCTGCAGCCGGTTTTTCCCTTGTCTTAACACATTCAATGAAGTTCTGAACATGCATCCTGTGCGACATCTGATCCGTCTTATAATCTTCCGGTGCCCTTATCTTCCAGTCTTCCTTATCGTTATCCCATTCGGGCAAGACGCTCCATTTCGACCGGTCGATGACCAGGGTGCCATATGAGCCCTTGTATTCGAGACCATA
>CAYZEZ010000046.1:0-21246 GCA_964477295.1 uncultured Bacteroides sp. | reverse complement strand
TTCCCTGTTGTCATTCATAATGGGTATGGGGTGTTCATTCCTGAAATCTTTGAAGGTATCCAGGCAATACCCCAGGTTTATGTAAGTATCCGGTAAGGTAATAGTATAATTATCTTTTAAAAAGGCCAGGATAGTTGGATATATATCCAGATGACTGCCAACAGAATGAATCCTTTTTGGTCTTTTCAGCAGTTCAGAATAAATGATTAGCGGAACATGGAAACGCCTGATAGAATTTGCAAAAGGTATTTCCGTCATTGGATGATCACCGGTAATTATGAAAATAGTATTTTTAAACTCACTACGCTTTGTATATTCTTTCATAAATTGTTCCAGCGCATGATCAAAATACAATACAGATATGAGGTATTTACGGTATTTGTCTATGTATTGGTGATCGGTTCTGGTTACATCAGAACTCTCTAAAAGATTGTTCAGTTCTTCATTGTAATATTCTGGATTACCAGTAGGGAAAGGTGAATGCATAGATCCGGTAAAATATATGTCGATCCTTGGATATGATGGCAACGTGTCGAGGATGTCCATTGACTGCTGAAAAAGATCCATGTCTTTATATCCCACGAAAAAATTGCCACTCTGGGCCATTACTTTTTCATATTTTGGAGAAAAATCTGATCTGTCAACAATCAGATCAATATCATTGGTTTCAAAAAACCTGTCCTTTTTATGAAACCAGGCCCCCTGTCCATAAAAAAAATGCGTCCGGTAACCATGCCTTTTGAGTAAACTTATCATGGTAATATGCCTTGGAAGTTTTTCCATTAACAGAAATCCGATCTCACCATATGGCAACGATCCGGTAATAGATGGAACGACTGCAAATGAACGCTCCCCGGTGGTTAAGAACCTGTCCCAGTAAAGGCTTTGACTCGACAGCGTATCTAAATATGGCATTAACCTGATCCCATGAAATGAATGCATAAACCTTTCGCCAAGTCCTTCCACAATCAATATAACAATATTTGGTAAGGTGTCCGATGGCTTAAAATAATTGCCAATAACATCATTATAATTTTGTTTGTGTAACAGGGGATAATCATCTGTTATATATTCTTTGCCTGAGAATACCGATTGGAATTTATGGATGTTCTCTGAAGTAAGGTCAGAATTTTCCCGTTGGTTTAATAAAAAAGCAAATGTATGTCTGTAGAAAAACAGGGATTTATTAATCCTGATACTTTTCCTGATATCGTTACTGTCATTGTCTATTTTTTTGAGGGAATAAAAGCATATTGGAATAGAAATCAATAGTATTGGAAAAAACCATGTAAACCTTCGAACATGAATCCGGATCTGGTTGAATAATTTTGGAAAAAGGAAAGCAATTGAAACAAATAGTATGATTGAAATTATTACAGGAAGATAGTCTACATCAGAAGTAGTAATTGTATAAAGCACTTCTTTTAATGAATACCTGAATAGAAATTGGTCAACAGGTTTTAGCGAGTATACATAATATTTTAAAAAAAGTATATGAAAGAAACACAGTATAACTATGATAGAGATTATTGTTGCATTACACACCCTGCGGTATGAATTTCCTGAAAAATATCGGATCAACAGGATTAATACAGACAGCGTATTAATTATACCAAGGTCTGTTAAAAAACCAATTATTTCATTCCATAATAAATCATCTACAACGTGATTTTGGGAAATCCAATAAAATTCTAATGATCTCATTATCAGAATGTACAGGTAACATAGAAATAGAATTTTTATATAATCCCGGATTAAGGTTTTTGAAATATTCATTGTTCGTCAGAGGTTGCTGCGAATTTCACCTGTAGAATCTTTTTGTATAATGGCAAAATCATAACTTAATTCAGAAGTTGCTATCTGATCTTATTTTCAAGGGTAACTGTAAATATTTTGTCCGGTGTTACTGGTGCTTCCAATACGCGGGTTGGATATTCATTCCTTATAAATACGGCACATAGTGTATTTGAAACATGGTAAAGATATTTTCTGTATTCAGAAGGTGTGCCGTCGAGTATTGCAGCTAAAACTTCCGGCCTGAGCTTTTCCGGTGTGTATGCATAATCGTGCCACACGATTATGGAGTCATCGTGAACCAGGTGTTCAAAGATATTTTCAGTATCACTTTTTATAGTGGTATAATGATGATCCCCATCGATGAAAATCAGGTCGAACTTCTTATTAAGGCTTTTATAATCAAATGTCAGGGAGTTCCCTGTTAAATGGGTGATATTTTCTTTTTCTTTTGAAAAAAATCCATGCATATCCGCATACTTTTCACTAATTCCCATTGAAAGCAGTTCCTGTTTTGAGAGATTAAGTGTATAGCATTCTGCTGCATTCTCAGCCACGTTTACAACGCTTTCCCCTCTCCAGGTTCCAATTTCAAAATAGTTACACTTTTCAAATTTTTTACTCAGCGATTTTAGCAGGGCAATATCAGTCGGTAGCGAGCTGCCATCAAGGAAAGCAAAACATTCCAGTGTTTCTGAGAAATTCGGGCAGAGCTGGTTGATATCCAGCAAGGGTAAACCTTCATTTAATTCATAGTTCTTAATCATATATTTTTTCCACACAGAATCGTCGGAAAGAACATTATTCAGCAGGTAGGGATTTTTTAATATTGCTATCAGTGCCCTGATCAGTTTTTTCATTTGTTTCAGAATATGCTATCCGGATTGGGAATAATGCTGTATAAATTTAACTATTTTCTGCTGGTTCAATAATGAACCAGCTTCATTGGCGTTAATAAGTTGTCTGTTGCTTCCATTAAAAATACTAATTTTACACACCACCAAAATCACAACCAGTGAAACATCCATGATCATATTATCACTACCTTTAAAAAATAGTGATAATATGATCATGGTAAGTTACATGAGGCCAAATATTTAATAAACATTTTTTCTCATGAATATTACAGAAATTAATAAGGCAATTAAGAAGTTTGAAGACCTGAAGATTCTGATCGTGGGTGATGTTATGATCGATTCTTATATCTGGGGCAATGTCGACCGTATTTCCCCTGAAGCTCCCATACCGATAGTCAGCATTCACAACCAGGAACGGCGCCTGGGAGGGGCGGCCAATGTAGCACTGAACGTTAAGGCTATGGGCGCTACCCCGCTTCTTTGTTCTGTCATAGGTGATGACAACAGGAAGGAGGACTTCATTGATCTTCTTACCGAAGAAAACCTGTCAGACATTGGGATACTGGTGGATGAATCCAGGATGACAACCGTTAAAACCAGGATTATCAGTGAGCGGCAACATTTGCTGCGTGTTGATGAAGAAATTACCTATCCTTTATCGGCGGAAATTGAAAACCTGTTTGATAAGCAGATCACAGATTTAATCAAGACGGGGAACATTGATGCAGTCATTTTCCAGGATTATGATAAAGGAGTGTTAACATCAACCCTGATCCGAAGCATCATTTCCACTTCCAATGAATTGAATATTCCTACCCTGGCTGATCCAAAATACCGAAATTTCCTTGAATATGAGAAGGTTACATTGTATAAGCCTAATTTTAAGGAGTTCCTTATCGGGCTGAATCAAAGCCTGGTAACGAGCGATTATAAAAGGATAAGGGAGGTAGCCAATCTGTATCTGCATGACCAGATGGATATAAAGATGGTTATGATCACATTGTCGGAGTTGGGAGTATTTTTCAGTACGAGGGAGGGTTATTATCATCTTCCTGCGGAGATTCGCGATGTAGCCGATGTCTCAGGGGCCGGGGATACCGTGATCAGCCTTGCAGGCTTATGCCTTGCTTCGGGACTTGAAGGTGAATCAATTGCTGCTGTTTCTAACCTGGCCGGTGGATTGGTCTGTGAAAAGGTCGGAGTCGTTCCTGTCGACAAACAGGAGTTACTGGAATGCATCCGGGAATTAGGTAAATAATTTCAGGAGCCATATAACACATTATGAAACAAATGAAAGCAATAATTTCTGCTGTTACAATTCTCCTATTGATAAATGTGGCATGCAGCACACAGGAGCGGGACTATTATCAGATTAAATTCTATCAGCTGGAAAATGAATCCCAGGAGGCACGGATGGACAGGTACCTGGAAGATGCATATATACCTGCATTGCAAAGGGCCGGGATTGAGAATGTGGGAGTATTTAAACCTATTGGGAGCGATACTATTTCGGGGAATATCATTATTATATTGGTACCTTTCAGGTCTCTTGATCAATTTGACGGGTTGCCGGCAATTCTTAATCACGACCCCGGGTACCTGGCGGATGGAAAGGATTACATTGAACCGGCATATGACCAGCCTCCTTTTGCGCGAATGGAGAGTATATTGCTGAGATCATTCCTGTTAATGCCGGAATATCATGTCCCGGATCATTCAACACCACCAGGAGAACAGATCTACGAATTACGAAGCTATGAGAGTGCGACTGAAAAACTGCATGAGCGCAAGGTTGAAATGTTCAATGAAGGAGGGGAAATGGACATTTTTTCAAAGCTGGAATTCAATCCGGTATTTTATGGCAAGGTCCTTTCAGGTTCACACATGCCCAACCTGATGTACATGATCACTTTTGAAAATGAAGAATCTCATCAGGAACATTGGGATGCCTTTCGCAACGACCCCGCCTGGATTGAATTGAAGGACCAGGAGAGGTATGCAAATACCGTATCGCATATTGACCATTGGCTGTTGCATCCCACGGAGTATTCGGGGATATAGGATATATTCATGGATTAAATCTTAATAAAATGCAAAGAAGAGATTTTCTCAGAAACATTACTTTATTATCATCGGTAACATTTCTGCCCTCCTCGGTTTGGGCATACGCAAAAAGTGGGCGTTTAAGGACTGCTCATATTGGCGTAGGGGGAATGGGTGCTTCAGACCTTAATTCTATTTCATCTCATGAGATGGCAGAAGTTACTGCCTTGTGTGATGTTGATTCAAAATTTTTAGCCGCAGCCAGGAAACTTCATCCCAATGCGAAGATTTTTTCCGATTACAGAAGACTTTTTGATGAGATGGGTGATGCAATTGATGCAGTGATTGTATCTACCCCTGATCACACACATGCGCCTGCTTCAATGATGGCAATGAATATGGAAAAACCCGTGTATTGTCAAAAACCTCTGACTCACCATGTGTCAGAGGCAAGAGCCATGCGGAAACTGGCTGAAGAGAAGAATTTGATTACACAGATGGGCATTCAATGTCATTCCAGTGATGAATACAGAAAGGCTGTTATTTTAATTCAATCAGGGATTATTGGCAAAGTCAGTTGCGTACGGGCATGGTCTCCCAAAAACTGGGGTTATGACGGGCCGGCGCCTGTGGGTAGTGATCCAATACCTGAGACTTTGGATTGGAACCTGTGGTTAGGAACATCTGCTGAAAGGCCTTATAAGGATAAAATTTTTCATCCGGCAAACTGGAGAAAGCTGCTTGATTATGGTTGCGGTACGCTGGGTGATATGGGAGTGCATATTTTTGATACGCCATATACCGCATTAGAACTGGATGTTCCAAAAACTGTAAAGACCAAATGCAGAAAACCAACCGGATTTGGACATCCTGAGCATAATATAGTTACATATAAATTTCCCGGGACTAAATATACAACAGAGAGTTTAAAATGGGTTTGGTATGATGGTCCGGGTGCTCCAGGGAAACACAAAGATTTAAAATTACCAGGCAAAGAAAAACTACCTGATCAGGGGGCCATGTTTATCGGAGAAAAAGGTAATTTGTTATTGCCACACTGGGATTATCCAAAATTGATAGTTGATGGAAAATATGAAAAGATTGATTTTCCAGAGCTTGATAAGAGGAACCATTATCATCAGTTTGTGGATGCCTGTTTGGGTAAAGATAAGTGCAGTGCACCCTTCTCTTATGCATCCAGATTAACTGAATCCATTCTTCTGGGAGTTGTTGCAAATCGTTTTCCAAATAAGACATTACATTGGAATAATGAGGACTCTAGCTTCACTGAAGCAGAACCTAATAAATTGTTAGATTCAAAGTACAGGATTTTTTGATGAACCCGTGGTGAGCGGAATATTTCCTAAAAATCTGTATCACTTTCGCCGATATCCATCTCCCTGATCCAGATATTACGGTACAGAACAGGATGTCCCTCAGCCTGGAGTTTGATTCCGCCGGGTGTATCGGTAATCCCTTTTCCACCATCATTCCCCCCGTTAATTCCTGAATTGGGCCCGCCCCAGACCTGGTTGATGCCAATATTGGAGTAAGCTTTTATTCCATTGAAATAGAGGGTTACCAGGGCTTTTTCGATCCGTGTTGTATCATCGAACCTGGCTGCACGGAACATGATGTCATAGGAATTCCATTTTCCGACCCCGTTGTAGGCATAGTAAGGTGATTCAATTTCATTGATGACTGCCCCCATTCCATGCTTGCTGGAATCGCCGTCCAGTATCTGGATTTCGTAACGGTTCTGAAGGTAAACACCTGAGTTTCCGCCCTCATGTTCAACCAGGAACTCAACATGTAACCTGAAGTCGCGGTATTTCTTCTTTGTTACGATATCTGCCGATCCGTATATTCCCCCGGCTGCCGCCGGATCATTGCTGTTCATCACGGTGCCGGGATCCACAGGATCATCCACAATTTTCCATTTGATTGGCAGTTCGGCGTCGAACCGCGGGCCTTCCCAGTAGGTCCAGTTTTCATCCAGCATCTCGCGGCTGCCGTCAAACAAAATCTTGGCATCCGGTGGGGCCTTGACTCCGACTCCTGTTTCGGGCTGTTGCTGGCAAAAGGTAAAAAGAAAAGCGGGAAGGATAATTGAAAGAAGGATTGCAGGTGATTTCATGGTTGGTTGATTGTTAACTGATCTAAGATTAGTAAAATTAACTCAAATACTTTTTTTATTTGTACTTCTGCTTCAGGTTTCTGACTCTCCGGTAATGGAAACAAATAACTGATTTTCCGGTTAGCTTATATTAACGGTAACATTACTGCAAGATTTCACTAGTAAATATTTAATTAATTGGCCTCGTGCAATTTACCATGATAATATTCCCGTTTCTATTGTAATATTAATGAAAAAATTATCATGGGCGTCTCATGAGTAAATTGTATATTTAATTGATCAATAAAAATATCTGCAATTAAAATCCTTCTAATGAAACAAGTGAAAACAATTGGATCCTTATCCCTGCAGGGAATTATTTTTATGTCCCTCATTCTCCTGCCTCTTGCCGTGAATGCGGCAGAAGAATCCACGGGTTATTACAGGTACCCTGCATTGTATGGAAATACCATTGTGTTTACCGCTGAAGGTGACCTCTGGAAAGTTGGCAGGGAAGGGGGTGTAGCCCAACGTCTTACAACTCATGGCGGACAGGAGATCCATGCTGCCATATCACCTGACGGCAAATTTGTAGCGTTTTCTGCCACATATGACGGTCCGCAGGAAGTTTACCTGATCCCGATCAATGGAGGATTACCCAAAAGACTTACCTATCATGGTGAAGGATCTGAGGTTGTGGGATGGACCCCGGGCGGGAAAATTTTATATACCACCAGGCATTTCTCAACTTTGCCGAATAACCAGCTGGTAATTATTAATCCGGAAACCCTGGAAGAACAGGTGATACCTCTTCATCAGGCCAGTTACGGTGCTTTTAGCGAGGATGGAGGAACGCTGGCATTCACACGCCTCCCTTTCCAGGGAAGCCGTACAAAAAGATACAAGGGCGGAACTGCACAGAAACTTTGGAAGTACACAATGGGAGCGGAAGAAGCCATTCCCCTGACGGAAGATTATCCCGGGACCAGCAAGGATCCAATGTGGTATGAAGGTCGAATTTATTTTGTTTCCGACAGGGATGGAACCATGAATATCTGGTCGATGACCGGGGATGGGGAAAACCTTCGGCAGGTGACCGACTATCTGTATTTTGATATCCAGAACCCGAAGATCCATAAAGACAATATCATATTCCAGGTCGGGGCGGATATATACATCCACAATATTCCATCAGGTACTGACACGAAAATCGCCATTTCTCTAGCCTCCGATTTTGAACAGCGCAGGAAAAAATGGGTCACCAATCCATCGTCGGGTATTACCAGCGCTGCCATCTCGGAAAAGGGTGACTACATAGCGCTAACTTCAAGGGGACGTGTTTTCGTGGCACCGGTTAATTCGGGAAGGTTTATTGAGGTAACCAGGGAATATGGTATCCGATATAAATATGCAGGCTTTCTGCCAGGGACGGAAGACCTGATCATGCAATCCGATGAATCCGGTGAGATGGAATACTGGAAAGCGCCCCTGAATGGAATGAAACACCCCTCACAGATCTCCTCGGGCAGTTCGGTAATCATTTTTAATGGTGAACCATCCCCGGATGGGAAATTCATTGTCTGTCCCGATCAGGATAATGTCCTCTGGCTGTTGGATATAGAAGAAAAAACCAAAAAAGCGATTGATACTGCCATTCAAATCAGGGGAATAGGTAAAATGAGCTGGTCGCCTGACAGCAAATGGATTGCTTACGAATTTGAGGATAAAAATGAGAATGTGAGGATCAAGTTGTACAATTTAAATACCGGAGTTAAAAGATTTATCACAACTGATCGGCTCGACAGCAAAATTCCAGCGTGGGATCCTGAAGGGAAGTGGCTGTATTTCGTATCGGACCGGCAATTTATCCCACGAACCGGGGTATGGGGTCCGAGACAACCCGAACCTTACTATACACGAACCAGGAAGATATATATGATTGCACTGCAGGAAGATCATAAGTGGCCATTTCTCGAGAAAAATGAATTGATGTCAGATGAGGAAGAAAAGGATGGGGATATGAAGAAGGAGAACTCGAAAAAGAAAAAAGAGAAATCAGGCGAGAGTACATCAGATAAGAAAGTTATAGAAGTTAAAATTGATCTTGATGATCTCGGATCCCGCTTGTACGAGGTACCTCTTAAGGGAGGGAACTACAACGATATAGCCCTGACAAAAACACACCTTTTCTTTACGGATAATGTAACGGGGACAGACAAACCTGAAACGATCCTTAAATCACTAAAGATCACCAACGAAAATCCTGAACCTAAGAATGTTCTGTCAGGGATAAGGGGTTTTGAGCTTTCTGGCGATGGCAAGAAGATCCTGGTCAGGAAGGGAAGCGATTATTATGTAATTGATGCCAACGGGAATGAACCGTCCAAGCTCAGTGAAAATAAAGTGGATCTTTCCGGTTGGAGCTTTATCGTGGATCCCGTTGAAGAATGGAAGCAGATCTTCAGGGATGCATGGAGATTGGAACGGGATTATTTTTATGATCCAAACCTTCACGGGGTCGACTGGAATGGGGTTTTCGACAGGCATTTCCCCCTGGTTGACAGGGTAACCGACCGGGAAGAACTGAACAACCTGATTGCACAGATGCACGGGGAACTGTCGGCCCTTCATATCTTTGTGGGGGGAGGAGATATAAGAAGCGGCACCACAAGCTCACCGCCTGCTGCCCTTGGTGCACGACTGCAAAAAGATGAATCTGCAGGGGGATACAGGATCATGCATATTTATCGATCCGATCCGGATTACCCTGAGGAGCTTTCTCCGCTTGGGAAAACCCAAAGTAAAATAAAAGAAGGAGATATTATCATAAAAATCAACGGAATACCGGTTCTTGAAGCTGAACACCCTGCAGCACTGCTGATGCGATTAAATAAAAAGCAGGTACGTCTTGGTCTTAAAAGTGCAGATGGGAACACCTACGATGAAATTGTAAAACCCATTTCCACCGGTGAAGAGTCAAACCTGCGATACAGGGAGTGGGAATACACCCGCAGGCTTGAAACGGAAGATAAAAGTGATGGAAAGATCGGGTATCTGCACCTGCGTGCCATGGGTTCAGGCAATTTCACCGAGTTTATGAAAGGATATTATCCAGTATTTAAAAAACAGGGTCTCATCATTGATGTCCGGCATAATCGCGGGGGCAACATCGATGCCTGGATACTGGAGAAACTGATGCGTAAGGTATGGATGTACTGGGCGCCAAGGAAGGGTCAGTCCTCCTGGAACATGCAATATGCCTTCAGGGGACATATGATCGTACTGGTCAATGAAAGAACCGCTTCAGACGGGGAAGCGTTTGCCGAAGGATTCCGCAGGCTGGGGCTTGGAAAGATAATGGGAACCAGGACCTGGGGAGGTGAGATCTGGTTAAGCTCGAATGTAACTATGCTGGTTGACAGGGGAAATGCCACAGCAGCCATGACCGGAGTATATGATGAAAACGGGAACTGGTTGATCGAAGGCCACGGGGTAGATCCGGATATTGTGGTTGATAATCTCCCGCACGGTACTTACAATGGAAGAGATGCCCAGCTGGAAGCAGCCATCGGGTACCTGTTGGAGATGATTGAAAAAGATCCGCGACCGGTACCGCCACCACCACCTTATCCTGATAAATCATTTGATTACGAACAATAAAGTTTATGCAGTGAGGAAACGTTAAAACGGGAACTTTACTGGAATTATCGAAAACAAAAACATCCCTTTACTCGCTGTGTGAGATTACAAGTCCGCTTTGCGTCCTTGTGATCTCCTTTTAGGATGGACAAAAGAAAAGTTTGGATTCGTTTCACTCATCCTGTCCTTTTTCATTACAGCACCTTTCAAGCAAGCTTGAGGCGCTGCAATAAAAAAGTCCGGCATTTCATGCCAGACTTTTCTGTTGTCGGGATGGTGAGATTCGAACTCACGACCTCCACGTCCCGAACGTGGCGCGCTAACCTGGCTGCGCTACATCCCGAACAGGTTTTTTAAATGCACGGCAAAACTATAAATTTTTTAGATGATCTTTTAGTTCCTGCTCCCTTCTTTTTACCTGTTCGCTGATAAACTTAACTTTATTGAGCTCTTCTTTAACCGATTCCTTGCTTTCGGGAAGCTTACCGGAAATGATCGCATCAAAATGTGATGTGGTTTTTTCAAGCGTCGATGCCACAGTGGATGCCAGGGATGAAGCAATACTGGTGCCGATCTTTTCGACAAATTCAACCTGGTGGGGCTTAAACTCTTTAATGGAGGCAAGTTCAACCACGCCGATGATCTCTTCGTTAAATTTTAAGGGAGAAATTAATAAACAGGTGGGCCGTTCTTCTCCCAATCCCGACTTAATTTTTAAATAATCTGCCGGAACATCTGTCATGTAAATGGTCTCCGATTCCTGAACACACCTGCCAATCAACCCTTCTCCTACAGCAAATTCCTTCTTAACATACTTTTGCCTGTTGTATGCATAACTGGTCACCAGCTCGATCACAGGATCCTCTTCCGGTTTTTTATTAATCAGGTATAATCCTCCTACGTTGGCTTCCAGGTATTTTACCAGGTTGCTGATCACATGCTGGGTAAGATTTTCAAACTGGTTGGAATACTCCCTGAGAATTTCATTGAACCGGGCAATCCCCTGTGTGGACCAGTTCCTGATCTCATCCTCTTCCTTATGTTTTGATTCTTCTATGGCAGCATTCATGAGATTTTCCCTCATCATCAGGAGTGAATTTCCCAGTATATCATTCTTACCCAAAGGGGTAAATTTACTGTCATAATTACCCTTTCCTATTTCCTGGGAGAAAGTGGATAATGACCGCAGGTTCCGGATCAGAGTATTCAATGCTACCGCCATCTGGCCCAGTTCATCTCTCCCTTCAGGGATTTTATTCCCGGGTAATTCTCCTCTGCTTATTTCCGAGAGCACCTTACGGAACAGGAATACAGGTTTAACAAGTGAACGGATGAGTAAAAAGGCAGTAACCAGGGCAACTAAGGAGATAAGAAGCTGTACTATAATAATAAAACGCCCGGATTCTGAGATCATGGCATCAAGGCCGGCTTTTTTCTCCATACGTAACCTATCAAGTTTGTCATTTAAAAGATTAATCTCCCCGTAAACCTTCTCATAGGATGAAGTAAGCTGTTCAAGGGATGCAAATACTCCTGAGTCATCCCTGGGACCAATATTTGTTGATATGAAAAAATAAGTAAGACTGTCCTGTAGTTGGAAAATGTTTTCGGTAAGCTGGTTGTTAATCCATACAATTTGTTCCTGCTCCCAGGTAGTCCAGTAATCCGATAGTTTCAATATATCGGTTGACATTCCAGGCAATACCTCCAGCCGCAAGCGATTAATCTTTTCAAGATCAGATGATCCTGTCGACGGATCGGTGAGCAGGTAATGAAAAAAAAGTCTTTCTGAAAGCTGCACCTGGTCAAGGTAATGATGCAGTAAAGCAATCCCGGGATCGATAGTTTCAGACAGTGAATTTCTAAGCCGGTTAATCTGCTTAATACTCCTGCTGGTAAGAAAACTACTTATCAGGATGGCTAAGATTAAAATCCCAAAACCGAGTGCAATTCTAAAAGATATGGTTGACCTGGTCTTCATTAAATTTTGAGCCCATTAATTTACTCATTTATTTCGAAATCAAAGATCAATCAGATTTATATGGAGATTCCGAAATGAATTCGGAATGACTTCAATCAATAAGTCATCCTGAACTTGTCTGCCCCGCCGGCGCAGGAAGGCAGTTGAATTCGGAATGACTTTACAAACGGTCAACTGCCTCCTTTAACCGGTTTAGCGCCTTCTTTAATACCGATCTCGGGCAGGCCACATTCAATCTCTGGTATCCGGTTCCCCCGGTACCGAAACTGGGACCGTCATTGCATCCCAGACCTGCTTTTTCAATCATGAACTGTTTTAACTCATCATCTTTCATCCCCAGTCCCGACATATCAAGCCATAAAAGATAGGTGCCTTCGGGTTCAACCAGTTTAATCTGAGGTAATTCCCGCTTCAGAAATGATCTCAGGTAATCAATATTCCCTGACAGATAGCTCAGCAGCTGGTCTAACCAATCATTACCATGCCTGTATGCTGCCTCAAGTGCAATGTTCCCGAAAATATTCCCCAACCATAAATGGGCTTGTTCTATCTGGTGACTGAATCGCTTTCTTAGTCTCTCGTTTGGAATAACTGCCAGTGATGTAGACATCCCGGCCAGGTTAAATGTTTTACTCGGGGCAACACAGGTTACGGTCATCCTGGCAATCTCTTCTGAAATGCTTGCCAGCGGTATATGCTCATGTCCCGGTAGTATAAGGTCTGAATGGATCTCATCGGAGATCATGATAATCTTGTTCTCGATGCATAAAGATGCCAGGTCGTGCAATTCTTCTTTTTGCCATACCCTGCCTACCGGATTGTGCGGATGGCTGATCAATATCATTTTAACCTCCTGGTCAATCTTTCCGGCAAGCTGTTCAAGATCCATCGTATACTTACCATTCACAAGTTTCAGCGGATTTTCAAGCACCTTCCGGCCATTTCCTTTAATTACATGAAAAAAGGGATGGTAAACAGGGGGCTGTACAATGACTTTCTCACCTGGTTTACTAAAAGCATTGACCGCAAAATTTAATGCCGGGACCACACCCGGAGTAAAAACCATCCACTCACTGCTGATCTTCCATTTCTGACGGTTCATGAACCAATCGATAGCCGATTGGTAGAAACCTTCAGGCCTTATCGAATAACCAAGGATTTCATGTTCGGTCCTTTTGAGAATGGCTTCCAATACAAAATCAGGTGTTTTGAAATCCATATCGGCAACCCACATGGGAATAACATCGGTGGTGCCAAAATATTCCTTGCGATAATCGTATTTGATACAATCTGTCCCTTCCCTGGAAATGATTTCATCAAAATTGTACTTCATGATTTTTCCTTTTCGTTTCCTGATTCCTCTGTGCCGTAATAAAAGCTGTCCATATCAGGAAAATACAATCTTCTCCTGGCAATTTCTTCCGGGTAAATGAAATATTCTATTTCTGACTCACTGCAAATTTCATTGCCGGCATTATATAACTTGACTTCCAGAGTGGCAAGTTTTTGCTCCTGTTTAATCAGGCGGCATGTCAGCCTGATATTTCCTTTATTTATATAAACAGGTTTAATGAAGCGGGAGTGAATAGCTGAGGTAACCCCGGCTGTTCTGGTTTTTACATAAACTGTCCAGCTGGCAATTTCATCCATTAAGGTGGCCTGTATGCCACCATGCAGCACATTCAGGTATCCCTGGAAGTGATCTGATGGTTCCCATTCCGATGTCACATAATCACCGTCTTCAACAAAGTTCATCTTAAGACCAATCGGATTGCCTGGATTACATCCGAAACAATTGAATCCTTCCAATCCCACGAAAGGATTTCGAATTTTTTTCATTAGATACTGTTTGTAAAATTTGTCTGTCCTGTTTTAACATTGCCCAAAACCCACACCCACACAATCGATTCACGATTGCCCGGCTCGCACAAGCCTACAGTCACAACCTGCCTTGCGAATGATTCTCATTTGCTTTCATCGAATGCTTCGCATTTGACGATTCACGATTTTGTTATTTTGGCAAACTTAATTAATTTAACTGCAAAGACCATTGGGATTCTAGGTTAAGGAAAACGAAAATGAATCACCTCAGACCAAAAAAAAGTTTAGGTCAGCACTACCTGAAAGATGAAAACATTGCACGCAAGATTGTAAACGCGTTGGAAGCTAATGTGGTGGATCATGTTGTTGAAGTGGGAGCGGGTTCAGGTATCCTGACAAAGATCCTGTTTCAGACGGACCGTTACACCACATGGGCAGTTGAAATTGACCAGGGAAACATTACAACCCTTAAGGATAAATTCCCTGATAAGCATGACCGTATCCTGTGCAGGAATTTCCTGAAAATGGATCCACGGGAGATTACATCAAAACCTGTTGCCATCATAGGGAACCTGCCTTACAATATCTCAAGCCAGGTCTTCTTTAAAATACTGGAGCATCGTGACCAGGTTCTTGAGGTGGTTTGCATGGTGCAGAAAGAAGTGGCTGAGAGAATTTCAGCACCCCATGGCTCAAAGACCTATGGTATTTTATCCGTTCTGTTGCAGGCCTATTTTTCAGTTGATTATCTATTCACTGTCGGACCGAAGGTATTTTATCCGGTCCCCGGGGTAAGTTCTGCTGTGATCAGGCTGGTCAGGAAAGATACCAGGCATCTGGATTGCGATGAAAATCTTTTTTCAAGGATAGTTAAAGCTTCCTTTAATCAGCGAAGGAAAATGATCCGTAACTCAATCAAACAACTGTTACCGGAAAATCATCCGGATCATGAACTTTTATCGAAAAGGCCGGAACAACTTAATATTTCACAGTTTGTAATATTAACTTCCTGGTTGCAGGGAATTAATTAATTTAAATTGCCAGTTACGAGTTACTAGTTGCCAGGTGTCTGAATAACAGCCATATATGAATTAGTAAATGATACGAATTTAACTACTATTTTAATTTATGTTATTGACTATTAATACTTTACCAAATAATTAGTGCCCAGTACATGGCAACTTGAGTTAATTAATAGGAATTAAGTATATTCGCAATCGAATTGAATTACAATTAATTAACCCAATTCCACACCCTTTGCCCAGTACCTGGCACTCATCAACTTCTTCATATGCCGCATAAAATTACAAGGGAATATATCGACAATCTGCAGAAGCTGATCGAACAGGAAAACAAGAAGTCGGTTTTGACTCTTGTTCAGACCCTGCATGCTGCGGATATTGCCGAGATCTTTAATGTGTTGTCGATGGAGGAGGCAAAATTCCTCTATGGTTTGCTGGATGGGGAGAAACGGGCCGATGTTATCATTGAGCTCGAAGACGACAGAAGAGAATGGTTCCTGAAGGCATTATCCGGGAAAGAAATAGCCAGGCAGTTTATCCATGAGATGGATTCTGATGATGCAGCCGATGTGATCGGTGAGTTATCAGAAGATATGCAGGAGGAAGTATTACAGCATATAAAAGATGTTGAACTGGCCGGTGATATTGTTGATCTGCTGAGTTATCATGAGGAAACGGCTGGTGGTTTGATGGCCAAGGAACTTATCAAGGTGGTTGAAAGCTGGGATATCCCTACTTGTTTGCGTGAAATGAGAAAGCAGGCAGAGGATGTAGATGAAGTTTATTTCATCTATGTTGTGGATGAATCTGGTATTTTGAAAGGGACCTTATCTTTAAAGAGACTGTTGCTTTCCAACAGAAACGAGAAGGTAACCAATTTATATAAATCTGATATTATATCTGTTAAAACCGATACTCATCGTGAAGATGTAGCTAATATTATGCGGAAATATGACCTGGTTGCACTGCCAGTTGTCGATTCCATTGGCCGGTTATTAGGACGTATTACTATCGATGATGTGGTTGATGTGATGCAGGAAGAGGCGGAAAGGGATTTCCAGCTGGCATCAGGTATTACAGAGGATGTTGAACCCTCGGATAACGTATTCCTGTTAACCCGGGCAAGGTTACCATGGTTGTTTATCGGTTTGATGGGAGGTATCCTGGCAGCTCTCATTCTGGGTGGATATGAGGAAGAGTTCAGAATCTATCCTGAAATGGCCTTTTTTATACCACTGATTGGTGCTATGGGGGGGAATGTGGGAGTACAATCATCGGCCATTATTGTCCAGGGGCTGGCCAGTAAAACATTGATCCTTGAAACAACCGGTAAGAAACTGCTGAAAGAACTTTCTGTTGCTGTGATGAACGGGATTACTCTTTCAGCCATTGCCCTGGCCTATAACCTGATTCAGAAAGAAACCCTTGCACTCACCCTTTCGGTGAGTTCGGCTTTATTCTCAGTGATTATTTTTGCATCGGTTTTCGGGACCTTCATTCCCTTATTGCTCGAGCGGTTGAAGATTGATCCTGCCCTGGCTACGGGACCATTCATTACCACCATGAACGACATCGTCAGCCTGTTAATTTATATGTTGATAGGCCGGATGTTGTACGGGATAATATAGGTGTCGTCATGCTGAACTTGCCTGCCCTGACATAGGTCAGGGTTTCAGCATCTCCCATGATATCAGATTCCGAGACTAGTTTGGAATGACTCTAGAAAGTAGAATTGATTGCGTTTACAGGGTCCATCTTTGCTGCAGAGTTGGCCGGTGCAAATCCTGATATTATTCCTATGATTGCAGAAATGGATAACCCGAGAATGATGTTGCCGGCAGTCAGGGTGATTTTAAAAGATCCCAGTAAATTAGCATAGGTAGCCAGGGAAGCTAATCCAAATACCAGCAATAATCCGATAATTCCTCCCGCCAGGGCAAGGATAACAGCTTCAGACAGGAACTGGGTCAGAATAAAAAACTTCTTTGCTCCCAGTGCCTTTTGAATCCCAATCTGGGTTGTTCTTTCCTTGACTGAAACAAACATGATATTGGCAATTCCGAACCCCCCCACCAGTATGGAAAAAATACCAATGAAAAACCCGGCTATATTGATTACCTTGAAAACCTGGTCAAGCCCCTGTGAAATCATGCTGGTTTGATTCAAGGCAAATGTATCCCTGGCCCTTGGTTTTAACCGGCGCTCTGACCTTAAAATAGACCTGATCTCATTTTTCATCTCATTATTGGTGATGTTTGGTTTGGCCATAACCCAGATCATCGGACCGGCATTATCGGTTTTTATATCAATCATCCTGGCAAGGTATTGAACAGGAAAGAAAATGACCTCATCCATTGATCCTCCGCCAAAAATGCTCATGCCCTCTTTATTAAAAACACCAATAACAGTTACCTTACTGCCCCCAACCTTGATCTTTTTGCCTAGCGGACTGGTGCCTTCAAACAATTTTTCGGCGATGGTAGAACCGATCACCGCCAGGTTTTTACCACTCGAAAATTCAAAACTTGTCAGAAACCGGCCCTGGGATAATTCGAATTCACGCAGGTCTTCAAACTCGTCGGTACATCCCCAGATGTTTACCTGGTCGATTGAATTATTTTTATATTCAACCGGTTTGTTGGCAAAAGCAAAGAAACCAATGACCTGTGCATATTGTGAACGGTTCTTCAGTGCTTTGTATTCTTGCATTTTCGGGACGGGCCTGTTCAAGTATTGCCACCATTCATAATCTTCTCCCTCCTCAGGCGCCCATGGCCATTTTTCAATATAGGTGACATTATCACCAAAACTGGCGAGGCTTTCCCTGATATTACTTTCCAGAGAATCAATAACAGTGAAAACGGATATAATGGCAAAAATCCCGATTGTAATTCCAAGCAACGAGAGAAAAGTTCGCAGCCTGTTTATGATGACTGCCCTGAGTGCAAATAATATGCTCTCGAAGACTAATTTTATGTTTTTCATTTTATAAAAAATTCAAAGAGTGCATATCTTTACTTCCCGGATCAGCCACTCCCGAAAATATGTGTTTACTCTAAGATGCTGAAATCCTGCAACATTTGATTTCACACGCTTCAATTTTTATAATCATTTGAAAATAAATTGATTAAAAAATTTAGAACATGTGCAACCACTTCACTCTCTCATGAAAAATTTAATCATTACCGTTCTGATTTTCATGATTAAATTAATTCATGCTCGTTTCATGAGAAAATATATTTATTTATATATGGCCTCATGTAACTTACCATGATCATATTTTCATTTACTTTTGTGACAATAATGAAAATATTATCATGGACGTTTCATTACAAATTTACCCAATTTTTAGGAACATTTTTAATATCTTTGTCCAAATTTAATCAACTACCCTAAATGACTGATTTAAAAAGAATTAGGACTGCTCTGATTTCAACATACAACAAGGAGGGATTAGAGGAAGTCATCAAAAAACTAGATGAATTATCTATTAACATTATTTCCACCGGCGGAACCCGGAAATTTATAACCGACCACGGTGTACCCGTTGAATCTGTGGAATCGATCACAGGATACCCTGCCATTTTAGGCGGACGCGTGAAGACATTGCATCCAAAAATTTTTGGTGGTATCCTTTTCAGAAGAAACGAGGAATCTGATTTAAAAGAAATAAAAGAGTATGATATTACCGGTATCGATTTGGTTATAGTAGACCTTTATCCCTTTGAAGAAACGGTCAGGTCGGGAGCCTCTGATGAGAAGATCATTGAAAAGATCGACATTGGAGGGATAACCCTGATCCGTGCGGCAGCAAAAAATTATCATGATGTCCTTATTGTTTCTTCAAAAGATCAATACCAGGGATTTCTGAATCTGCTGAATGAGAAACAGGGTAATTCAAGCCTGGATGACAGGAAGCAATATGCCGCTGAGGCTTTTCATGCCAGCTCCCATTACGATGTGAATATTTTTAATTATTTCACCCCGGACAAAGGGGACGTATTTAAAAGTAGTATTCCCGGAGGATCCGCACTGCGTTATGGCGAAAATCCCCATCAGAATGGAAGCTTTTTCGGTGATTTCGATAAGATGTTTGAAAAGATATCAGGTAAGGAAATCTCTTATAACAATTTGCTCGATATCGATGCGGCGATATGCCTGATAAGGGATTTTAATACACTAACCTTTGCCATATTAAAACATAATAATGCCTGTGGGCTTGCCTCCAGGGACACCTTGCTTGAATCATGGAAGGATGCCCTTGCGGGTGATCCCATTTCAGCATTTGGAGGGATATTGGTTACCAACAGTGAGGTGGATGCAACAACTGCAGAGGAGATTAATAAATTATTCTTTGAGGTGATCATTGCTCCGGTTTTCAACGATAAAGCACTGGAGATCCTGATGCAGAAGAAAAACCGTATAATTCTGAGGATAAAAGAATTTGACTTGCCTGGTAAACAGTTCCGTTCGTTGCTGAATGGTGTGATGGTCCAGGACAGGGATACAGTAACCGAATCAGCCGGTGATCTTAAAACAGTCACAAAAAGAGAACCCGACAGGGATGAAATAAACGACCTGTTATTTGCTAACAAGCTGGTGAAGCATTCAAAATCAAATACCATCGTGCTGGCCAGAAACGGACAACTGATTGCAAGCGGTGTGGGACAAACATCAAGAGTTGATGCGTTGAAACAGGCAATAGTAAAAGCAACAAATTTTAAGTTCAAGCTCAATGGAGCGGTGATGGCATCGGATGCGTATTTCCCTTTTCCGGATTGTGTTAAGATTGCACATGAGTCTGGTATAAAGGCAGTTATACAGCCAGGCGGATCGATCAGAGATAAAGACTCTATTGCTTTTTGTGATGAACATAACATGGCCATGGTATTTACCGGGATAAGACATTTTAAGCATTAGAGCTGAGGTGTCAACATTTTTAGTATATTTAAAGCTTTGATTATAAATAGCTTGAAAGAGGGTCTTCAGGATTAACAATTTTAGAATAAGGGAAGGAATAAATGGGGATTTTTTCATTTTTAACTCAGGAAATTGCTATAGATCTGGGTACGGCCAACACCATCATCATACATAATGACAAAGTGGTTGTAAATGAGCCGTCTATTGTGGCAATGGATCAAACTACCGGGAAGTTGATTGCCATCGGGGAGAAAGCACGTCAAATGCATGGGAAAACCCATGAAAACATAAAAACAATAAGGCCTTTGCGAGACGGGGTGATAGCCGATTTTAATGCGGCTGAGCAGATGATAAGGGGTATGATCAAGATGATCAACAGGAAACCAAAATTATTTACTCCCGCGTTAAGGATGGTTGTATGCATACCATCAGGCAGTACCGAAGTTGAAGTAAGGGCGGTAAGGGATTCATCAGAACATGCCGGGGGGCGTGATGTATACATGATCTTTGAACCCATGGCAGCAGCAATTGGAATTGGTATCGACGTTGAAGCACCGGAAGGCAGTATGGTAGTCGACATAGGGGGCGGTACCACAGAAATTGCTGTTATTGCCCTGGGAGGAATTGTCTGCAACCAGTCCATACGAATCGCCGGAGATGGTTTTACAACAGATATTCAGGCATATATGAGGCATCAGCACAATATTAAAATCGGAGAAAGGACGGCCGAGGACATTAAAATAGCTGTTGGCTCCGGACTTCCTGACCTTGAAGAACCGCCTACTGATTATATGGTGAGGGGGCCGAACCTGATGACCGCCATGCCTGTAGAGATACCTATTTCATACCAGGAAATTGCGCACTGTCTTGATAAATCCATATCAAAGATAGAGACAGCCATCCTTGGTGTACTTGAGCAAACCCCTCCGGAATTATATGCCGATATTGTAAACCGCGGTATTTACATGGCTGGTGGTGGTGCGCTTACACGGGGTTTGGCAAAAAGATTTACGGATAAGATCAATATAACCTTCCATGTTGCTGAGGATCCTT
>CAYZEZ010000045.1:0-21273 GCA_964477295.1 uncultured Bacteroides sp. | reverse complement strand
TAAAAAACAACAAAATTATCCCGGTAAAGGATGCACTGGATGAGCTAAATTGATTACTTTTAGCCTACAATATTATATACTTCCCGTTTCCATGAAATTATCAAATGAAGTCAGATTAGGAATTATTATCACCATTTCAATTGCAGTTGTCATCTGGGGCTTGAATTTCCTGAAAGGAAGAAATATTTTAAAAGCCACCAATGACTACTATGCTGTATATGATCAAATCGGCGGACTCGAAGTTAACTCAAAAGTATTAATGAATGGCTACAAAATAGGGCAAGTAGATGACATATATTTCAATGATGACGGCAGTGGTAAGCTTACAATAGTTTTAGGTGTTCATAAGTTACATAAAATACCTGTAGGCTCTGTATCTGAAATATTCAGTGCCGACCTTCTTGGAACAAAGGCTGTTCAGATCCATCTTGCAGACAATAATGAATTTTATTCGGATGGGGACACTTTGATATCGGTATATAAATTTGGACTCGACCAGCAGCTGGAAGAGCAGCTGTTACCTGTCAAAGACAAGGCTGAAAAACTTATTGTTACTATCGATTCACTGTTGCACAATTTACATTATGTCTTTGATAATGAAACGATGAACGCATTGAAATTGTCGATTAAAAATCTTGAGGAGAGCAGTGAGAATGTCAGCGACATGCTTACTGCCAACAGCAAGCTCAGGTTAATGATAGGACATATAGAGTCTATCACAAAGAACCTGTCAGAAAATAATAAGGCTATCACAGAGGCCATTCAAAATTTCGCAGTCGTTTCTGACTCATTAGCCCAGGCTAACCTGAAGGCTACTATTGAAAATACCAACCTTACCCTTGAACAAACCCACATCCTCCTGAAGAAAATAAATGACGGGGAGGGTACCCTTGGCATGCTGGTTAATAATGACACATTATACAGGCACATTGAAGATGTTTCTCGTGACCTGGACCAGTTACTTATTGATTTACAGGAGAATCCGAAAAAGTATATTAATGTTTCTGTGTTTGGTGGGAAATCAGACAAAAAGAAGAAGTAATAATTGCTTTTTTTTCGTTATATTTATTAGTTACGCCGAAATTGCGTTTTTAAGCTTTCTTTGATTTGATAAATCACCATAATTCTTTGACAAAATTTTGCAATATTATGCTCTGAATAAACTAATAGGTTCAATTAATATTATTTAAATGTTTAGTTAACAATTTATTAAGATAGATTCTGCATAAATCACTGACTATCAATTCAATAAATTTTTTTTATTTTTTTTCAATTGTTAAAACACTGATAATAAAAACCATATAACTATTTCTTAAAAATCAAGTGTTTTGTTACTTTTTTTTTCTCTTTTTTTTCACAATCTTAGCTTAACCTTAACCAAAAAATTAAGAAAGCTATTTACCCTTTAAATTGAATCGTCTGATGCACGAAGAGGTTTGGAAGAAATGTTTAACTGTCATCAAGGATAATGTACCTTCCATAAGTTTCAGAACGTGGTTTGAACCAATTGTTCCTATTAAGCTTGAGAATAATATCTTAACCATTCAGGTACCCAGCCCTTTCTTTTATGAGTACCTGGAAGAGCAATATATTGATATACTCAGGAAGGTTATAAGAAAGGAGCTTGGGATTGATGCGAAACTTGAATACAGTGTTGTGATGGAGAACAATGGATATTCCAATGCCAAACCTTACACTGTTAAGTTACCTGCAAAGAATCAGAAGGATTTAAACAACAGACCACTCTCTGTACCTATTGATACGGAAAGCACTTCTATTAAAAATCCTTTTGTTATCCCCGGCTTAAAAAAGCTGAACATTGATCCACAATTAAATCCCGAATATTCTTTTACCAACTTTGTTGAAGGAGATTGTAACCGGCTGGCCCGTTCAGCCAGTTTTGCCGTGGCAAATAATCCGGGAGGCACTGCCTTTAATCCGTTACTCATATATGGTGAATCAGGATTAGGTAAAACCCATCTGGCACAGGCCATTGGAATTCAGGTAAAAGAAAAGCTGGCAGACAAAATTGTCCTTTATGTTAATGCGAATAAATTTCAGACACAGTTTGTTGATTCGATAAGGAACAATAACAAAAACGATTTCCTTCACTTCTACCAGATGATCGATATACTGATTATCGATGATGTTCATGAATTTGCCGGAAAGGAAAAAACTCAGGATACCTTTTTCCATATTTTCAACCACCTCCATCAATCAGGAAAGCAATTGATTCTTACTTCAGACAAACCGCCTGTTGAATTGCAGGGACTTGAGCAAAGGCTGCTTTCAAGGTTTAAATGGGGGTTGTCAGCAGATCTTCAAACTCCTGATTATGAAACAAGGATTGCTATCTTAAAACAAAAGATCTATAAAGATGGCATCGAACTACCTGAAGAAGTGATTGAATATATAGCCACTCATATCACAGATAATATCCGGGAACTGGAAGGAGCGCTTATTTCATTGCTTGCTCAATCAACTTTAAACAGAAAGGAAATAACACTGGAGCTTGCAAAGGATATGATCGACAAGCTGATCAAAAATACAAAGCGTGAGATTTCTATTGATTACATACAAAAGATTGTTTGTAATTTCTTTAATATCCCCTTAGACCAGATTCAGTCGAAAACCAGGAAGAGGGAGATTGTTCAGGCAAGACAGGTGGCCATGTTCTTTTCAAAAAACATGACAAAAGCATCACTGGCAACTATTGGATCTCAGATCGGGGGAAAAGACCATGCAACTGTTTTGCACGCTTGCAAAACAGTCAATAACCTGATCGAAACAGACAAACGATTCAGGTTGCAGATAGATGAAATCGAAAAGAAACTAAAACTATAATGACTAAAAAACAGGTTCCTGCTCGAACCTGTTTTTTTTTGAATTAATCCCTCAATCCTGAATGTATTTTCTTGCACTTAGCATTGTATTCTCTACTATAATCCTCATTATTTTCAGGATGGCTGAGAGGTACCGGATCAGCACTCTTCCAATCATTGTAATTAATTACTTTACAGCTGCTATTCTGGGTTTCATCCTGAGTGGGATATTGTCGGATTCAACGTTTAATCCCCCTCTGTTTTTCTTTATAATGGCCCTGCTCATTGGTAGCCTGTTTCTGATTTTTTTCATTGTCACAGCTGCATCCTCCCAGCAGGTTGGTATTGCTATAACAAGCGTGGCTGCTAAGATGTCTGTTGTTTTCCCAATCTGTTTTTCAATAATTATCGATCCTGCAGACAAGCTAACACCGATAAAGCTTGCAGGTATTATCCTTGCACTGGCAGGGGTCTTTTTTACTATTTTCAAAAAAGGCAAGCTGAATCTTCAGGCCCGGTTAATCTACCTTCCTTTTATTTTATTTCTCGGGATGGGATTAATCGACTCATTAATGAAACTGTCTCAGCAAAGGTATGTTGATGAATCAAACCTGGCCTTTTTCTCTACCATACTTTTTGGTATGGCAGCACTCCTGAGCATACCTGCCTCCCTGGTAAAGAAAATACCATTGAAAACCTATTTAAAGAAAAAAACATTGCTTACAGGATTGTGTCTGGGCCTGATAAACCTTGGAACAGTATATTTTCTAATCAGCGCCTTATCATTCAAACTTTCAGATGGAAATCCGGTCGACAGCTCTGTAGTATTCGGATTAAATAACGTGGGAGTCGTTATCCTGTCAGTTATGGCTGGATTGATACTATTCAGGGAAAAGCTTTCAAGACTGAATATTCTTGGTATTTTATTATCCGTTGTTGCAATTGTGATCCTGGCTTATTCAGGTGTATGACAGACAAGGATTCATATAAAACCATCCAAAAATCATCCGAAGGACTCTACAGGGAAAAAGGGTCAAGGTTTATTTCATTTGCCTTTCCTGTTGAAAATAAAGAGCAGGCTGAGGAGATGATTGCAAATATCAGGAAAAAGTATCACGACGCCCGCCATCATTGCTATGCCTATATTCTTAAACACGATCGATCAGAATATCGAATCAATGATGATGGAGAACCTTCTAATTCAGCCGGACAACCAATACTGGGTCAGATCAAAGCCCATCGGCTTACCAATATACTTGTTATCGTAGTGCGGTATTTCGGCGGAACGCTGCTTGGAGTGGGTGGATTGATAAGGGCTTATAAAACGGCTACTGCAAATGCTATAGATAATGCCAGTATTGTTACCGGAACAATACGGGAAGTTTACCAGCTTCATTTTCCATATGATCTGACCAATGCTGTGATGAAAATTGTTGAAGCCCCCGGAATAAAGATCCTTGATCAACAATTCGATGAACAGGTGAAGCTGGAGGTCGGCGTAAGTAGATCCATTGCTGAAAGTGTTGTTCAAAGGCTCCATCTTATCCGGGGATTGGAGATAAAATATATTGAGACCCTTTAAGTTTTCAATTGTTTTCAACACATGGGATAACGAGGTAACTTGTTGAGTACTTTTATTGCGCAAAAAAAACATTTAAACCACAATAAATATGAAGGGTAGAAGCTTAGTTTCAATCAACGATTATTCAAAAGAGGAATATCTTCAGATACTGGATCTGGCCGCAAAATTTGAAGAAAATCCCAGGCAATCCCTGCTTGAGGGTTATGTAGTTGCCACACTGTTTTTTGAACCGTCCACACGCACACGCCTGAGTTTTGAAAGTGCAGTTAACAGGTTGGGTGGAAGGATTATTGGATTTGCAGATATTGGCATTACCAGTGCATCAAAGGGAGAAACCCTCAAGGATACTATCAAAATTGTAAGCAATTACTGCGATCTTATCGTGATGCGACACCCGCTGGAAGGAAGTGCAAAATTTGCAAGTGAAGTGGCCGGAGTACCTGTTGTCAATGCAGGCGATGGTGCTAACCAGCATCCATCACAAACCCTGCTCGACCTCTATTCAATCCGAAAAACCCAGAACAGACTGGATAACCTGAACATTTTCCTTGTCGGCGATTTGAAATATGGCCGTACAGTACATTCCCTTTTAATGGCTATGTCGAAATTCGATACCACCTTTAATTTTATATCTCCCGATGAACTGAAAATGCCGGATGAATATAAGATCTATCTCGATAACCTAGGCCTGAAATATTACGAGCATAAGGATTTCACTGATATCATTGCCGATGCAGATATTATTTATATGACCCGGGTACAAAAGGAAAGATTTTCAGATCCTATCGAATATGAAAAAGTTAAAAATGCATATGTACTGAAAAACAATATGCTGGAAGATACTAAAGAAACAGTAAAAGTGCTTCATCCTCTTCCCAGGGTTAATGAGATCAGTGAAGATGTTGACGATAATTTGAAAGCCTATTACTTCACACAGGCACTTAATGGCGTATATACCCGAATGGCAATTATTACATCTATTTTAGGAACACAATAAATTATAAAAATATGGCTGAGAAAAAACAACTCGTGGTTAGTGCGATTAAAAATGGAACAGTGATAGACCATATCCCTGCCAGACTGCTGTTCAATGTAATTGATATCCTTGGGCTGAGCCACCTGGAAAACCAGATTACCTTCGGCACAAACCTGGAAAGTAAAAAGTTAGGGAAAAAGGCAATAATTAAATTGAGTGAAGTATTTTTCAGGAAAGATGACCTCGACAGGATTGCCCTTATAGCTCCGCAGGCAAAAATAAATATCATCCGGGATTACGAGGTAGTCGAGAAAAAGGTTGTAGAGGTGCCTGATATAATTGAAGACATTGTTAAATGCGTTAATCCGCAATGTATTACAAATAACCAGGTTGTTATGACAAAATTCATCGTGATTAATAAGCAGCCAGTCACTTTAAAATGCCACTATTGTGAAAAGATAACCGGTCACAATAACCTGTCGATCAAAAACATGTAGGATATCTTGTTATTAGCGGATCTTATCGACCGAACGCACCAGCGCTTCGTCTTTTACGATCCCCCTGATCGCGAGCCAGGTAAATACAATACTGATCAAAGGGAAGATGATGGTGATTTGAAATGAGTATTCCACACCAGCCATCGCCCTGTACATATGAATAATGTAGTAGGTCAACATTCCCACCGATCCGATCAGCAAAAGTATATTTAGCCGGCAAATCCTTGCCTGCAGATTTCTGTTTCCATAAAGGAAGATAGCCAGGATATAGAGAATAATAACAACACTAATCAATATAAAGAACGGGAAGGAAGGCAACAGCTCACTGGTTATGCTTTCACTAAAGAACCCATATGATCTGAATACTATAATGGCGTTGGATCCTCCGAGTATTTTTGCAAGAGGGAAAAAATGCATGAGGGAGATAAGGACGGTGGCAAACAAGAGGTATATTGTCTGGATTCGTTGAATCATGGTATATGTAGGGATTATTTGCAGATAAACAAGTTACGAGTTACGAGGTTTCATTGTCCTGTATTACCCCGCACCTCGTAACTTGTACTTCGCACCTTCTTAGTTAGTTTCCTCCAAGAATTAATGGTAGACCATTTTCCCCGCTTCCAACAACGATGACTTTACTATTTGGAGATTCAACCAGTTTCTGTGTGGCTTCTATTCCCCGAAGAGTAAGGATGCGATCGGTGAGGCTGGCACTTATTTCTCTGTTATAGTTAGCGATACCTTCCGCCTCGATTTGCTTCCTGTCTGCTTCCTGCCTTTCCTTTTCAAGGACAAAGGTCATGGCCAGGGATTCCTGCTCACGGGTTAATTTATTCTCGATGGCTTTCTTAATATCAGGAGGCAAATTAATCGATCTGATCAGCAATGCCCGCATGTCGAGATTATTGGTCTTAAGTATTAGCCCGGTCTCATGTATGATGGCCTCTTCAACCTCATTCCTTTTGGTTGAATAGATCTCCTCTGCAGTATACCTGCCCATTACCTTCCTTACTGATGAACGGACTTCAGGTACCACCAGCGTATTTACAAAATCCCGGCCAAAAACCTCATGCAGGTAACCGATCCGGTCATATAACGGGTTAAAGCGGACTGTAATATCCACGCTAACCGATAACCCGCTCTTATCGAGTACGTCCATGGTTTCTTCCCGTTGCTGTTCCCTCACATTGTATTTATACAAATTATTCCATGGTGCAACTATATTCAGACCGGTTTGCCTGATATTATCCTTATCCAATACTCCGGAAATATTCTTGAAAACTACCCCCCTCTCCCCTGGTTTTATTACATGGAACATCCTGCTTCCGAAAATTATAAGGAAAAGTACTATAACGATAGTTGCAATAACGGCCGTTTGTCTTTTTTTCATTCGTTTAAAATTTTGTATTTATTTAAAAAATAATAATTAAAAATCTGGTTTATCCGCCGGCGGGCAGATATACACTTCGTTCTGGCCTGTTTTGTTATTAATCATAACCTTTTATGATTTTATGATTGATAAAAATCAGGCTCGCTACACAAGAAACTTTATATAAAATTATTAAGATGTGTAAAAGTACATCATTTTTATTAAACTCTGTGTTAAGAATTTAATTAGTTTTACCCCATATCAGACCGGTAAAATGCCACTTGAATGGTAAAGAGTGAACGAGAAATAATAGCCCTGATCAACCTTTTGGATGATCCAAACGAGGATGTGTTCAGGATGGTGGAAGAGAACCTCCTGCAAGAGGGATTAAATATCATCCCGGCATTAGAAGAAGCCTGGGAAAGCAGTCCCGACAAGTTTCACCAGGGACGTTTGGAGGATATGATTCATCAACTTCAGTTTAGCAGCACAGAGAATAATTTTTCGAGGTGGATCAGGGAAGGCTTCAATGATCTTCTGGAAGGTATTTATCTGGTAGCAAGATTTCAGTTCCCTGAGTTATCTTATACTGAAGTGAACGACCAGGTTGAACAGATCAAAAAGGATGTATGGATTGAGCTGAACGATAACCTTACTGCACTGGAAAAGGTTAAAATTCTGAACCACATTATTTTTAAAATCCATAAATTCTCCGATAACGAATCAAATTATTATGACCCAAATAATTCATACATAAACAAGGTGCTGGAGTCGAAAAGGGGAAACCCTATATCATTAGGAATTCTGTATTCTTCTATAGGTCAGAGACTTGGACTGCCGATTTATGGTGTAAACCTACCGAAGAACTTTATCCTTGCATATAAAGATTCTTCAGATCTGTACGAAACAGATGATGAGGACATACTGTTCTACATCAATCCATTTAAACATGGTGCGGTGCTGGGAAGGAGGGAAATTGATTTTTTCCTTAAGCAGCATAAGATTGAGCCCAGGAAAGAATTCTATGTTCCCTGCAGTAATATTGAAATAGTTACAAGAGTTTTAAATAACCTTATAAACGCCTACAGCAAGGAGAAGAATCAAAATAAGATAGATCAGATAGAAAAGATAATTGGCATGTTGCCTGCATGAAAAACCGGATTCATATCTTGTAATACTCTCTGTACCAATCCACAAACTTTCGCACTCCCTCGATTATTGCCGTGTCTGGTTTATAATCGAAATCACTCATCAGGTCATTGGTATCAGCCCATGTCTTCTCAACATCTCCCGGTTGAATAGGCATAAAATTCATGCTAGCCTTTTTACCTGTGGCAGATTCAATCGCATGAATGAAATCCATAAGCTTTACCGGATTATTGTTTCCAATATTATACAACCGATACGGTGCGACTGACCTGGATGGATCGGGCGATAAACCGTTCCAATCGGAAGAAGGCTCAGGAGGTTGCTTTAAAATCTTGTCAATGCCTCCGATGATATCATCAATATAAGTAAAATCTCTTTCCATATGTCCATGATTGTAAACATCAATAGGCTTTCCTTTAAGGATAGAACCGGTAAAGATGAACAGGGCCATATCCGGTCTTCCCCACGGACCGTAAACCGTAAAAAACCTGAGACCTGTTGTTGGCAGAGTAAAAAGATGACTGTATGAATGTGCCATCAGCTCGTTCGACTTCTTACTCGCAGCATACAAACTGATGGGATGATCTACATTATCACGAACGGAAAAAGGCATCTTCTCGTTCAATCCATATACGCTCGAACTGCTTGCATAAATGAAATGCTGTATGGGATTATGCCTGCATGCTTCCAGCATGTTTAAGGTACCTGTAATGTTACTCTGAATATAGGCATGAGGATTGGTAAGGCTGTACCTTACTCCGGCCTGGGCAGCCAGGTGAACAACTGCATCGGGATTATATCTCTGAAATGTCCCCATGAGGTTGTCATGGTCTTCAAGAAGTATTTTTATAAAATGGTAATCAGGATAGACAGTGCTTGTAACAGGTACACCATACTGAATGGCATCTTTTTTTATTCCTGTTACTTCTAACCGCGCATATTTTAATCCTACATCATAGTAATCATTAATACTGTCAATCCCGATCACTTTATGACCATCTTCCAGTAATTGTCTTGCCAGAAAAAATCCAATAAAGCCGGCTGTCCCTGTAATGAGTACCTTCATCTTCAAGGTTTGCTATTTTGCAAAGCTAACGGCCCGGGTTTCTCTAATAACGGTTATTTTAACCTGGCCCGGGTAGGTCATTTCATCCTGAATTTTTTTAGCAATATCCAGGGAAAGGCTCTCCGCCTCTTTATCCGAGACTTTTTCACTCCCGACAATAACCCGTAATTCACGACCTGCCTGGATAGCATATGTTTTGGTTACGCCAGGATAGGAAATGGCAAGTGACTCAAGTTCCTTCAGACGTTTGATATAGGCTTCCACCACCTCTCTCCTGGCCCCTGGCCTGGCTCCTGAAATGGCATCACAAACCTGAACTATCGGGGCAATCAAAGTATTCATCTCAACTTCATCATGGTGGGATCCGATGGCATTGCATATTTCCGAATTCTCCTTGAACCTTTCAGCCAGTTTCATGCCGAGAACGGCATGTGGAAGCTCTGGTTCATCATCGGGCACCTTCCCGATATCATGAAGCAAACCGGCCCTCTTGGCAAGCTTTGCATTAAGTCCAAGTTCTGAAGCCATTATGGCACATAAATTGGCCACTTCTCGTGAGTGCTGCAAAAGGTTCTGTCCGTAAGAAGAACGGTACTTCATCTTCCCGATTAACCTGATCAGTTCAGGGTGCAAACCATGAATACCCAGGTCTATTGTGGTCCGTTTACCGGCTTCAATTACCTCTTCCTCAATTTGCTGCTTGGTTTTCTGAACCACCTCTTCAATCCTGGCGGGATGAATCCGTCCGTCGGTTACTAATTGATGCAGCGAAAGACGTGCAATTTCCCTTCTAACCGGATCAAAACCCGAGAGAATAATCGCTTCAGGAGTATCATCGACAATGATTTCTACACCGGTAGCGGCTTCAAGAGCCCTGATGTTTCTCCCCTCACGACCAATGATCCGTCCTTTAATTTCGTCACTGTCAATATTGAAAACAGTCACTGAATTTTCAATGGCTGTTTCTGCCGCAACGCGCTGGATGGTTTCAATAATTATTTTTTTACCCTCCCTGTTCGCTGTCATTTTGGCCTCATCCATGATCTCATTAATAGCCGACATTGCTTCGGTTTTTGCCTCTTCCTTCAGCGAATCTATGAGCTGGTCTTTGGCTTCCTGGGCAGATAATCCTGAAATAGCTTCTAACTGCTCTACCTGTTGTTTATGGGCCCTGTCAAGTTCCTCGGTCCGCTTCTCGATCAAATCCATCTGATTTCCAAGGTTCTCCCTGATAGTATCCAGTTCTTTATTTTTCCTGTTCAGCTCTTCAATTTTTCCCGAAAGCTCATTTTCCTTTTGCCTTATCTTATTCTCTGCAGACAGGATAACCTGGTTCCGCTCGTTAATGGCTTTCTCATGATCCGACTTGAGCTGCAGGAATTTTTCCTTTGCCTGTAGTATCTTATCTTTTTTAATTACCTCAGCTTCCGTTTCTGCATCCTTAATTATATTGTTACTTTTTCTTTTCAGGTATACCTGGAATAAAATTATTGTAACAACGACACCAACAACCAGGGCTATAGTGCCTATGATAATATCTGCTATCATAATTTAAATATTTATATAAATTATCAATTCCACATCAGCAATAAGTCCTCAAGCCACCCGCCTGCCAGTGTGGGTGTGTGATGAGGACTATTACCTGTTAACTGCTTGTAGACTTATGTACTCGCAGACTACAAATAAAAAGCCCGCATGCTTCCTCAAGATTTTAAAAAACCCCTTTATTACACGGGTGGAGCAGCCAGTCAAATTTCGAACGTCCACTGTCCAGATTCGGACTCCGGATACAAGATCCGGAGTGAGGCCTGTTCTAGATAAGATGAGCCAATCTCCAATTTTTTAAGTGTTGAGCTTCAAAAATGATTGAAGAAACAATGCGGGCTAAATCGTAATATTATGTAAAAGAACGCTGATCACTCTTCCTTTAAAATCTGATCCAATTCTTTATTTAAATCATTCAGATCTTCCTTCAGATTATCTGTTTCAATTTGCTGTTCGGTATCCAGGGCTTTTATTACATATTGCAGGGCAGCCATCGCCAGAAAGTCCTGAATGTCTTTATCTATGTACTTCTGTTTGTATTGTAATACCTTTTCGTTTATTAATTTGGCTGCCTTCCTAATCTTTTCCTCATCCCCTCTTTCAATCTTCAACGGATAATACCGATCAGCAATGTTTATTCTAATTGACAGTTTATCATCCATCTGGAAACAGTAATGTCATCTATTTAAAAGAGCAATACATTTATCGATCTCCCGCACCATCCTGTTTACCTTCAATTTAGCATCATGTACATCATGACTTGATGCTATCATAGTTTTTGCTAATTTAAGCTTTTTATATTGATTTTCCAGTTCCTTTAACTTTTGTTCTGAACTTTTCAGTTTATTTATCAACTTCTGATTCTCTTTATTTAACTTATCATTCTTGTCTTTCTGCTGCTGATACAAAGATACCACCTTTCTTACTTTATCTTTTAATGTATCTACACTATCAATCTGAGAATCTTCCATAACATGATATTCTTAATACAAATATAAGATTGTTGATGAAATTTCAAAAAAAATGTTTTCTGCTATCCAATCAGTAGAAATTAAATATTAGATTTGTCCGGATATGATTTTCATTCACAAATATTTTATCTAAATCGTTGGTATCGTGTAACTTACAATAATAATATTTTCATACCCTTTTCTAATATTTATGAAAATATTGTCGTGGGAGATTCAGCCGCAATTAAATGTCATTATTTGAAAAGATATCGGATAAAAATGCGGGGAACGGTTCAGCTGATCCTTGTACACATACGCTTAAGAACAATTTATTATTTATTCTTGCAATGAAATAACGATTTTACCGGGATGAGATTATCAGGAATTCTTTGTCTTATAAATCTTTTCGCAGGATCATTTTCAGGATTATACGCACAAATGGCTTTTCCGGAAAACTATTTCCGCTCACCGCTCGACATTCCCTTATACCTTTCAGGAAATTTCGCTGAGCTCCGGCTGGACCATTTCCATTCAGGGATAGATATAAAGACACAGGGAGTAACAGGTAAACGAGTTTATGCAGTTGCCGATGGCTATATTTCCAGGATAAAAATAGAATCGGGAGGATATGGCAGAACTCTCTACCTTTACCACCCTGAAGGATACACCACCGTTTATGCACATCTAAATAATTTCACTCCGGAAGTTAGCCGGTTTGTCAGGATGAAGCAATATGAAGCCCGGAAACATGCCATAAACATTTATCCCGAGAAAGACCAATTCCCGGTAAAAAAAGGTGATGTAATTGCAAACTCCGGGAATTCGGGTTACTCGTTCGGCCCCCACCTCCATTTCGAAATAAGGAATGCAGCCAATCAGCATCCCTTGAATGTTTTATCCTTTGGCTTTGATATAAAAGATGATATCAAACCTATTATCTATTCATTATTTCTTTATCCGGTGGGTAGCAAAAGTGTGATAAATGATTTACCTGAAAAAATGAGTATTCCTGTCATTGGTTCTAATGGGAATTATACACTTTCTCCGGAAGGAGCAGTTACAGCATCCGGAAAGGTGGGACTGGGACTTGAGGCTTATGATTTCCTGAATGGCTCTCGTAACAGGTGCGGCATCTTTTCTGTCGACCTCCTGGTGAATGAAAAGCTGATTAACCGGATGAAAATGGATGAATTTTCGTTTAGCGAGTCACGATATATCAACAGCCTGATTGATTACGAGGAAAAACTGAAAAACAACAGGAATGTCTTTAAAACCTATATAGAACCGAATAACAGGCTGAGCATATACGAATCTTCAATCAATTCCGGGATCATTGACATCGGGCCTGATACGGTTTATACTATTCGAATTGTGCTTAAGGACGTGTATGGCAATGACTCAGAGCTTTCCTTCAGTATCAAAGGTCAACAGGCTCCTTCACTGGTATTTCCTGATACAGCAGCCAGTGAGACCATCCATATATCGTGGGAGGAGCAAACAGACTTTGAGCGGGATGGTATTCAACTTGCCATCCCCCCGAATGCGTTTTATACCGATATTTCGTTTAGCTATTCAACATCTGATCCGGTTGAATCAACCTATTCGAAAGTCCACCATGTGCATAACAAATATACTCCGGTTCATCTACCCATTGAATTAAAGATTAAACCCGATAACTTTCCCGTTTCATTGACTGACAAGGCTGTCCTGGTTTCAGTGGATGAAGAAGGCGAGTTAAGTTATGCAGGCGGTGAATGGAAGGATGGATGGGTCTTTTCCCACATCATGTCATTTGGACAGTATGCAGTGGCTATTGATACCACTGAACCTGAGATCAAATCCCTGAACATACCTGAATCTCTGGATATGTCTGACATGAAGTCTGTTCGCTTCAATGTAACCGATGATTTATCCGGCATTCAATCCTATGAGGGATATATAAATAATGAATGGGCCCTGTTTGAATACGATGCAAAAAATAACCTGGTCTATTATACCTTTGATCCGGACAGGATCACAAAGGGATCCTCACATGAACTGGAGCTTTATATTATTGATAATAAAAACAATATTTCCTTTTATTATACAGAATTTTATTGGTAAAAGGAAAGGCTGAAGTTAGAATACAGAAGACAGAAGAACGAAAACTGAAGATCCTATAACAGTTCTTGGAATCATGTCCGGCACTTCACTCGACGGACTTGATCTGGCACATTGCCGTTTTCTTTATAAAAACGGGAAATGGGAATATGATATTTTGAGCTGCACTACCCTGCCCTATGATCAATCATGGAAAGACAAATTAAAAAATGCTTATTTGCTCAATGGACTTCAGCTTGCTCAGCTGGACGTTGAACTTGGAGGATTTATCGGGCAACAGGCTAAGCAATTCATCAGTGAAAACGGTATGCCGGTCGGGCTGATCGCATCGCACGGTCATACTATTTTCCATCAACCCGATAAAAGATTAACCGTTCAGATAGGCGCCGGCGCTGAAATTTCAGCCAGGACAGGCGTACCGACAGTCTGTGATTTCAGAAAAAAAGATGTTGCCCTCGGAGGACAGGGTGCACCGCTGGTACCGGTCGGAGATGAACTGTTATTCAGTCAGTACAGCTATTGTCTTAACCTGGGGGGGTTTGCCAATATATCTTTTGAAAATGAGGGAATCAGAAGGGCCTTTGATATCTGCCCTGTGAATGTTGTATTAAATGAACTGGCCGGACTGGCCGGACTGGAATATGACCAGGATGGTGAACTCGGAAGAACAGGCTCTGTAAATACTGTCCTGCTTAAAAAACTGAATAAATTAGATTATTATTCAAAGAGTCCGCCTAAATCTCTTGGCAAAGAGTGGCTCCACACATCCTTCCTGCCCCTGGTAACCGGTTTATCAATTGACCGGAATGATATTTTAAGGACACTATACGAGCATATTGCCCGGCAAATCGGGCAGGTACTCAGTCGTGATGGTGATGCCCTTGTAACGGGAGGTGGTGTATATAACACGTTTCTCATGGAGCGGCTGGGGCAGTACACGAATGCAAAACTGGTCATCACGGATGACAACCTGATTCAATACAAAGAGGCGCTGGTCTTTGCCCTGCTTGGCCTTTTGAGATGGCGTGGTGAAATCAACTGTTACGCATCGGTAACCGGAGCAACTACTGACAGTTGCTCCGGTTCGGTTTACCTTTAACAATTATTCAATCATTAAATATGCATCATGGAAAGTTTTATTGCGTATAATCCTACCAGGGTCCATTTCGGAAAAAATATAACCGATACACTCGGAGAAGCGGCAAAGGACTTGGGGAAGAAAGTATTGCTGGTTTATGGCAAGGGATCTGTATTAAGAAATGGAAGCTACGACAGAACAAAAGCACAGTTAAATGCAATCGGTGCAGAGATTTTTGAGTACAGCGGAATAAAACCTAATCCCCTGGTGGACGATGTGGATGAAGCCGCCCGGTTGGGCTTAGAAAAGAATATTGATCTAATCGTGGCTGTTGGCGGGGGAAGTGTGATTGATTCTGCCAAAATAATTGGTGTATGTATAGCAGAAAAATGCAAAGGTTGGGATGTCATGAAAAACAGGGTGGATATCACCCGGTCGATACCGCTGATTGCAGTACTTACCCTGGCAGCTACCGGTACCGAGATGAATCCGGTTTCCGTTCTTCAAAATACTGAAACACATGAAAAAATAGGATACAGGAATGAAGCCATGTACCCGGTCCATTCATTTATGGATCCTGTTTTTACACAATCTGTTCCTGCTGACTATACCGCATATGGGATTGTTGACCTTATAGCCCATGCCATGGAGAACTTTTTTGGGAAAGGAGATGCACCCCTTTCCGACATGTTTGTTGAAGGTATAATCAGGGAAGCTTTTACTTTTGGACCAGAGCTAATGAATTCACTCGATAGTTATGACCTGAGAGCCAGGATGATGTGGGCTGCTACCAACGCACTGAACGGGCTTACTATGTATGGCCGTTCATCGGGTGACTGGGGGGTCCATGCATTAGGGCATGCAATATCCTACCTGTATGACACTGCTCACGGTGCCACCCTGTCTATCGCATATCCGGCATGGTTGAGGGTACTGATGCCAATACTTCATGAAAGGATATCTGTTTTAGGGGATCACCTTTTCAATGGCAGGGATGCAAATCAGGCGATCGACAAGCTTGAATCATTCTTCAAATCAATCGGCAGCCCGGTAAGATTAAGCGATATTGGTATGGGGAGGAAAGATGCGGACGAAATACTCTTATTATTAAACAGGCAGCGTGCATCAGGATTGCATTACATACTAAATGATAAACTAAGGGAAGAAATGGTTACATATATGCTATAGGAAAAGGTGCAGTGTTAAACTGCACCTTAAATCCTGATTACTAACCAGAACCACTACAATCACTAAACCTTACGTTACCTAAAACCTGTGAACTATTAAACGGTATTTTTAAATATTTGTTTTGGTAGTACGTTAATAAATGGTCATCATTTATTATTTGAATATGTTATTAAATATATAGTCCGGACGTTGTTAGCATTGCTTTTCATGGAAAACAATATATATTTGACGACAGAAAAAAAATTACTATGAATAAAAAAATTATTACTGCCGGAGTGCTGCTTATAGTGCTTTTCATTACCGGAACCAATCAATATGCCTGTACTAATTTCTTAATTACCCGTGGAGCATCTGTAAATGGGTCAACCATGATAACGTATGCTGCTGATGCCCATGTTTTGTATGGAGAATTATATCGCTGGCCGGCAATGGATTACCCTGCGGGAGCAATGCTGGATATTTATGAATGGGATACCGGTAAGTTACTTGGCAGAATAAAGCAGGCCAGGCATACCTATTCGGTGATTGGCAACATGAATGAAAACCAGGTAGCTATTGGAGAGACAACGTATGGTGGCAGGTCAGGACTAACTGACACCTTAGGTATAATGGATTATGGCAGCCTGATCTACATTACCCTTCAAAGGGCAAAATCAGCAAGGGAAGCCATCAGGATAATGGGAGAACTGGTAGCGGAGTATGGTTATTGCAGCAGTGGCGAATCATTTTCTATCTCCGATAAGGATGAAGTCTGGATAATGGAAATCATTGGGAAGGGACCAGGTCACAAGGGTGCTGTTTGGGTAGCTCAAAGGATACCGGATGGTTATGTGTCAGCCCATGCCAACCAGGCCAGGATAACCACTTTCCCATTAAAAGATCCTGAAAATTGTCTGTATGCAAAAGATGTGATAGATTTTGCCCGGGAAAAAGGTTGGTTTGAAGGGAAAGACAGGGAATTCAGCTTTTCCGACACATATGCTCCGGTTGATTTTAGCGGAGCCAGGTTCTGTGAGGCCAGGGTATGGTCATTCTTCAACCGTGTTAATTCTGGCATGGGCCAATACCTGGATTATGCAATGGGTGACAACCTGACAAACAGGATGCCACTCTGGATAAAGCCCGATCAGAAAATATCGGTTCATGATGTTATGAATTTCATGCGCGATCATTATGAAGACACACCCCTGGATATGAGAAAAGATTATGGTGCCGGACCATTTGAACTGCCTTATCGCTGGAGACCGTTAACATGGGAAGCAAATGGGGAAACATATTGTAATGAAAGGGCAACAGCCACCCAGCAGACCGGTTTCAGTTTCGTCGCAGAATCAAGGAACTGGTTACCTGATTGGATTGGAGGCATTTTTTGGTTTGGTGTTGATGATGCGGCAACCTCTGTTTATGTGCCGATGTATTGTGGCATAAATGAGATACCTGAGAATTATGCTGTGGGTAATGGGGATCTGTTAACTTACTCTGCCACTTCGGCTTTCTGGTTGTTTAATACGGTTACAAATTTTTGTTACCTGAGATACAATGATATGTCGGCAGATGTTAAGAAATTACAAACCAAGCTTGAGGAGAAGTTCATTAAAAATATATCTGAGGTTGATGAGAAGGCTGCCAGGGCGTACAAGGAAGATCCTGATAAGGCCAGGAAAATCATAACAGAACACTCATTAATGACAGCTTCAACTACATTCAAGGAATGGAAAAAGCTTAGTGAGTTTCTAATTGTCAAATACATTGATGGCAATGTTAAAAAAGAGGAAAACGGCAAATTCATCAGAGATCAATATGGTAAAACCCCGTATCCTGATCAGCCGGGCTATCCAGAATGGTGGTATGAGAAGGTAGCTGAAGATACCGGTGAGCATCTCAAGGTAAAGGGAAGCCCTCATTAGGTGCCTGCAGTCGACAGTCAACAAGGGAGTGGATGTGGATGATGAGATTGGGTTGGATCATTGTTAGAAAAATGTGAATAACGTCTCCAGAGTTAATATATATTTTATTATCTTCGCGGTCTGTAAAATATTGGGACAATATAAATCAGAGTACGATGGAAGCAATGAAAGCTGTCGAGAAAGTATTTGGTGCTAAAAATACCTTACCTGCATTTGGAAGTGGAGATACCGTTACCGTTCATTATAAGATAAGTGAAGGAAATAAAGAAAGGATCCAGCAATTTCGGGGAGTTGTCCTCCAGCGAAGAGGTTCAGGCATGACCGAGACTTTTACAGTTCGGAAAATGTCGGGGAATATTGGTGTTGAAAGGATTTTCCCTGTTTCTTCCCCTTTTATAGATAAAATCGATCTCAATAAAAGAGGGCATGTACGAAGGGCCCGGATCTTCTACCTCAGAAAACTCACCGGGAAAAAGGCCCGGATCCAGGAAAAAAGATTTTAAAAAGAAAAGAGCCGCATCATCCGATTGCGGCTCTTCTTTATTATTTCAGTTTATCAGCCTTTTCCTGGGCCATCTTCATAATATCATCTGCTTTTTTATCGGCTTCATCCTCCAGTCTATTAGCTTTCTTTTCAGCTTCAGATTTAAGTTTCTTTGCAGATTCCTCGGCCAACCGTTTCTTTATTGGATTACTGCCTGCTTCCTTAACCAGCTTATCTCCTTGCTCTTCTGCTTCTTTGACCAGCTTCTCCCCTGTTGCTTTAGCTTCCTGGCGTACCGTTTCAGCTTGCTTTTCTGCATCCGCCAAAATCTTCTCTGCTTGTTTATTTACCTCTTCCTTAACATCTTCTTTCACTTGTTTAACCTCTTGCTCCACCCTTTCTTTTGCCTGTTCAACCACCTGGTCTTTAACGGCTCCTGCTCCCTGCTCAAACTGGGGCCTTACCTTTGGATCATCAAATGTTCCGGTCACCAGGAATGCAACATCCAGTTCATTCCCGAAATCGAGTTCTACTCCCTGGTCACCGGCAAGTCCTGTTAAGCCATCAAGCGCTGAACCTGCTCCGGAACCAAGTTGCGATTTTGGTACAGCCATTTTCATCTGGTAATTCATGGTTTGATCCAATCCCTGGTCTCCCTGAATGGTCACTTTATATCCGGCAATTTTCGTATCAAAGGGATCAACATAGATCCTTCCCTCCCTGATCTCAAAATCCAGATCTATATCCTGCACCTTAATCACTTTGAATTTATCGGATTTCAGAATATCCCCGACTTTTTCAAATGTCTTTGAGTTATTGATCTCAATGCTGTTCGACATCAGGCGGCCGCCTCCTACAATTGAATTCATAACCGGATTCATCTGGTCATCCAGAAAGCTGGTAAATGTAAACTTGGCAGACACATTACCTGTAGCCCTTTCAGCTGCAGGTACCAGTTGCTTGACTGTATTAAAAGCGTTGAAAGCTGAGGGGATGTCAATTTGATTTACATCCAGGTTAAAGTCCACCATGGGTGTGGTCATGTCCTGTGTGTTGTATTCACCTGACATCATCATACTCCCCTGCAACAGGTCCATGCTCAGGTTTGATAACATGACCTTCTGATCCCTGATAATGATCAAACCATCAAGATGGTCAATATCAAGCTGATCATATTTTATCTTATTCAGCTTTGATACCATTGTAAAATCAATATTACCCGGGACTTCAACAACACTCATTGCAGTTGTATCCTCAGTTTCTTCGGTTTCCCCTGTTGGTTCATCGGTGAGAAACTCATTTATGTCAATCAGGTTGGAAGTGAGGTTAAGAGAACCTAGGATCGTACCTTCTTTAAACATATAGGGAATAAAATTCTCCAGTTTCCCATCCAGATGAAAGTCACTCGATCCTATTGTCGCGTCGAAAGTGGCAAGATCAACAAATTGAGGCGAAAAATTCAATCTGGTTTGCTTAATGTTGACCTGTTGTGGAATGTCGGGAGAATTTAGTTCAAACTGTTGCAAATGGATAGTACCATCGGCCTGAAAATCCTCAAACTGTTCATTCTCAATCATCGACATGCTACCCATCATTTCAACATTGGCATCCAGTATCCCCTGCAGGTTCACTCCTTCCATAGGAACAACATCAGCCAGGGTGGAGAAATCAATATTGGCCATTAATTTTGCATTCACCTGCGGATCGCTCATGGGGGTGATAAGGTGCATGTTAAAATCGACTGGGTTACCTCCCAGCTCAACATGAAACTGGTTAACATCCAGAACAGTATTATCATTCTGGACACCATCATAAGCCACTTTGACATCTATGTTAATATTTTCAGCCGATTTTGGCAGGTCGGGATAAGCAAATCGTGCATTTTCAACCAGCAACCGTATATTGGCAGAAGGAGTTTGTTCTCCCTTCATGGTACCTTTGATATCGCCTGAAAAGGACAATGTCCCATCGGTTTCAACCTGTTCAAAATCCTGCATATAAACTGCCGGGACCATTGAAAGAAGACTCTTAAACCCGGTTGCAGGAGAATTAAATGTTATGTCCACATCGATTGCTTCCTCATCAAGCATGGCCACTTTGCCGTCAAATTGTAGTTCAAAGGCATTTATTGCCACACTGTTTTTTTTCAGTGTGAAAACAGAATTTGCAAGGTCGGCGTCAATATCAAAAGTCATCTTCAATATGGCATCCTTCATATATCGGATTCCGTCCATATAGAAATTAATCTTCTCAGATTCTGATTGGATGTTTAAACTGGTAAAATCCTGAGAGAGGTCTCCCGACAGAAGAAAATTAAAATTTTCTATTCCGGCCTTCATACCGGTACTTCTGTCATCATAATATATATCCATATCCCGTATCTCAAATTTCTTTAAAGCTATCTTTATATCCATGTCCCCCGAACCGGAGGTATCCACTTCCTCCTCTGCCACTTCATCTGATTCAGGAACTATATCCCAGTTTGCCGTTCCATCTTCAAGTATCATACCCGATAAATGCGCCCTGTCGAGAAGTATGCTTTTTACCTCAATGACATCAC
>CAYZEZ010000044.1:0-21283 GCA_964477295.1 uncultured Bacteroides sp. | reverse complement strand
ATCCCGTGGCAAAACAATTCCATAAATCTTAAAGACAGTTTGCACAAGCCCTGAACAGTCACAGCCAAATGTGCACTTTCCTCCCCATAAATACGGCGTATTTACAAAGGTAAAAGCCGTCTCTTCGATACCCTCAGGAAAGGAAGATGGATCTGCAGGAGAAGGTTTATGTTCAAACCTGTACCTGACAGTTCCGTTTGTAAATGATTTTTCTTTTTCCCGGAATTGATAGGCAGCGCTGCCTGAAGGTAATATCAAAGGAGACGGATTCCCGTCACGGGAAACAGATGAAAATGGTTCTGAGATTATCAGGGGCTTTGATTGAGCAAGTTTTTTAAAAGTGGACTCATCAAGGAGCGATATCATTTTCTGATCTATCCATCCCTCATAATTATCATATAATGCCCTGCTATAATACCAGTTTTTTTTATCATCATGGATCTCACATAATTCCCCGAACAAAAGTTGTGTGATTTGTTCGCTTTGTTCTGATGGATCTTGCCTTACAGGAGTATATGCAGTAGGGACAATACCAAATTTCATGATCACTTTTTTAATAAAGATAAAACAAATTGCACAGTTAGGCATTTATAATACTGTATTCTCCTTCAAGTTTTCTATTTTTGTGCCGGTTAATGTCATAAAATGAGACGTTTAGTTACATATCTGATCAATAATTACAAGGATATTCGCACTGTTTCATTGTTTCTTGTCAGCGCCATCATACTGATCCTGCTGTTTCCATATGAAAGTAAATTCAGGTATGAGTTCCAGAAGGGTAAGCCATGGATGCACGATGAATACATTGCACCGTTTGATTTTCCAATCTATAAGACCGAATCTGAAGTAACTGCCCAACGCGACAGTATTTTAAAAGAGTTTAAACCCTATTTCAGGTTTGACAAGGAGATCATGACAAGTCAGTTAATGCAATATCAAAAAGCATTTGATGAAAAGTGGAAGGAATGGAATGCAGACCCGAAACCTGCAGATTCCATTAAAAGGAAACAATATTTTCAGTTTGCTGCTGACCTGTTAACATTTGTCTATAACAAAGGTGTTGTAAGTAGCAATGAAATACTCGACAGGGGTAACAAGGATAACCAGATGCTGGTTATCCTCCGGGATCAATTGGCTGAAGACCAGCAGATTTCTGAGGTTTTTACCCCCAAAACCGCCTATGAATATGTAATTAAAGAAGTGGCTGATATTACAGATAGTATCCCGGAACGAATAGACAAAGAATTTTTCCAATCTTTGAATATTAATGAGTTTATGATACCTAACCTGGTATATGATGAAGAAACATCCAGCCGGGTTAAACAGGAATTGATTGATCAGATATCCTATACCAAAGGAATGGTGCAATCAGGTGAACGTATCATTTCCAGGGGCGACCTTGTGACCAATGAGAAGTTTCTCATTCTCGAATCCCTGAAGCGGGAATATGAGGCGAATATGGGATTTTCTGATAATTTTAACCTGACTGCCCTGGGTAAAATTCTGCTTTCGATTATCTCTATGATGGTGCTTTATTTTTTCCTTTATAGCTTCAGACCTGAGGTATTGGAGAGTTTTGCCAAGATATCCTTCGTTTTATTGTTTATCCTGCTTATCGCAACTATCTCAAGCCTAACCATACGGTATAATGTGCTAAGTTTATATGTACTGCCCTTTGCCATCGTCCCGATAATTATGAGGACTTTCTTTGATGCCAGGATTGCCCTGTTCATTCATCTGCTTACAACGTTGATAGTTGGATTCTGGGCTCCCAATGGTTTTGAATTTGTTTTCCTTAACATAATCGTTGGTATTGTCGCAATCTTCAGCCTGACCAACTCTTACAGGAGGGGGATCCTGTTTGTTACCGCAGTATTGATCATTTTTACCTACTCCACTGTCTTTTTTGCATTTTCAATTTTGCAGGAAGGCAGATTGGATAAAATTGATTATAAATTGTTTTTATGGTTCGGCGGAAATGGCCTGCTGGTTCTTGCAGCTTATCCGCTGATATTCATCTTCGAGAAGGCATTTGGTTTCCTCTCCGATTCAACCCTTTTTGAGCTATCCGATTCTAACCAGCCACTGCTCAGGGAACTGGCTGAAAAAGCACCCGGTACATTTCAACATAGTCTCCAGGTGGCAAACCTGGCTGAGGAAGTAATTTTTCAGATAGGAGGTAATGCATTGCTGATCAGGGTAGGAGCATTGTATCATGACATCGGTAAAATAACTAAACCTCAGTATTTTATTGAAAACCTGATCACAGATCAAAATCCACACGATGATCTTGAATTTGAACAAAGTGCAGAGATTATCATCGGTCATGTCCACAAAGGGGTTGAAATTGCAAAGAAGCATAATCTGCCCCAACCCATTATTGATTTTGTCAGGACTCATCATGGCACTACCGTGGTGCAATACTTTTACAGGTCGTTTATCAAGAAGCATCCTAAAGAAGAAGCAGAATTGAGCAGGTTCACCTATCCCGGACCAAAACCAAGCACCAGAGAACAGGCGGTACTGATGATGGCAGATTCAGTTGAAGCTTCATCGAGGAGTCTCAGGACGAAGGATGAAAAAACGCTTGAAGATCTTGTAAATAATATCATTGACGACCAGGTGAAACAGGGACAATTTGATCAGGCTGATATTTCCTTCCGGGATGTAAACAAGATCAAAGAGATCCTTATCTCGAAGCTTCTGAATATCTATCATATTCGGATTGAATATCCCGAAAAACCGTGAGTGGTGAGTCGGAAGATCTGCAAATCAAAGCTACTGACTCCTGTCTTCTGTCTTCTTCTTCCTAGAGTCTTGTGTCTATTACCTCTACTTCGGGATGTTGTGAAGGATTAAACCGGAAGGTGTCTTTGGTAGTTTTGACCTTTTTCTGGTAATTGTGGAATTGAATGGTTTGGTTCAATCCACCAGTGCCTTTTGTCCGGATGCTGTAGAGCTGGTAGTCTGATTCACTGATAATTAGGGTAATGGTGTGGTAATGCATGTTCAGGTCTTTCGGGAAGAGATCAATGTGATGAAACTTTTTCCCGTTAATTTCAACTTCATCTGTGTAGCGAAACTTAAAGTCCCTTTCATAAAAAGTGAAAAGATCCTGAGGATTTCCCAGCAATAAATCCTCTTCGGATCCTGTGTTTTCAGGATCACTAATGTAAACCTCCCCGACAGAAACCAGGTAATGCCACAGGGTTGTCCCGTCACAATATATCCTGGAATCCTCGAGCTTAATAAAATACCGTGCCCCGTCGAGGATCAATTCTCCTTCTTTGCTCCAGGTTGAATGATCTATCATAGATTCGGAAGATATTTGAAACTCAATCCTGATAGGATAGGATGCCTGGGCCTTACTGGTAAATTCATCCAGTATTTTCCTGGCTTCCGGGTCCTGCTGACCATATAAAGCAAATAAAGATGAGAATACCAGAACTAATATGGTGAATCCTGTTCGCATAATAAGTTAGTTTTCAGGATTACTATTCAAAATCTGTTCCAGACTGAACAAATCTTTGATTAAAACCTTCCTTGCCTTGCTTCCTTCGTACGATCCAACAATTCCGGCCGATTCTAATTGGTCGATTATCCGTCCCGCGCGGTTATAACCAATAGAGAATTTTCTCTGGATGAGGGATGTTGAGCCTTGTTGGGATTCAACGATCAGCCTGGCTGCATCTTCGAAAAGATCATCCCTGGCATCAGGATCGAAGGAATCGGTATCTGCGGCTGAGTCATCGATCACTTCAGGTAAAATGTGGGCAGATGAGTAGGATTGTTGCTTGCTTATATGGTCTGTGATTCTGTCTATTTCCGGTATATCAATAAAGGGGCATTGCAACCTGATCATATCACTACCTAATGAGATCAGCATATCACCCCTGCCTACCAATTGGTTTGCCCCTGGCCTGTCAAGAATTGTCCTGGAATCCATCATAGAAATTACCCTGAATGCTAATCTTGCAGGGAAGTTCGCTTTGATGGGGCCTGTAATAATGTTAATACTGGGCCTCTGAGTGGCAATGATAAGATGTATTCCAATGGCCCTGGCCTTTTGAGCGAGCCTGGCAAGTGGCATCTCTACCTCGCGGCCTGCCATCATGATAAGATCCGCAAATTCATCAATTATCACCACAATATAGGGCAGGTAACGGTGTCCTTCTTTTGGATTTAGCTTTCTTGAAATAAATTTATTGTTGTATCCTTTGATATTCCTCTCCTGTCCGCTTTGCAGAAGATTATACCTGTCTTCCATCTCAATTGTAAGGGAGTGTAAGGTCTTGATTACCTGTTGAGTATCTGTAATAATGGCTTCTTCAGCATCTGGAAGGGTAGCCAGGTAATGTTTCTCTATTTTATTATATACAGACAGTTCAACTTTCTTAGGATCGATCATAATAAATTTAACCTGGGCAGGGTGTTTCTTGTAGAGCATTGAAGCAATAATGGCATTTAATCCAACAGATTTACCCTGTCCGGTAGCCCCTGCAATCAGGAGGTGTGGCATAGTCGTCAGGTCAACAACATACGTTTCATTAGAGATGGTCTTACCCAGTGCCAGTGCAAGTTCATAATCCGTATCCTGGAATGCACGGGAGGAGATCATCGATCTCATCGAAACAATCTCCGGTTTTCTGTTAGGCACCTCGATCCCAATTGTTCCTCGCCCCGGAATAGGTGCAATAATGCGGATTCCTAATGCTGCCAGGCTTAACGCAATATCATCTTCAAGATTTTTTATTTTTGAAATCCTGATTCCCGGAGCAGGGACAATTTCATACAATGTAACAGTTGGACCGATAGTGGCCTTGATCTTGTCAATCTTAATTTTATAGTTTTCAAGCGTTTCAACGATCCGGTTCTTATTACTGATAAGTTCTTCTTTACTAACCTCAGATTTATCAGTAAGATGTTCATCCAGCAGGTCTATTCCGGGAAATTTGTAACGGGAAAGTTCAAGAGTCGGATCGAAATTTTCCAGCTGCGCCGGATCAATCGGGCCATCGATAATGTCATTCTCCCTTTTTTGCTCAATAGTTAACTCCACCCCATCATCCTCTTCTCCATCAGGATTTCCATCAATCCTATCCAATGTTTCAGATTCGTCCGTTGTTTCTGAAGGATCCTCATCCCGGTGTTCTTCTTTAAAATCTGTTATTCCGTCCAGGTCTGTCTGGTCTGAATCTGTGGATTGGTGGAGATCATCAAATTTCATGTCTTCTGTTGATGTGGCGTCTTTGCCATGTGCCCGAAACAAGGATTTCAGCCAGATTAATGATTTGCTGAAAGAGAAAAAGACAAAAGCTGAAAAAATGACGATCAGTAAGAAGGCGGTCCCTGTGGTTCCCAGAACAGACGTCAACCACATTGATATAAAATAACCATGATTTCCACCCGGTCCGCTTCCCATGTATCCATTGGCATCACCCATGATAAATCCAAACATAACAGAAAAAAGGATGATCCCTGTCAGTCCGTTCCTCAGGGTTTTTCCGAGAGGTAATATTTTAATATTCAGAAATAGAAATCCGATGACCAGGAAAATACATGGAAAACCAAATGAGGCGATCCCGAACCATCTGTTTATTAAAAGGTTAGCCAGGTAGGCGCCTAGCTTTCCTCCCCAGTTTTCAACCTGCATCCCGGGTCCGGAAAATACTTTGGACCAGTCGAAACTCTGGTCAGCTTTCCATGTAAATAAAAAGGAAATCAGGATGAGCAGAAGATACAGGGAGAACAGAAGAAAAAATATCCCGAGAGAACTCTTTAACCGTTCATCACTAAAGAAATTAATTAACCTGTTATTCTTAATTTTCTTCTTCGGCATTCTTGCAGGATAGTTAATTATTGTTCTGTTTCAGGAGTAAAACTGATATATATTAGAAATATTGCGAATGAATTATTCGAGCAGTTTATTGAATATTGTTTCCATATCTTTTCTGCTGACCGACCTGTAGTTCTGTAGAGGATTAAATTCTTTATCATCGATAACTATGTTTTCATATTTCTGTGCAATCATTATTATATCAGAATTACCCAGTTTGGTCCGGAACTCCAGTAAAACACCCGGGATGTCTTTAAAAGGGCTTGTTGCATTTGGTTTAGGTAAACCTATTTCGGTACTAAAATAGACTGGAAAACTTTGTTTTTCAGAGTTGTTGAATGAAGCAATGGCTTTGGTACATTCCAATCCAATTATTTCTTTTGTTTCATCGGTAATGCTAATTTTCATGTCATCAAATTGTCCAAAGCAGCATGGATATTCACTTTTTTTACCCTCATACACGTATTTTTTATCAATGAACTTAAGATAAGTTGTATTGGTGTTTTTATTCAGGTCGGCAATATTTATCAGATGAAAAAAACCAAGCGCTCCCTCAATTGTATTCTTAACTTTATCTTTCTTGTAAATAACCTCCATCTTTTGTGGCAAGACACCAGTAGACAAATTACCTATTTCGTCCTGCAAATAAATGATTTTATACTCGATCACACCCTGGGGGATATCTCCGGTTGATTTCTTTTTACATGAAAAAGTTAGAGGAATGACAAGTAAAAGGATAAAATATCGGGCATGGAAAGTCTTCACATGTGAATGGTTAATGAATATTTGTAAAGATACAAATTAATCCGTGAATCGTGAGTCGTGAGTTGTGAATCGAAAGAAATGAGAGTGGGTGGTGAGTGCATAAAAAAATAATGGTAATATATCTGTAACAGAAGCTCACACTCAACATCCTCATCCCTTGCCAACGATTTACGACTCGCGATCACCTGGATATGCTATTAAACAATGAAACGCATAATCATTATGATGGGGCAATTTCATAGCTTTGCATTTCTTTGCATTACAAACTAAAACCTTAATTATGAGTAAACTGGCGGTTGTTGCTTTAGGGGGCAATGCCCTTTTAAGAGACCATCAGGAAGGTACCATTGAACAACAGGAGCAAAACACTGTAGATACCCTGGAAAACCTGGTATTTTTAATTAAGGAGGGTTATGACCTGGTTATTTCCCATGGGAATGGACCGCAGGTTGGCAATATTCTCATGCGAAACGATGCTGGTGAACAGGTATACAGTATTCCACAAATGCCCCTGGATATATGTGTGGCAGATTCTCAGGGAGGCATTGGTTATATGATTGAGAGGATGTTGAGAAATATATTGAAAAAGCATTCCATTGATAAGGAGGTGGTTACATTGATTACTATGAGTGTAGTTGATCAGCAGGATCCTGCATTTCAAAGACCATCAAAAAGAATTGGTAAGATATATTCATTGAAGGAATCTCAGGCACTTACAAAAGAGAAGGGCTGGATCTTCAAGGAAACATCCAAGAGTTATAAAGGCTGGCGAAGGGTGGTTCCTTCACCTGTACCCTTAAAGATCATTAATGAAAGGGTTATAGAAACGCTGGCAAAGCAAGGCACCATTGTGATAGCCTCGGGAGGGGGGGGAGTCCCTGTTTATATAGATGAGAATGGTGATGTCAGGCCAGCAGAAGCAGTGGTCGACAAAGATCTGGCGTCTGCCCTGATGGCTGCCAGAATAGGAGCAAATGAGTTCTATATCCTTACTGATGTACCCTATATCTATCTAAATTATAAAAAACCCAATCAGCAGATTGTTGAATTCTTAAATTATGCTGATACCATGAAATACCTGGAACAGGGTCAGTTTTCTGAAGGTACAATGGCTCCGAAGATTAAAGCATGTCTTTCATTTATTGAACAGGGAGGAGAGAAGAGTGTAATCACCGAAGCAACTAAACTGGAAGATAGATCATTCGGCTCAAAGATTACTATGGAATACGATAACCGTGAATAGTGATTAGACTATTGGCAAGAACGCTGAACGCTGAACGCTGAACGCTGAACATTTCCCCTGATTAATCAAATATTTAAATTATTTTTACATCCTGTCTAATATAAACATCTGAATTATGCCTGTCAATTTAAGAAACAGGAGCTTCCTGAAGTTAATGGATTTTCAACCGGTCGAGATAAAATTCTTAATCGACCTTGCAACAGATCTTAAAAAAGCGAAGCATTCGGGTACAGAACGTCAGAGGCTTAAAGGGAAGAGCATTGCCCTGATTTTTGAAAAATCCTCCACCCGCACCCGCTGTGCATTTGAAGTGGCGGCTTATGATCAGGGTGCACACGTGAGTTACCTGGGACCCTCCGGATCGCAAATCGGCCATAAAGAATCTATGAAAGATACCGCAAGGGTGCTGGGAAGGATGTATGACGGGATTGAATATCGTGGGTTTGGACAGGAACAGGTGGAGATTCTTTCCAGGTATTCCGGGGTTCCTGTCTGGAATGGCCTTACAGATGAATTTCATCCGACACAGGTCTTGGCAGATTTTATGACCATACTTGAGCATTCAGATAAACCTTTGAATAAGGTTAGTTTCTGTTATTTAGGGGATGCAAGGAATAATATGGGGAATTCTCTGTTGGTGGGAGCTGCAAAGATGGGTTTGGATTTCCGGGCAGCTGCGCCACCCGAGTGTCAACCCGGTGAAAAATTGGTTGCCAGTGCAAAAGAAATAGCCAAATCAACGGGTGCCGGTATATCCATTACAGATGACATCAAAACAGCTGTCAGTGGAGCTGATTTTTTATACACCGATGTCTGGGTATCAATGGGAGAACCCCCTGAAGCATGGGAAAAAAGAATTGATCTGCTCAAACATTACCAGATTAATAAAGAATTACTCCAACTCACCGGTAATCCAAAAATAAAAGTCCTGCACTGTTTGCCTGCATTCCATAACCGTGAAACCACTGTGGGAGAGGAAAACTTCCGGAAATTCGGAATTGATGCAATGGAAGTTACTGAAGATGTATTTGAATCTGAGGCTTCCATCGTTTTTGATGAGGCTGAAAACAGGGTTCATACTATCAAAGCCGTAATGGTTGCAACCCTTGGAGGCTAAATCAGGGCAATAATGACCTTTTTCAGAAAATTTTGAATTTAGGCGAAAGAAAATCAGTTATTTACTCTCCTGCCTATTGACTTTGTAGTCATTTTATTATTAACTTGTATTATATTTTAGAACCCACACATTCTCAACATGACCATTTATGTTGGTAATATTCCCTATGCTCTCAAGGAAGATGATCTCAAGGAAGTTTTTAAGGAATATGGTGAAGTGGTTAATATTAAGATGATTACAGACAAGTATTCCGGTCGTTCGAAGGGATTTTGTTTTATTGAGATGGAGAATGATGAGCAGGAAGATTTAGCCGTCAAGGAATGCAATCGCAGGATAATATCAGGCAGAAATATTGTCGTTGCAAAAGCGCATTCCAAGAAAGGTTATGAAACAAAGTGATGATCATGGCTGATCATCCTGTTAAAAAATTGCTTCTTTTACAAAATAGAATGTCATCATAATTGAGGCTGCCAGTTTTAGTCCTATGCCCAATAGCAATCCCAGAAAAGATCCAAAACCAGCCTTAAATGCCTCCCTGGCCTGTTTTCCATTAATTGCTTCACCGATCACTGCACCTGCAAAGGGTCCTATTATTATTCCAATGGGTGGGAAAAAAAATATTCCAGCCACCAGGCCAATACCAGCCCCCCACATACCAGCCCTGGTGCCGCCAAATTTTTTTGTTCCCCAGATAGGAACGATATAATCGAGTACAGTTACCACCACGGCAACTGTACCCCATAAAATAAGAAATTCAGTACTGAAATGGGCGAATTTTGTAAAGTGTAGCAGCAGTATGCCAATGAAACTGACAGGAGGCCCTGGTATCACCGGTAAAACACATCCAAGTAATCCCAGGATCATAACTGCTCCACCTACAGACAACAATAGCCAATCAGTCATAGTCTTTCCTAAAGGGTTGAAATATTAACTCAACTTGTCTGGACTGCGGAGATTGATTGCAGGCCGTTGCAATAAATACAAATGACAATAGAATTTTTAGCACCCGCATAAAGTTATGGTTATATGTAATTAAAGATTATTTATCTGCTCCCACAATATCATCAAAGGCTGCATAGATAGCACAATAAGTGATTGGAACGGTAAAGAGCAAGCCTACAAACAAGACCATTATTCCCAGCAGGTTAATCAGAAAAAGCAGGATAGAAAGTCCAAAAATACTCCACCAGTTTTTGGTAGTGAGTTTGCGGCTGATCTCCATCCCGTCCCAGAATTCCATTTTTGCAAAAACGATAAACGGAATAGCAAATGTATATGCAACTGCCAGGTATATACCCGGCAGGATCAGTGCAAGGAACCCAAGGACTATAAATATCCCGCCCACAAGGGTGAACAGAAGCAGAGGGACGAAATAATCAAATCCCTTGAAAAAAGTACTGAATTCATAGGGCTCTCCCTTATTGATCTTATGCGCTACTATGAAAAAACCTGCGGTAAGGGGGCCGGAAATGAAAAGGAGTGCAAACGGAATAAATGCTGTAATAGTACTTATTAAGAAAAAGAGGGCTGTATAACCGATAAAAAGTCCAATCTCCTTTTCAAAAATCCGGAATCCTTTGCTGATATAGCTCCCTATATCGGTCTGATAACCTTTTTCAATGAGCTGATCTGCCTTTTCCTTGATTGAACTTATCATTTCCATGTTTTGGGATTTAGGTATTTGCTTTAAACAAATGTAAGATTTTTGCAGGGGAAAACAGTAATTTTTATTGAACCAACGTATGATTTTGTACGGAATTAAAACAATTTACTTATACACACGTTCTCTATTTACTCATCATTGAATTTCTTAGCTTCGGGAGGTGTTGATATGTCGGATGACAGTATCCATGATAAAATAAAGCAGATTTTCGGTAAAATACCTGATTTCAGTATTCTGGAGGAGAAAGTAGATATGGACCTCCAGCTGGAGTATTTTGAATTTTCGAAGAATGTTAAAGAGGAGCTGGATCCGGACCAGGTTGTTCTGAAAATGGATGACATTTTTAACCTTAAGTTAGACGAAGCGCTAAGAAAGGAGAGGTTTGCAGAAATGGCCTCTGTGGAGGTGGTTGAGGTTTACAGGACCATCGAAAAATATGTAAACTCCGGTCAGCTGGAGCTGAGATCCTGGGCTATCCTGGCTCTCCAGGAGAGCAGAATGCTACTGGAAAGCAGGTTGTTGGATGAGAACAAGGTATTTATTTCCACTGGCCTGGGCGGTAAAAATGATAAATTACGGTATTTTATCGTCTTATTACATAATAAACAGCTTGGATTTACTGCTGTCCATCAAAAGGTGGTTCGCAATGAGACAGAAATCATGATAAAGAAGCAGAAAGGTGAGGTTGAAAAACTTTCATTTCACCACGGATATGCCACATTGATGGTACTTATCCCGATTGATGTAACAATTAAGGAGGTATTAGACAGGGCTATAAGGGAGTGCAACCAGTACGGCGATTTTCTCAGGGAGAACTTTATTGTTACAAATGTAAAAGAACTCAACTGGGAAGAGATTGAAGAGTTCATCAATAGCAGAAATGATCCTGACCAGGAGAGGTCTTAAGATCATATTAATATGTTAAACCGGAATATTATTTAATTGGCTGAATCGGTATTCAGCTTTCCTTTGAATCTTCCAGATCTTCAAATTCAACATCTGTGAAATTCTCGGTGAGGCTTTCAACCATTTTCTTATCTTCTTTCTCACCGGAATCCTTTACTTCAGCAGTTACTTCTTTAGTTGGTTTTTCTTCACTAATTTCCTCATTAACAGAAGTTTCAGTAACTGTTTGTTCAAGTGGGATCATTTCGGGATTGGCTTCTTTAATAAATTCGATAGCTTCCTTTAATCCATCGCTGAATTTGTCAAAATCTTCCTTGTACAGAAAGATCTTGTGCTTTTCAAAATAAAATCTCCCATCCCTGTTGAAACGCTTTTTACTTTCAGTCAGAGTTAAGTAATAGTCGTTTCTCTTTGTTGCCTTCACATCGAAGAAGTAGGTTCTTTTTCCTGCCCTAACAGCCTTAGAAAAAATCTCTTCCCTTTCATTCTGGACAACCTCTTCATTTTTTTCGGTTCCTTCAGCCATCATTTCTAAGTTTAGTTTAGATAATTGGTTCGATACTCAAAAATAGAAAAATATTTGATTTATTCTAATTATTCAGCTATTTAATAATTTATAACCAACACTTTGCATGAGCATTGATATTCATTACGGGTATCCCTGGTTTGCTCTGTTAATCCTTCTCCAGGTATATTTTTTTTAAAATTGTACAATTTATGGACGCATCGGTTTATTTATTTCATTTACTTTGCAGTCAATAATAAATCAGGTTCTTTAATATATGTTCAGCAGACGGCTTCTTCGCATTAAAGTACTTCAGATACTGTATGGTTACCATAAGGCTGAAGGAAAGACCTATATCCAGGCGGAGAAGGAGTTAATCTTCAGTATCAACAAGTCTTACGAACTTTATCACTACCTGATGTTATTGCTGATAGAAGTCGCCGATCATGCAAGATCCAGGATGGAGATAGCACGACAGAAAAAAATCCCTTCCTCCGAAGATCTTAATCCAAATACCAGGTTTATTGATAATCGTTTTATTCTTCAATTAGTTGAGAATCCTGACCTGACCAGGATGATTGAATCTAATAAATTAAGCTGGTCAGACCATAGGGAAATCATCAGGGAACTCTTTGAGTTAATTTCAGAATCGGATATTTTCCATGCATATATGTCAGATGAAGCCTCTGGTTATAATGAGGACAAGAAATTTATAATTAAGGTTCTGAATGAGATTATATACAACTATGAAGGACTGTATAATCTTTTGGAAGAGAAGTGCATCTTTTGGGTGGATGATATTGATTTTATCATCCAGATGATCGTTAAAACGTTTCGCAAGTTTAACGAGCATAAGATTACCCGGTTATTGCCCATGTTCAAAGACAAGGAGGACCTGGGATTTGTTAAAAAATTATTGCGAAAATCGATACTTCATGCCAAGGATTATAACAAACTCATTGAAGAGTCAGCCAAAAACTGGGAACTTGACAGAATTGCCTTTACAGATATTCTGATTATGCAAATGGCAATTACGGAAGCCATTGAATTTGAGTCGATTCCTGTCAAAGTGACTATGAACGAATACATTGAAATTTCAAAGGTGTTCAGTACCATGAAAAGCAGCCAGTTCATCAATGGGATACTTGATAACATATTTAATCGCCTGAAGAAGGAGAATAAAATTATAAAAACGGGAAGAGGATTAGTTGGCGAGTAACTGGATAACTCTTTGGGTAAAAATCAAAATTGTTTTTACTTTGCATAGCTTTATGAAACGAACAGGATATATTCTTTTATTTTTCATTGCCATATCGGTGCTGGGATGCAACAGGAACAAAAGTGGTGGTGCAACCGGGTCACATTTGGGTAATTCAGAAGGAGGAACAGCGGGTGAGGCGGAGATAACTTTTGAATTTACCGAGCATGATTTTGGTGTAATTGAGGAGGGAGAAAAGGTAGGATGTATCTTTAAATATGAGAATACCGGTACAGGCAACCTGATAATCCAAAAAGCAACAGGAAGCTGTGGCTGTACGGTGCCGAAGTGGGATAAAGAACCTACTCCTCCCGGGAAGAACGGTAAGCTGGAAGTGATTTTTGATAGTTCGGGAAGGAGTGGTAAGCAGAATAAGACAGTTACCGTAACAAGCAACACCAGGAATAAGGTAATAATCCTTAAAATTACGGCCGATATAATTAACCGTGATATGTGAGATGTTAGGAAAGAACCATTTATTAATTTAAACATAATGAGCAATTTTTTATTTATTTTTTTAATGCCTAAGACTGAAGGGCAGAGTCCGGTACCCTCTTTTGTATTCTTATTGTTGATCATCCTGGTTTTTTATCTTTTTATGATAAGACCCCAGATGAAAAGGCAGAAAGACCTTAAAAACTACAGGCAAGGCCTGAAGCAGGGAGATAAAATCGTTACAACCGGTGGTATTTATGGAAAGATTACTGATATCAAGGAAACTACAGTGACTGTTGAGATCGCAGATAATGTCAGGGTGCGTATTGATAAAAATGCGGTTGTACAGGATAATACCGACCTGCAAGCCCAGAAATAAAATTATTTCCGGCATGAATATGTCCGGATTCAGATAAATCGGATGCAGAAACGTCCCGAAAGGAGGTTAAGAGAAATATTATTATCGGGAATAAGTATAAACAAAGATATTTCCCGTAAGGTCACCTTAAATGGGAGATTGCTGATTTATTTCTTTTTCCTGGTACTTTCAGTGATATTCTGGTTTTTATCAGCACTTAACAAGGAATACAACACGGATTTGTATTATCCGGTCCGGTTTATCCGTTTCCCTGAGGGCAAAGCCTTAATAAATGACGTGCCAGAACGGCTCCTGTTAAATGTAAAATCACAGGGCTATACATTATTAAAGTACAAGCTGAAGGCCAGGTTGTCACCCATAGTATTTGATGTTAATTCCTTTTCCCTGAATACCGTTCCGGGGAAATCAGCATCGTATGTATATATTTTAACCGAATTTGCCGTAGAAAAGATTCAGCAGCAGATGACATCGGAAATTGAAATTCTCTCCATTAGCCCGGATACACTGATTTTTCGATTTTCCGATAAAGTGAATAAATTAATCTCTGTTCTACCGGATATCCAGGTTAGTTTTCAAAAGCAATTTATGCAGGTTGGCCCGACGTTAGTTAAACCCGATTCAGTTAAGGTTTCTGGTCCGGCTTCTGTTCTTGATACCCTCAGGCACATTCTGACCGAGCATGCCATTTTTACCGGAGTTAACACCTCCATCAATGAGCCTGTAAAACTGGTAAAGTCGGTTAATTTATCGTACAGCATATATGAAGTCAGTATTAATATACCGGTTGATAAGTTTACTGAAGCTGCATTCAATATACCTATAGAGGTTGTTAATGTGCCAGATTCCCTTAATATCAAGACATTCCCGGCGAGCGTGGAGATAACTTACCAGGTAGGCTTAAGTGATTACGAAAATATCAATCAACATATGTTCCGGGTCGAAGCTGATTTTCTGTCAATTGAAAAGAATATTGGGACCAAATTACAGGTAAATCTGGTCAAATCCCCGGAATTTGTCAAAGCCATTCAGTACTACCCCAAAAACGTCGAATATATTCTGGAAAAATAGATGTTTAAAGTTGGTTTAACCGGTGGAATAGGTAGTGGTAAAACGCTGATTTGTAATATTTTCGAAATATTTGGAGTCCCGGTATTCTATGCCGATCTCCAGGCCCGCCTATTGATGAATGAGGATCCTGAAATTCGCAGCAGTTTAATACAACACTTTGGTACCGATATTTATATTGATGGCAACCTTGACAGGAAAAGACTTGCATCCTTAGTATTTCATGACAAAAGTTCATTAGAATATCTTAATTCCATAGTACATCCTGCTGTAAGAAAAAAGTTTGACCGGTGGCTTGAGGACAGGGCAGATCATAAATACCTGATTGAAGAAGCCGCTATTTTACTGGAATCTGGCGGATCTGTAAGTTTTGATCTGGTTGTAAATGTCTCATCGCCAGAAGAATTGAGAATTCTCAGGGTGATGGAGAGAGACCAGGTTACAAAAGATGATGTCATTCAGCGAATGAAGAACCAGCTCAGCGAAGAGGAAAGAAACCAACGTGCGGATGCAGTAATCATAAATGACGGTACAAAACTTGTAATACCTCAGGTGATTCAGATTCATAGAAGAATTATGAGTGGTGAATTGTAAGCGGTGGATCGAAAAAACTGAACGCTGAACTGAACGCTGAACTGAACGCTGAACTGAACGCTGAACTGAACGCTGAACGAAAAACGCTGAACTGAAATTTAAGTTATGGCAAAATATGGTAAATGGATAGGAGGGGGATTGGGTTGGGCTTTATTAGGCCCTCTTGGTGGATTATTAGGATTTTTTGTTGGATCCGTGCTTGACCAGTCTGGTTCAAAGGAAAGAATGACGGGCACGCGCACCACCCGTGGTGATTTTGCTGTTAGTTTACTGGTACTGGTTGCAGCAGTGATGAAAGCGGATGGTAAAGTATTGAAATCCGAGCTTGATTATGTTAAAAAATATTTTGTCCAGAGTTTTGGTGAAGCCCAGGCCCGGGATGCTATGCTCATGTTAAGAGATGTTCTGAACCAGCAAATACCACTCAGAGATGTTTCCATACAAATAAAACAGAGACTGGACTATCCTTCAAGGTTACAGTTATTGCATTTCTTATTTGGTATTTCTAATGCAGATGGAAATGTTCATCCTGAAGAACTTAAGGTGATCAGGGCTATCGCCGGGTATATGGGAGTTTCGCAAAAAGACCTGGATTCTATTCAATCAATGTTCTTTGAGGATACAGGATCATCTTATAAAATATTGGAGATAGAAAAGTCGGCCACCGATGAAGAAGTGAAAAAAGCTTATCGAAAAATGGCTACAAAATTCCATCCGGATAAAGTTAGTTACCTGGGCGAAGAATTCAGGAATGCGGCCAAAGAGAAATTCCAGAAACTGAATGAAGCTTACGAGAAGATTAAGAAAGAGCGGGGTATAAATTAAGCATGACTATATTATCTTTTATTCATTGTAATTATGTTTTTCCTATTTTAGTGGTGGAATTATTAAAATTAATCGGATATGGCAAACGAAACAAAAGATAAAGCTAAAGAGCAAAAGACGAAGAATCAGCCGGGAAAAGATAAGGAAGCAAAAAAAGCCGATGACGGCCAGAAGGAAAAAGTGAAAGCAGCAAAGAAACCATCTGTCGGCCAGGAAGAGAATGAGGTAAAAAACGCGAAAGAGGAAAAAAAGTCCGGTAAAAGTCAGGATAGCAAGGAAGAGAAAAAGGATGAGAAGGAATCTGTGCTGAAAGACATAATGTCGATTTCAGGACATAGTGGGTTGTTTAAGTTTATATCCCAGGCCAGGAATGGTATTATTGTGGAAAATCTTGAAACCAAAAAAAGGATACAGGCATTTGCTACAATGAAGGTTAGTTCACTGGAAGAGATTGCTATTTTTACAGATGATGAGGAGGAAAAACTGGAAGAGGTGCTGAAGAAAATCTTTACCAGGGAAGGTGGCAAACCCTGCATTGATCATAAATCCGATCCGGCATTACTTAAAAGCTATTTTGAAGAGGTGTTGCCGGAATACGACCGTGAAAGAGTGTATGTTTCTGACATTAAGAAGGTGGTTCACTGGTATAATTTGCTGCTACAGTTTGATATTCTTAAGTTTGAAGAGACCGGAACAAAGAAAGTGACAAGTGACAAATGATCTCAGAATAGCGATTTAAGATTTAAAAAGAGTATAAGATCATAGATCGTAAATCGTTAATCTTCAATCATAGTTCTTAGCCTGTTCCCATATCTCATTCATCTCGTCGAGCGACATATCCTTAAGGAGCTGGCCCTTTGAGAGAGTGTTTTTCTCGAGGTAATTAAATCTTTTTATGAATTTTTTATTTGTTTTTTCAAGTGCAGTCTCCGGATCAATGCCATAAAGCCTGGCTGCATTGATAACAGAAAATAATAAATCACCAAACTCAGATTCGATCTTTCCGGGATCACCATTTTTAACCTCCTCCTGAAGTTCGGAAAATTCTTCACTGACTTTATCCCATATCTGATCCTTCTCCTCCCAGTCGAATCCAACGGCCTTTACCTTTTCCTGGATCCTGTTAGATTTGATCATGGCTGGAAGGGAACCGGGAACTCCACCCAATACCGTTCTTACTACCCTCATCAGTTGCGCCTGCCACGTTTGTTTGCCGACAAGGTAGTCGTTAACATGGACATCCCCGAATACATGAGGGTGCCGGTAGATAAGCTTTTCATTCAGCCCATTAATAATATCTGCCATGTCGAACTGCCTTTTTTCTGACCCAATCCTGGCATAGAAAACAATATGCAGGAGGAGATCGCCTAATTCATTTTTTATTTCATCATCATTTTTTTCCAGAATGGCATCGGCCAGCTCATAAGTCTCTTCAATGGTCAGGTTTCTAAGCGTATCGTTGGTCTGTTTCTGATCCCAGGGACATTTTTCCCTGAGCTCATCCATTATCTCCAGCAACCTCCTGAAAGCTGCCAGTTTCTCATCGAGAGTGTTCATGTTAATCAATGAATTTTATGCGAATGTTCGAATTAGTAGACAGGTTTAACAAATCGGCAGCGTTCCCATTGCTAATAGCGATTTCCAGCAAACCAACTGAATTAAACAAAGCAAGGATCTCACCCGGACTGGTCTCGTGGTAATATTTATTTATCCTGGTTATTTTATAATGATTGCTCTGAACAAATATTTCAAATTGCCTTTTTTTCCCGATCCGCTCGAAAAGGTCCTTCGAAATATTAGTTATGGCATTCCTGAAAGAATCAATATAAATCACACTTCCATTGATCACCGACTCTTCGATAGCAGCACGGATAGGCACTCTTTTCTGCCATTCCTCCACCCGGGTTCCAAGTGAGGCAAGTTTTTCTCCGTTAAGGAGCTGACAGGCTGTTTCTGCAAATACGGCATTACAACTGAAACTTGTGATCTCTCCTTTGGTCTTAATGGAATAAACGCTATCCGGATCTTTTATAAATAGCAAACCAAATATTCCATTATCAGTGCCGATGAAATAGTGCTTGTCATAATATGCTATCAGGAATGGCCTGCCTTTACCTCCTTCAGTATTGACACCAATAATATGGATACTCCCGGCCGGAAAACTGCTATAGGAATTTCTGAGGATAAAAGCTGCCTGGTTGATGTTAAATGAAACGATCTGGTGAGTAATATCAACAATTTGAGTGTCGGGACAACGACTTAGTATTCTACCCTTGATGGTACCTAAATAATAATCATTTGCATTCCAGTCAGTTGTCAGGGTAATGATTGGCATATCAGGATTAAGGACAGTGAACAGAATTGATGATAGGAAACTGAAAAAAATCGATTTATTTTGTACTTTCCAAAAGTAAATAATATTTATGGACATTGTATAATAGAAATGACTCAGTTCCATATTTTTTATCCTTGCCCACAATAATCAGGCTGGATTTTTAAGGCAGGATCTTACTGATTGCCGCTTTAGCAGTAAAATATGGTTTTTCTGGCCTGTTTCGGGTGCTTTTTAAGGTTATTTACTGTCTTGGAAGTAAAAATAAGCATAAAGGTTAGTAGTTGTCAGATATTTTCGTATATTTACTGCTATAACGGTAAAAAATGTTAGAACCTGAAACATTAGCGTCTGTAATCAGGACGCATCGAAAAGCAGCCGGACTAAGCCAGCTTCAATTAGCCGAAATGGCAGGAGTTGGTAAAACCGTAATTTTCAATATTGAAAAAGGGAAGGAAACGGTCCGGCTCGATACGTTAAGAAAGATAATCAAGGTATTGAACATTAAAGTTCAATTAATAAGTCCTTTAATGAATGATTTACAAATCATTGCAGATGAGACGAGCTAAAGTATTTGTAAACGGGATTGAAGCGGGGATCCTCAGCGAAATTAAGCAAGGTTCTGACTATGTGCTTGAATATCTTGATGGATATGATGGACTTGAGATTTCAAGGACAATGCCAACGAATCAGAAAAGGTACATTTTTGAGAAATTCCCTCCATTCTTTGATGGATTGCTTCCTGAAGGTATTCAACTGGAAGGCTTATTGAAAATTGGTAAAATTGATAAAAACGATTTCTTTTCACAGTTGGTAGCTGTGGGAGAGGATTTAATCGGTGTAGTCACAATAAAAGAGATCTCAGAATGAATCGTTGTCCTATTACCTATTCACCGTGTGGAGAGAACCGTTATAGTGAAAAAGGTCTTAAGCTTTTAGCCTATGGATTATCAGGCCTGAACCCATTTGAATATACCGCAGAGGAACAACGTATTGAAGCATATAACCGGGCTGTTAAAATGTCTATCCAGGGAGTACAACCCAAACTTAGTGCGATAATAAATATTAAGGAAGGACGGTTTGAGATTGTCGATAAAGGGGGGAGATATATTCTTAAACCACAGCACCAGATATTTTACCAGCTGCCGGAGAATGAGGATCTGACCATGAGATTAGCTGAATTGATAGATATGGAGGTTCCGGTTCATGGCATGATCTGGTCAAAGGACAATTCTCTTACATACTTCATTAAACGATTCGACAGGAAAGGACAGAATGATAAAATTCCTGTTGAAGATTTTGCACAGCTTGCGGGTTTGAGCAGAGATACAAAATATGATTCCAGTATGGAACAAGTGGTTCAGATGATTGATCAATTTTGCACTTTTCCTGCTATTGAAAAAGTAAAGTTATTTAAGCTGGTTCTATTCTGTTTTCTTACCGGGAATGAAGATATGCACCTGAAAAACTTTTCCATTATCAATAAAGATGGTAAAATCGAATTATCGCCATGTTATGACCTGGTCAATACAACCATAGAATATAAAAGTCAGGATGAAGAAATTGCCTTGTCTGTAAAAGGGAAAAAAAAGAAACTGACCAGAAATATATTAATTAACTACTTTGGAAAAGAAAGATGTGATTTGACTGAGAAAGTTATTGACAGGGTTTTAGAATCAATCACTTCATCTGTTCCGGGATGGAGGGAATTAATAAATATTAGTTTCCTGTCTCCGGATATGAAAATAAATTACAATGATTTATTAAATGCCCGCCTGAGAATATTGAATCTTGAGTGATCCATTATTTATTGCATTTTACCGGGCTTTCCACCTATACAAGTTGACATAAAACAACCTTCTCCAGAGCCGCTCAAAATGGCTCAAATGGATGTTTAAATGGCAATATTGTTAGGATAATTAGCGATCGAATATTTGGATTTGTGTTATTTCTTTCTGTAAATTTATATAAGGCATCTGTTGTATTTTCCCATATTCACTTTCCATTCTCACAAATAATGAATTATCACAGATTAATATTACTGCTGTTACTCATATTCTTTTTATCTATAAATACTAAATCCCAGACAACAAAAACCTATCAATTTGGTGGATTTGTTTTTGGCAGTCTCACTTCAACTAACCATCCTTATGATGGTTCTACTCTTTATGGTACTGCTTATATAACTTGTAATGGAGGTAAAATGATCTGGAGCAATATGAAGCCTGATCAAATAAATACTCAACATTTTTTTAGCAAGAACTTTGAATTATATTCTGGTGTGATCTTTTTTTCAAGATATTTATTTTACAATTCAAATGTTGAAAACATAAGAATAGGAGAACTTAAGGTTTTTCCGT
>CAYZEZ010000043.1:0-21371 GCA_964477295.1 uncultured Bacteroides sp. | reverse complement strand
GTTGAATCTCCCAAGGGCATTAAAATGGGCCTTTGCAGGTTGGCTCCTATTCCATCAAAGAAAACCGGATGATTCCAGTCATGCTGGCTTTCTCCGATGAGGATGGCAGAAGAATGAAATCCGACAGAATCGGCCCCGATCAATGAATTTGCTGAACCTCCGTTATTGCAAGCATATTTGGCATCAAATACCAGAGTGATCTCATCAATACCGGTTGCATCGGGAGGTGTTATTGAAACTACAGGCTGAAGCGGTTTTTCCACCAGTGCCCAGCCGTAGCTTGCCGAGGTATACATTGATGACCATCTGATGAAATAGGTATAGCCGGTGTAGGAAGCAAACTGGATCCTTGACTGGGATCCGCATTCATCATCACTGGTATTTATCATTGTCCCTCCACATCCATCCCAAACCTGTACCCATGTATTCTCAATTGTCGAATCACAGGATGACAAAACGATCATCCCATCCATTGTAGCGGTATAAACGTACCATTGGTCAACCATTCCGGCATGATCAGCAAAATTTGCACCCAGGTTGGCTGCCATTGGATTAACGCATGATTCGCCTACAGGAGGCACACTGAAGGAAAGATACCAGTCATATGATCCAGTAGTATACGCACTACCCCATTTTATATAATAGGTATTGCCAGCAATTACATCGAAAATCAACTCTGACTGAAAGCCACAATAATCATCATCCGATGCGATTATAGATCCAATACAGTCAGTATATACGCTTACAATTGTATTGATACCCGTGGAATCACAGGTGGTTACTTTCACCTGTCCGTTTAAACCCGCTGTATATGCATACCACTGATCAACACCGCCGGCATGGTTAGCTGAATTAGTTCCCGGGGCTGCAATAAACGGATCGGCACAGATCTCTCCCTGTGAAGCGGGACTTATTGCTAAATTCCAGTAATAGGATTGGTCGCTAAACGCTGCCCAGTTGATATAATAGGTTTGTCCGTTATTTACAGGGATGGTTAGCTTTGCGGCCACATCACCACAACCATCAGTTTCTCCCCCCAGAAAGGTCATAAAACAACCATCGGTATATACTTCAACATATGTATCAATCCCCGCAGCACTGTCGCAGGATGATAGCACCAGCTTCCCATTCATTGAAGCCGTATAAACATACCATTGATTCTGGTAGCCGGAATTATCCGCCCAGTTATCACCCGGGAAGGCCCCTGTGGCTACATCACAGGATATACCGCCCTGGCCAAGCAAACCTGACGATAGTATCATCAGGGCAACAAACAGAAAGGAAAATACTTTTGTTTTCATAAGGAAATAGTTATGTTTTTATTCAAGGCTTATGTCATATTATTTGTTAGAAAATAATCCCGGCGTCAATATTTATTGCTTAACGACCTTATTGATCAAATAATCACGTTTAGTCTGCATCACTATATAATACAATCTGCAGGCAATTGATCCTGGTCAAATTCCGCTGTATGATTTCCAGGCAATTTAATCAAATCAATTAGGGTGGCAATCTTTCTTCCTGTGAAATCATAGATCGAAATATCAACATATTCCTCAGCCGGCATATAATAATCAATTATCAGTTTATCGTTGAACGGATTGGGATAAGCGACAAGCGAATAGGCATTTGATATCACCTTCCTGATATTACTGCTGATCGTCGAGATCTGGTCGCAACTAATATTTTCTTCACCGGTTACCGGGTTGGATACAGTAAAACATGCATCGAAAATGTCCTGCTTAGTATAGATATGCCTGGTTTGCGTACTCGTTGAATCGGTGTCGTCGTCACCAAAATCCCAATTAAGCTTTTTACTGTCACCCAGTGAAATGCCAATAAAATCAACCGGATAACTGTCTGCTTTTAAGTTAGTTGAGTCAAATTCATAAATAAACGATGCATACAATCCTGTATTATCCGCTCCTGCATCAACCAGTTTATACACTTTACTCACACAACCGGTTAAACTGTTTCTGATGTGTAAACCGACTCGATAAACCCCGGTTTCAGAGTTGAGGTGTACCGGCTCTTCAAGATCTGATGTCATTTCATCCCCAAAACCCCATGCCCACTCATCGGGTTTGCCAAAGGATGCATCGACAAACGAAACATTGGTGCCTGCAGAATCGATACTGAAATAGTAGTCAGCAAGACAATTATTGATGCTTTCGGCCGCTACCTGGATATATTTGCATGTGATATTGGATATGCCAAACTCATTCTGAACGGTAAGACATACCAGGTAAAAGCCACCCCCACTCAGGGCATCGTCACCCCAGCTGATCCTGAATCTCAGGTCGGCCGGGTTAAAGTTTATGCTGTTCCTGTAAGGGGTTGCTATCTCGTATGATGCTGTTATATCTGCAACCACAGGATAGCATGGCCCGCTTATACCGTTTACATTTATGCTATATACACCTGTAAACATACTGCAATCAGGGATATTGGTGTTTTGTGATAGGAAGTCATTAAACGTTGCCACATCCCCGCTCAGACCAGCCGCACTACCAACTAAATCATCATAAGAAACTGTTACCACATTACCAAACACAATGGGAGCTGCAATGTGAAATGCAAGGATACTGGTCCCCACACCTAGAGGAGGCCCCAGAATAGGCACAGGGCTGGCGTTGACATTTATTGTCCATCCTGCGTTATCAGGCGCAACAGTGATAATTTGATCGAATTCTATTTCGACGATTTGCTGGGTTGGATCATTATAAGAACTGGATATGGGCAATGGTCCTTGTGCCCCTGAAGTCAGGCAGAACGAAACAAGAATAAAGAGGCACAGGGAACATCGCTGAAATGAATTGCTCAGGGGTTCCATAGGGTGAAAAATTTGTTTCGACGATTGCTGCTTACATAATCCTGATAATCATACCCACTAAAGACCCGTGAAAAGGCTGAAATTCTTCATGGAGGAAGAAGCAATAAATAAATTTATGAAAATTAATTGAAATGGTCCCCCGTAAAGTGCTGAAATAACCCGTTGTCTTCAGGACAATTTTTTATATTTTAGCATTGTCTTAAGAGTAGAAATATGAAAAAGTATTATCCCCCCATGCCATTGGCAACGGCCATATTGTGCCTGATTGCAATCTTTTCATGTAATAAAAATGAAGATAACCCCCCTGAAGATTTAAACAAGACCTGGCTTCACAAAAATGCTGTCCTCATAAATTCCGCCGATCCCGCCATCCCGGAATCAAATTTCGATGCGCTGAAAGAAAAAATTGGTGATGCAAAGATTGTCGGGCTGGGCGAAGCCAATCATGGAACAACAGAGTTCTGGGGCATCCGGCAGAAGATCTCAGAATACCTTATTGAAGAAATGGGTTTTTCAGCCATTCTTATGGAGGCAGGATTTCCCAATTCGTTATATATCAACGACTACGTAACCAGGGGAGAAGGATCTGCGCCGGAAGCCCATGAGAAACTCTCAGTGTGGAGATACCAGGAGATGCGTGACCTGATCGATTGGATGCGGGCATACAATGTTGACCATAGTGTAGAAGGTCAAGCCCCACCCATCAGCTATTTTGGATATGATTGTGCCTTTCAAAACTGGAATGAAGCAATCAACCTGATCACAGGTTATTTACAGGTTGTGGATCCTGATAAGAAAGAAACCATCAGGACCATCCTGGAAAATTATACCGTGGAAGATGCCAGGTATGTCTGCGATTTCCTTGAATCAAACAAAGAAGAATATGTGTCATTGAGTTCCGATTATGAATTCAACATTATCCGCAGAATTTCATTAAACCTCGAGCCAAACTGGAATACTTTATATAATCTTCGCAATAATTTACCCGATTATAATATCCGGGATGGATTCAATATAGAAAACGTCAACTGGATCATTGAAAATATGCTGGATGGAGGAAAGGTTGTTATCTGGGCACACAACGGGCATGTTGGGAATTGCCACCTTGAAAATAATGGTGAGATTGCCCATATGCTGGGCTCCCGTTTGAAAAATCAATATGGGGATGATTATTATGTAATAGCTACAGAGTTTTTCAGGGGGGAATTCTATGCAGGAGACTGTTGCGATGGTCATGATTACAGCTTCATTATTCAGTCTGCAGCAATTCCCAGCAGTTCAACCTATGCCTACTATTTTCACAATGCAGGGATCCCTGTTTTCTTCCTGGATCTCAGAAACGTTGATTACACAGATGAAGGGGCTGAATGGCTATTAGGTCCCAGGAGATTAAGATTCATTGGTGCCTCTTATTGTGCTGATTATGATCACTATTTCTATGATACTATTTCGCTTCCTGAAGAATATGACGGATTGATCTTCTTCGAGGATATTTCCCCGACAACCCGGGTGTTTTTTGACTGATCGTATGAGGTTCAGATTTCCATTCCCACCAGGTCAAAATACCTTAATTCAATCTCCTTCCCGATCAAGCTGTTCATGTCAACCAGTTCATTCCCGATGGGCAGATAATACCTGACAACATCGGTATGCTCCGCCATCAACTTTAATATATTTCCCTGATAATGCATTTGTTCTTTTTTGCTCCAAAATTATATATATTATTTCTAAATAACAGATAATTGTACAACAATAAATAATCCTGCATCCCTTTAATTTTAGGCATTTTAGTCATTTTAGTCATTTTAGTCATTTAATTAATTTACTACTATGTATTGCATATTACTATTTTTTTTATATATCTTTGCATAGAAATATTGCATGTTATGAATAGTAATTACAAACTGAATACAATAATTAAATATAATCTCCTGATTATCATTGGTTTATTTGTTGTTGCAGTCTTAAATGGGGCACGACAGGCTGAGTATCCCGGTCGGAATGCTCCTGTACATGAAAAAATAATTTCAACAATAAAACCAATTCGCGATGAGAAGAATGACTCATTTACTTTTAATGAAATTTATCCAATATACTTCCTTGAATGGAAATAATAAATAACCAGAAAATGAATGTTGAAAACGCAAAAGCACAGATGAGGAAGGGAGTCCTGGAGTATTGCATACTGTCCATCCTCGCAGAGAATGATGCCTACGCCACCGACATCATTAATACATTGAAAGCCTCAAAACTGATTGTAGTGGAAGGCACTTTATATCCATTGCTTACCAGGCAGAAGAATGCCGGATTACTCAGTTATCGCTGGGAAGAATCCACACAGGGACCCCCCAGAAAGTATTATGCATTAACGGAAAAAGGGAAAGAGTTCCTGAAAGAACTGGTTGCCTCCTGGAATGAATTGGTGGATGCTGTGAATTCAATTAATACAACGGTTAACAAGAAAAAATAAAATACTGAATCATGAAAAAGACTGTAAAGATCAATTTAGGCGGACTCATATTTAACCTGGATGAAGATGCATACCAGGTCCTGAAAAATTACCTGGATGCCATCATCTCTCATTTCAGGGACCAGGAGGAAGGGAAAGAGATCATTGAAGATATCGAAGCCAGGATGGCAGAATTGTTCCAGACCAAAGTAAGTGAAAAGAAAGAAGTAATTACCCTGCAGGATGTGAATGATGTGATTGGTATCATGGGCAAGCCCGAGGAGTTATTCGAGGAAGAAGAATCCGAAAGCGATACAACAGATCCAAAAGGCAAAGGACAAAGGAAGCAAAACAGGAAACTGTACCGTGATCCGGAGAATGCCATACTGGGCGGTGTGGCCAGCGGTCTGGCAGCCTGGTTCGGCATTGAAGCCTGGGTAGTGAGGTTATTGCTTATCATTTTCACCATCCCGTTCCAGGTTTTCATCATTGTATACATCATTCTCTGGATCGTGTTGCCCAAAGCAGAAACAGCAGCACAGAAACTCGAAATGCGTGGTGAAAGAGTGACGGTTTCCAACATTGAAAAAACCGTCAAGGAAGAATATGAGACAGTTAAGGATAATGTTAAACGGGTAAGGCAATCCAAAGAATTCAAGAAGACCCGGAGTGTACTGGATGACATTTTTCATGTTATTGGCCGGATATTCCTGGTCTTTCTGAAGATTATCCTCTTTATTATTGGTATTTCGTTAATCATTGCAGGCATTTCGGCTATCATGGGATTGACCGGAGCAGTATTTTTCAGCCATGCATTCTTCCCGATTGAATTATGGCATGGAACATTCTATAACTTTCATGAACTTTTTGGATTTTTCACCACTCCAACTAATATTACCCTGTTTGCCATGGCCCTGATTTTTGCAATTATTATTCCTGTTGTAGCACTGATTTACGGAGGCATAAAACTAATTTTCAGGTTTAAAGCAAAAGACAAGGTGATCGGCCTTACAGCATTAGTGTTGTGGATATTAAGTATTATATTCCTTGTCACCATGTCGGCTTATGAGGGAAGTCAGTTCCTGAGTTCGGAATGGAATAAGGAGAGTGAATACCTGGAGGATTTTGATTCAGACACGCTGTATATTTACATGGAATCCGATCCTGGAATTACAGGATTTAGCGACAGCTGGTTTTATGAAGATAATGATGAATGGCAAATAATCTCCGGTGAAAACAAGGTGTATGGCAAAATAGATCTCGACATCGAACATACTGACGGAGATTTATTTGAGATAGTTATTTATAAAAAATCCCAGGGGCAAAACCGCCTCCAGGCTGCCATTAATGCGGAACATATTCAATACCATTATGTCGAGGATGGCTCCAGCCTGATACTGGACCCTTATTTTTCGATCGATAAAGAATACAAATGGAGGGATCCCGATACAGAAGTTAATATCCTTGTCCCCGAAGGTAAATACATATACCTGGAAAAAACCACACAAAACTTTCTCGACGATGTAGACCATATCGAACATGGATCCTTGTGGAAGCTTCCCGGCAAAACCTGGAAAATGACCGGGAAGGGATTGGAGCAATAATCACTTATCCGGTTCATCTCTTCCTGAAATTTAATACATTTGCCGTAAATACCGGCAATGATCAGACTTACTATAATAGCAATTATTGTCCTCGTGATCAATATCCCCTTCGGATACTGGCGTGCCAATGTGAAAACGTTCTCACTTCAATGGTTCCTGGCGATTCATATTCCGGTGCCCCTGGTGGTTGCCTTACGATTTATTTCCGGGATCGGATTTGCATGGTATACCTATTTATTCCTGGTTGCCGGTTTTTTTATCGGGCAACAGATGGGATCCGTCATCATTAAAGGCATAGGCAAACATTATGACCATGTATCCTCCTGCCTTGTGATGGATATTTACAGGTGTTTAAGGTTCGATAATCATTCATGATTTTTATCCTGTCAACCATATTCATTACCCTTGCCCTCCTGTTTTACTCGCTGGGAGTCTGGCTGGTATGGCTGGTTCCTAATTTCGGAGGTATGTTTAGGGCGATGGGTAATTAAATTAATGCTCAAAATCATGACCAAAAATCTGTTGTTTACAGTTCTCATCTTACTCCTGGCCTTGATCACCACAAAAGCACAGGAAGACCTTGAAGCTATTACATTCGGGAATTACCGTATAGTTCATTCTGAGATTCTGGGCCAGGAAAGAATGCTGTATATCAAACTGCCTGATAACTATGAATCATCTGATGACGCCTATCCTGTTGTTTTGCAGCTGTATTCCCATTTCATGTATGATTATTATTTGCCAGTTATCAGGACAACAAACCTGATGGCCGAAATGGGTGAGGCTCCTGAGATGATCGTTGTGGGCATTATGAACAGGGAATTCCGGTACAGGGATCTGTTGCCGGAAGACCATTGGGGAGGGAAAAGTGAAATCGATAATTTTCTGAAGTTTTTCGAAGAGGAGCTTGTCCCCTTCATCGAATCAAACTACCGGACACAGGATTTCAGGATCCTGTCAGGCCCCCAGGCCGGGGCAGCATTCGGGATTTATGCCATGTCGCTGAAGCCGGACCTGTTCAATGCACTGTTCCTGAGTGATCCTTTCTGGATCAGCTCATCCAGGGAAATCCTCCTGGAAAGATTCTCTGAAGCAGCCGGGAATAATGATTACACAAACAAATTCTTAATGATCACCTGTGAAGGATATTCCGATTCAGGGCAGATAGCAGCTTATAACAGGCTGGAGGAAATAATCAGCTCAATGAGCAATCAAAATTTTACGTTCCTCCTGAATAAGATCCCTTCGGATTTCGATTTCTCCGTTTCTGTTGACTTTGACACGGGAATGAAAAATCTCTTTTCAGGCTACAAGTTCCCAAGGGAGGGTGAAGCCAAAGAATTAAGTATAATTGAGGAATATTATGCTCACATATCAAATAAACTCGGTTTTGAAATTAAGATCCCCCAATTTGCTTTGGTTTTTGAAGGGGACATGTTTGTCAACGAAGGAGACCTGAATAAAGCCCTCGAAATCTTTCTTAAAATGCACGAACTTTATCCGAAGGGCTTGATGGGTTTCGACAGGCTGGGAAGCGTATACCGCCAACTCGGCAAACCCGAGCTCGCCATAAAATACTACAAAATGTTCCTCAATGTTGAACCCGGCAATCCAAGAATAAAAGGTATCATTAAAGAAATAGAAGCAGGCGCTGGCAAATAATTAGTACGTCCGGCCTGCATATTTGAAAAAGTTATATAAAACAAGATTATGAAAAAGCTAATTACCCTGATATTTCTATTGGTTTTCCTAATAGCTTGTGAAAACAAGCAAGGGATAACTGAAGATAATATTACGACGATTTGCAATCCTGTAGACTTGAATTACAGGTTTCAGTCAAACCAACCATCGAGAAGGGAAGCGGCAGATCCAACAATTATCGTGTTTAAAGACAGATTTTATTTATTCGCTTCCAAATCAGGGGGATACTGGCATTCAGAAGATTTATCAGAATGGATATTTATTGAAACTGATGAGATACCGGTAGAAGAATATGCCCCCACTGCAATTTCTATAGAGGATACTGTTTATTTCCTTGCTTCATCAGGTGAAAAAAGTACAATTTACAAATCATCAGATCTTTTGAATGGTAAATGGGATGTTGCTAAAGACTCAATAAATATACCGGTTTGGGATCCTGCATTTTTCCTTGATGATGATAACCGCCTCTATTTGTATTGGGGTTGCTCAAATCAGGCTCCTATATATGGTGTTGAAATAAATTATAAAAATGATTTTTCATTCATTGGAGAACCTGAAGCGTTGATTTTTGCCAATCCTGATCAATTTGGATGGGAAGTTCCGGGAGATTACAACACATTGGTCAATCAGGCACCCTGGATTGAAGGAGCCTGGATGAATAAATTCAAGGGGAAATATTACCTTCAGTATGCTGGTCCGGGCACAGAATTTAAAAGTTACTCTGATGGTGTTTATGTCTCTGATGATCCGCTTGGTCCGTATACTGTTTCACCCCATAATCCTTTTGCCAGTAAACCCGAAGGATTTGTTGCCGGAGCAGGTCATGGCAGCACTTTTAAAGATAAACACGGCAATTACTGGCACATTGGCACAATCACTATATCTGTAAAACATATGTTTGAGAGAAGATTAGGATTGTATCCGACCTTTTTTGACGAAGACGGGATATTGTATACCATTAGCAAATTCGGAGATTACCCGTTAATTGTTCCTGGAAAAAAAATTGAAAATTTTGAAGATATTTTCCCCGGATGGATGCTCCTGTCTTATATGAAAAAAGTTAATGTGTCGTCATCCATTGATTCCCTTCCCCCGATAAATATAGTGGATGAGAATATCAGGACTTACTGGGCGGCAATGAGCGGAGGCGATAATGAATGGGCAAGTATTGATCTGGGAGAAGAATTCGATGTTTATTCGTTACAGGTGAATTTTGCAGAGCATAACACGGAAATATACGGAAGACAGGAAAACCTCTGTTATAAATACCTGGTTGAGTTTTCCCGGAATAATATTTCCTGGGAAATGTTAGTGGACAAATCCGGCAATCAATCCGGCAACTCCCACGACTATATCCAGCTGCCGGAAAAAGTAACGTGCAGGCATGTGAGAATTAAAAATATAAGTTTGCCAGGTGGCCATTTCGCTCTCAGCGGATTCCGGATCTTCGGAAAAGGATCAGGAGATAAGCCGGCTGGCATAAACAGATTAGAGGCAAACAGGAGCACGGACGATAGAAGGATAGTAAAACTGTGGTGGGAAAAATCGAAGGGTGCAACCGGTTATAATATCAGCTTCGGCACAGATCCCAAAAAACTATATCACAACTATATTGTTTACCAGGATACAGTCCTCCAGATAAACAGTCTTAATGCCAGCCAGCTGTATTATTTTGCGATAGAATCATTCAATGAGAATGGAATCACCCCGGGTGGAATGATTATTGAAGCCGATTGATTTTTAAATACATTATGACTCATAATGCATTACTAAATTGAAATCAAAGATTATTTCGTTTTAATTTGGTATCAAATTCAGTGCGATATTCCTATATTATTTCAATATAAAATCCTCTCTAATCATCTGAATTAAAGAGGATTTTAATGTTTTCCCTGTTGACCCACTAGGGCTCGAACCTAGACTCTTCTGAACCAAAATCAGACGTGTTGCCAGTTACACCATGGGTCAATCCATAAAAAGTGGTGCAAATATAGGAAAAAAGTGAAATTAAGAAAAGAAAAGAGGTAGCAAGTTGCAGCTTTTCTCCGGGCAGGCAGAGTTGCAGGTCGCAGGTGATCCTTTGTTCAGATCATCGCCGTTTTCAGAGGCTTTCCTACTCAATTATGACTTTGCCGGATTTTGGATAACGATAGGGTGGATTGTCAGGCTCGATGGTGAATTCAGTAGTTACCACAACGGTATATTTGTACTCTGCCTCCCAACCCCTATCCGATTTAACAGGTTCACCGATCTCATCAACGGTATAATTAACATAACTCATGTGACCGCTTCCCCCGGCCTGGTCACCAAGCTTTTCGTCCTTTTCGATTTGCCCCTGGACGGCTTTTTCTATTTGTTCTTTGGTTAGCATGCCATAAATTTACTGAATTAATCTGAAGTCATTGGATCCGGTTTATATTCAAGCTTATAAAAATGGTTCACTAAAGGACCGTGCAAATAAATCGCATGAATCCCTGAAATGCTGTAACCTTTGCCCAAGGCAATGCAGTGCCGATCGCCTGTCGGGAGAAACAGGCACCTGCAATACCGGGGAGTATGCCATGGTTTCAAGCTATTCACCTCATTTCGGAGAGGAGGCTCCCCTGGTTGGAAACCATGGCTCGGGAACTATTTTCTTCACCCATTGCAACCTCCTCTGCTCCTTCTGTCAGAATTTTGATATCTCCCACGAAGGGCACGGAAGGACCGTTACAGACAGGGAACTGGCCGATATGATGATGAGCCTGCAGGCGCTTGGATGTCATAATATCAACTTTGTCACACCCAGTCATGTCGTCCCCCAGATCCTCACAGCACTGATCCTTGCAGTGGAAAGCGGCTTGAATGTACCCCTTGTTTATAACAGCGGGGGATACGATTCAAGGGAGACACTCAAATTCCTGGATGGGATCATCGATATTTACATGCCCGACTTTAAATTCTGGAATACCGAACCAGCCCGTGCTACCTGCGATGCCCCCGATTATCCCGAAATAGCCAGGGAAGCAATAAAAGAGATGCACTCCCAAACAGGCAGCCTGGTGATCAACAACCAGGGAATAGCCACCAGGGGACTCCTGGTCCGTCACCTGGTCATGCCGGGAAAAATGGCAGGCACTGAACAGATCATGAATTTCCTCGCCGAAGAAATATCAACCGATACCTATGTAAATATTATGCCCCAATACAGGCCATGCGGGAAGGCATACAGGCACGAACAACTGGAAAGGAGCATATCACCTGAAGAGTTTTACGAGGCCATCGACCTGGCAATAGCTGCCGGAATAACCAGGCTGGATAAATAGTAGCCTGTACAGAACATTCCATTTAAATAACTTCTAAACTTATTTTGGTATTTTAAAAATAAGGAGCCAAAATAAGAACTTGCTTTTTAGCAGTAAATCCAGTATTAAAGCAAAAAACTAAACTGGATTATTGATTGTGTCTTTTTTCGTAATTTTACACAAGATATGTCCATAACACTGTTTGCATTTAAATAAGTACTCATACTACATAATACCAAACCGATGGATGGGAAAAAGATAACTGTAAAGCATTACCTTAATAAGAGGGCCAAGCCCAGGGAATACAAGAAGGAATTATTCTATCCGCTTTATATCCAGATCATTGTTGATGCCAAGAAAGCACAGATAAAAAGCAGGATTAATGAACACCTTGAAATCTACCAGAGTGAAATTGATCAGATGACCGGTAAAAATAAGGAGCTCGACCAGCTGATCCTGACAGGATATTTTACCGAAAAACAGATGGATGATGTTTACAGGAATGAGACATTTCCATTATTCCAGCTCCTTTCTGATGAAATTGACGTGATAAAGAGGATCATTGTCCTGCAAAAACCTTTTGACAGTAAGAACTTTACATTACAACATTTTTCGTTTGAATATGAAAAACATGTGACTGAAATCACCAATACCCTTGACGACCACATCAAAGATAAATACAGGAGCAAATTAACTGAGATCTTTCTTAACACCGTGGATAAAGATGAAGAGAAGCGAACGTTTAATATATCCAATTACTTCATCCATTATATCAACTGGAAAAATACATTCAGTAATTTTTACCAGGTTACCTATGAAGCTATCCCGAGTGAATTAAAATACATTGAGAATTACCTGGATCCCCCGCTGCTGGTTTCAATCAAGGCTTATATGGCTTATCATTCCAAGGTCAACCTGGTGACGAGACACATGGACAAAAAGGAGCATGGGAAGATTTCCACACTTTCCTACCTCGACTGGATAACTGAAATAAAGGGATTGCTCGGGAAAGAATTTCAAAAGATCTTTGGGAAGAAAAAGGCAGAGCTTTACCTCGAAAGTCTTGATAAAATCCTGGATATGGAGATTCATAAAAAATGACATGCAACAATACCGTCATCCTGAACTTGCTTCAGGATGACTAAAATCTCAATAAATGTCCAGCCTGTACTGGCTCAGTTCTTTATCCAGACTTCTTGCATTTCCTGTAAGTTTATCCAGGTACTTCCAGAACTGTTTACTATGATTTCTGTGAATGGTGTGTGTTAATTCATGTAAAATCACATAATCAACCAGGTGCTGTGGTAATCTCATCAAATGCAGGCTCAGGTTAATGTTGTTTTTTGAAGAACAACTCCCCCACCTTGTTTTGTTATTTTTGATAAAAACCTTTTTATAGGAAAAGCCATGGATCCTGGCCAGTTCGCTTAGCCTTTCGGGGAGATGCTTTTTTGCTTCCTTTCGCCATGCAGACTCAATCCCCCACCTGATCATTTCCTGGATTTCTCTGGATTTGATATCAGCAATAACCGGGCAAGACACCACTATTTTTTTGCCCACTATCTTAATGCCAGGCTCATCCTGGTTGATCCTCTCAATCCGGAGTGAATGCTCAACAGTATTGAACTCAGTATGGTCATCAAAAATGGTGTGGTTGCTTTCAGCTATCCTTACCCTGTCCATGTTTTTTCTCAGCCAGTTCTCCTTTTTGGCAATAAACTTTTCACCCCGGCTGAATGAAACATAAAAAGGAACTGTAACTTTTATCCCCTGAAACGGCCTGATGGATATGGCAATATTTTTTGCCCTGGAGCTTTTTATCAACCGAATCTCACCAAATTCCTCATGCTGTATGAATTTTTCCGTTAATCCCACTGCTTCATTCTTATATAGATCTGAGAGCGCATGTAATCCTACCTAAAGCCTGGCAGGAACCAGGCTCTCATAAAATTTTAAAATCATATCCGTTTCAGGTACAATAAATTAATTGAAAGGAAGTATAAGTACTATAAATAACTATCTTTATGCCTCATAATTTTAAATCCCGGTAAAAATATAGAACATAAAATGAAAAATATCTTTCTGTTAATCGTTTTTTTTATTTTCATTATTCCGTTCAGCCTGGGGCAAGAGCCATGGTCATTGGAAAATTGTATTCAGTATGCTTTTGACAACAATATTTCGATTAAACAACAAGCCATTAATACAGAGTACAATTCAAACGTCCTGAAGCAATCAAAGATCAACCTTGTTCCCAACCTGAACGCAGGTGCTAATCATGGATGGTCGTTCGGACGTGCACTCGACCAGACCACCTATGAGTTCACCGAGCAGGAGTCGATCATGTCTACCAATGTAAATATAAACAGCAGGGTTACATTGTTTAACGGATTACAACAACTCAATACAATCAAACAAAATGAATTTAACCTGATGGCCAGTTTGGAGGACCTTGAAAAGCTGAAAAATGATATTTCATTGTTTATCGCATCTGCCTATCTTCAGATTTTATTCAACAGGGAATTATTGGCTGTAGCACAGAGCCAGCTGGAAACTACCCAGGCACAGGTTGAACGTACACAAAAACTGGTTAATGCCGGAAGCCTGGCTTATGGATCACTTCTTGAGATCAAGGCCCAGGAAGCAAGCGAAGAGCTGAATGTTGTTAATGCCCAGAACCAGCTGGATATGTCTTTTTTAAATCTCACCCAGATCCTTGATCTTGATTCTGTAGGTGATTTTGATATCATCATCCCTGAATTTGGTGATATCGCCACACAGGAAATAATGCTTACTGTCGGATCGGTTTTCAGGGATGCAACCACCCGGTTACCCCAGATCAAAAGCGCTGAATACCTTTTGTCCAGTTCTAAAGTAGGCCTTGAGATTGCAAAAGGGAACCGCAGTCCCAGCCTTTCCATGAGTGGATCCTTTGGAACCGGTTACTCCGATTACCGCAAACGACTCGTCACTCCTGATCCTATCAACCCGGTATTTGAACCCTATCCTTTCTGGGATCAGATGATCGATAACCGGAATACAGGCATCTCACTGGGTTTAAGCGTTCCTATTTTCAATGGCTGGATGGTCAACACCGGGATCAGCAATGCGAGACTTGGAGTGATGAATTCAAAGCTCAACCTGGAAACCCAGAAAAATAACCTGTATAAAGACATCCAGCAGTCTTATGCTGATGCCGTTGCTGCAAGAAAACGATACCTTTCCGCCCAGGAAGCAGTCACATCAATGAAAGAATCTTTTAAATATACTGAGAACAAATTTGAGGTAGGTCTTATCAATACCGTCGATTATACCACCGATAAAAACAGGCTTACTGCGACACAGTCTGACCTGCTCCAGGCAAAGTATGATTATATTTTTAAAATGAAAATCCTTGATTTCTACAGGGGGATCCCATTATCACTATAACTTGAAAAAATTAAACCTATAGAACTGAATCACAATTAAAACACTTGAAACGAGCATGAATATTATCAGTGCAATCTTCTCAAACAAATGATAACTTTCATCGCGAGTTGCATGTGGCCAAATAAAATTAATTTATACTCACATGAAACCAAAAAAACTCTTAAGATACATTATCATCCTTGCAGTCGTCTTAATCGTTCTGGCCGTTGTAGGTAAAAAAGCTGGTTGGTTTGGAAAGGAAGAAGTCATCCAGGTAGCGGTTGAAAAGGCCGAAACACGTAAAATAGTTGAAACCATCACCGCAAACGGAAAAATCCAACCGGAAACTGAAGTGAAGATCAGCCCGGAAGTGTCAGGCGAGATTGTTGAGCTTCATGTTGTTGAAGGAGAATTTGTTGAACAGGGGAAACTCCTTGTCAGGATAAAACCAGATCTTTATATTTCTGCCAAAGCCCGTGCTACAGCCTCCCTGAATTCTTCAAAAGCCCGTTTGGCCCAGTCAGAAGCACAATTCATTAACAGTGAACTATCCTATAACAGGAATAAATCATTATGGGAGCAGAAGACAATTTCAGAATCAGAATATGAAACCGCATTTGCCAATTACCAGACTACAAAAGCAGAACTTGAGGCTGCCAAATATTCTGTGAAAAGTGCCGAAGCATCTTTAAATGAGGCACAGGAAAACCTGGTAAAGACATCCATCTATGCACCTATGGCCGGAACCGTTTCCGCCCTGATGGTAGAAAAGGGCGAGCGTGTTGTCGGTACGGCCATGATGACTGGTACGGAAATGATGCGTGTCTCTGATCTGACCCGCATGGAGGTAAAGGTGGAAGTAAATGAGAACGATATCGTTCGTGTAAATATGTACGATACTGCCAATATCGAGGTGGATGCCTTTCTGGGTGAAACCTTTAAAGGAGTGGTAACTGAAATAGCCAACTCAGCCAATACCTCAGGACTTGCTGCCGACCAGGTAACTAATTTCGATGTTAAGGTATTTCTGTTACAATCGTCCTATGAACATCTGCTTGACCAGGGATATAAGAATCCTTTCCTCCCCGGAATGTCGGCCACTGTTGATATTGAAACAGATATTAAGTACAATGTGCTTTCCGTTCCAATCCAGGCAGTAACTACCAGGGCAGATTCAATATACGAAGAGATGGCCGATTCAATCCACATGAAACCAGAAGAAAACAAAGATGAAAAAGATGTCAGGGAAACAGTCTTCCTTGTTAGTGAAGATGGAAAAGCTGTGATGCGGGAAGTTAAAACAGGAATCCAGGATAATAACTATATCCAGATCCTTGAAGGTCTGGAAGCGGGCGAAAAAGTCATTACTGCACCTTATTCCGCAATCAATAAAAAACTTGAACAGGGAAGTCCTGTAGAGGTAGTTGATAAAAACGAACTCTTCAAACCTAAGAAGAAAAAAGACCGGTCATAACCAGGATCCCGGTCGATATTCCTGAATATGGCCTCGATACTTAATATCGAAACATCAACACACGTATGTTCTGTATCGCTTGCTCGTAATGGCGTGCTCCTCGGTATCAAAGAAAGCAGCGAAGATAAATCGCATGCCCGCCTGCTTACGCTGTTTATCCAGGATATACTTAATTCCCATAAGCTTGAAGTTTCCTCTCTTGATGCAATTGCCGTTAGCAAGGGGCCGGGATCTTATACCGGTTTACGTATCGGGGTTTCAACTGCCAAAGGCCTTGCTTATGGTGCCGGGATCAAACTGATTGGGGTTAATTCGCTACAAGCCCTCTGCCAGGTTGTCATCAGGGAATATTCTGACAGGCTCACATCCGGTGATGCTGAAAACATACTACTCTGTCCTATGATCGACGCAAGGCGCATGGAAGTATACATGGCTCTGTATAATATTGCCAACCAGCCTGTTAAAGAAACCAGTGCGGTCATTATGGTTCCTGATACATTTAACCCGTATGCAGATAAAAATAAATTGTGGCTGTTTGGAACGGGCGCGGAGAAATGCAGGGGAATCATTGATCATCCTAATATCTGTTTTCTCGATGATGTTGGATCCTCTGCAAAAGGCATGGTTGAATTATCGGAAATGGCCTTTAACAAAAAGCAGTTTGAAGATATCGCATATTTTGAACCTTTCTATCTGAAAGACTTCATAGCAACCATCCCTAAAAATAAAGTCATCAGGAATAATAATTAAGGTACGCGATTTGTTCACACATGATAAAGCACTGAGAATTGAGGTATATTATTTCCATATGGTTTTTTATTCTGTTAATCTCTCCCGGGAATGCCCAGCATAATTTTCAGGCCGGTGAGATCCTTGAATATGTGCTGCATTACGGTCCTGTTAATGCAGGCATTGCAACAGGCACATTAACATATGCTGAAATAGATGGCAGAAATGTTTTCTATAGTGAAGGCCTGGCAAAATCCACAGGACTGGCTGATAAATTATATAAAGTCAGGGACATTTATGGATCCTGGTTTGATCCTGTAACGCTTCTTCCGTTAAAATCCCATCGCGACATTAGCGAAGGCAAATATAAGAGAAAGGATGAGGTGACTTATGACCACTCCAATGGCAAGGTATACAGTCCTACAGGGGAACATGAAGTGCCAAAAGATATCCGGGACATGGTATCCGTTTTATATTATATACGCAGCCTTGATTTTGATACCATCAAGGTTGGAGACATCATCCCTATCAATACATTTTTCGATGACGAATTATTCCCTTTCGACATCCGGTACAGGGGAAAGGAAAAAGTAAAAGTCAAAATGGGGGAGTTCAACTGCCTGAAGCTGGTGCCTTTTGTCGAACCCGGCCGGATCTTCGAATCAGAAGACGACATGACCATCTGGATTTCCGCCGACGCTAACAAGATCCCGGTCAGGGTCAGATTTGATCTTCTTATTGGTTCGATAAAGTGCGACCTGAGCAGATATTCAGGTCTCAAATACTGATTGGGAATATCATCTGTTTAATCCTTGTTACTTTGATGTTAAATTGCTTATTTTGGGCCAGGATTGAAAATAATCAAATATGGCAACGACAGCAGATTTTAAAAACGGAATGTGTCTTGAATTTAACAACGATCTTTATACTATCGTTCAGTTCCAGCATGTCAAACCTGGTAAAGGCCCCGCTTTTGTCCGCACCAAGCTCAAGAGTCTTACCACCGGGAAGGTGATCGATAACACATTCTCCGCAGGTGTTAAAGTGACTGCAGCAAGGGTAGAACGCAGACCTTATCAATACTTGTATTCCGACGATGTGGGATACCATTTCATGCATCTTGAAACATTTGAACAGATCTCATTGCAAGCTAATTTTATTGAAAATCCTGATCTGTATAAGGAAGGCCAGTCGGTGGAGATAGTCGTTCATGCCGACACTGAAACACCTCTCTCCTGTGAACTGCCTCCTTTTGTTGAGATGGAAATTACTTATTCCGAGCCGGGAGTAAAAGGAGATACTTCTTCCTCAACAGCACTTAAGCCAGCCACCCTTGAAACCGGAGCAACTTTAAATGTGCCGATTTTTGTAAATACAGGCGATAAGATTAAAGTGGATACCCGCACAAGGGAGTATGTAGAAAGGGTAAAAAATTAATCCTTCCATTTTAATCAAAAATACTTACCTTTATATGTCTGCCATATATCAGATATATAGATTAATACCATGCCTGCGAAAAAATCATTTAACCGGCTTAAACAATATTCCTTCAAGCTGAATTCACTGCTTGAGATCACCCAGGCCATTAACTCCAATCTACCTATAGCAGGACTTCTGAACAAATACAGGAGCATTCTTCAGGATGAATTAAATATTGGGAAAATCATTATTTATAAACTGAACGATAAGTGGGACAGCATACTGGCATTGGGAATATCTGATAAAGACATTGAAGATATTGATGTAAGCAGGGACCTTGTTCATTATAAAGAAATTACTTTTGTTACTTCATCGCCAAATAAATCGCTGAACCGTTTCGACATCATCATTCCGGTCATTACGCAGGATACACCCCTGGCCTTTGTGCTCATAGGAGATATAGATGAAGAAGCCGAAGGGGTTAGTCCAACGATTAAGCATTTACATTTCATTCAGACCCTGTCAAATGTCATCATTGTCGCCATTGAAAACATCAGGTTATTCAATGAAAGCCTGCGGCAGGAGGCCATGAAAAAAGAGCTTGAACTCGCTTCCAGGATGCAGAACATGCTCATTCCTGCCGATAATAAATTACCCTCAGGCAAAAATATCCATATCAAGGCTTTTTATCATCCGCATTTTGAAGTTGGGGGTGACTATTACGACTGTTTTGCATTAAGCGAACATGATGTGGGATTCTGTATTGCTGATGTATCGGGAAAAGGTATCTCGGCTGCCATATTAATGTCTAATTTTCAAGCCAACCTGAAGGCCTTGTTTACCCATGGAGCACCACTCCCGCAGCTGGTCGAAGAGCTGAACAAGAGGGTCATGGAAAGTGCTAATGGTGAAAAATTCATTACCCTGTTTATTGGACAGTACAACTCCCAAACCAGGAAACTGGAATATATTAACGCGGGACATAATCCCCCTCTCCTCTATGAGAAAAAGAAAAAGGAGATGATGCTTCTTCGCAATGGATGTGTAGGGATGGGAATGCTCGACCAGATCCCGGTTATTGAAACAGGCGAAAAAATCCTTGAAGAGCCCACCAAAATTTTGTGTTATACCGATGGCCTGGTAGAACTGGTGGATGAAGACGGTGTGGAATTCGGAACGAAAAACATCGAACGGTTATTGAGCAATCCTTATTCCATCGCTAAGAATATTGATGATATCATTGTTGATCAGAAGATCCTTACCGGAAGTACCGCGATTTTTGATGATATTACAATCCTTGGGCTGGAATTAATCCCTTAATCTTCACTCGAAGACTGGTCGACCGGAATACTCACAGACTCTTCCTTTGTTCGAAGGTCCATAGCAACCAGCATGGCCGTAAATCCCCAGAATACAGCAGATGCCTTATCGGTATCGAGAAAATTATTCAGCATCCCATGGAAATAATAGGTTATTAATCCGAGCAGTAATACCAGGGCATAAATCTTAATGCGTTTGTCGCGAGACCTGGCATATACCCTCAAGCCGGTAAAGATTGTCAGGATGATTATTAGTAAAATTGTAACAGCCCCCGGTACCCCGGATTCAGACAATGGCCCGATATATTCGCTGTGTGCATTCCCCATGTTGGCAGCGTTGGTGCTAATGATGGTCTTTTCCTTTTGTAACTGGAAGGGAGCATAATTAAACATATAGGTTCCCGGCCCCCATCCAAAAACCGGCTTTTCCTTAAACATCCGCCACGCACAACTCCACCTGTTTAGCCTTTCCCTGTTAGATGCATCATTGGCCACATTTGAAATCGACTTGATATGTTCAGCCAGGTCATCGGAAGATACCTGTTCGTTCTGCTCCATGGTAAGCAGGATCTCAGTTCTCTGGGAATACAGAAAGCCAAGTAATATTATTCCCAGGATAACCATGTAGACAAACTTAATTTTAAGCCTGATGAAAACAAAAATCATTAATGCTCCGGCAAGACTTACCCAGGCTGCGCGTGTATATGAGAACACAAGGGCTATTATAAATATTACTATAATGATCCAGTGGCTGATCTTCTTCACCAGGGAAAAGTCTTTTTCTGTAAAAAGAAAACCGACCAGGACCGGTATAAAAAATGCCAGCATGGCACCATAGGAAGTATGATCATTATAAAATGGTCCAACGACATGATGGGCAGTCTGCTGAGTAAATCCAAATCCTGCATGTCGCACCAGGCTATACAGTATGACAAATGAAAACGAAATGACATATAACCAGATATATGTTTTCATCTTTTTTATATCCTTGAATACCTGACTGGCAATAAAATAAAAGGCAACAAGGAACCATATCCTTGCAAAGAGAAACTTAAAGGATACCAGTGGCATCGTACTGGTGATACATGTTATTAATATCCAGGTCAGGTTAAGGTAAATGGCAATCGATACCGGATGCCTGAATATTTTTT
>CAYZEZ010000042.1:0-21388 GCA_964477295.1 uncultured Bacteroides sp. | reverse complement strand
CATTGAAAAAGTAGGTTTATATGTACCAGGAGGTTCGGCTCCTTTAATTTCAACCGTATTGATGCTTGGTATCCCGGCCATCCTTGCCGGATGCCGGGATATTGTTATGTGTACACCACCACAGAAGGATGGTACTATTCATCCGGCTATTTTATATACTGCACAGATCCTTGGCATCAGTAAAATTTACAGGGTAGGCGGAGTTCAGGCCATCGCAGCCATGGCTTATGGTACTGAAACCATTCCTGCAGTTTATAAAATATATGGACCTGGCAACCAGTATGTTACTATGGCTAAAATGCTGGTCAGCCTGGAAGGAATAGCCATTGATCTGCCCGCTGGTCCTTCTGAGGTGGTCGTCATGGCTGACCATACTGCTGATCCGGTATTTATTGTATCGGATTTATTATCCCAGGCAGAGCATGGAGCCGACAGCCAGGTACTGTTTGTTACAGATAATGAAGATTTACTGGAAGCTGTCAATGCTGAAATTGAGATTCAATTAAAGGATCTGCCCAGAAAGAACATTGCAGAATCTGCCCTTAATAATGGCCGGCTTGTATTGCTTGATAACCTTGATGATATGATTGAATTTATCAATGAATATGCACCGGAACACCTCATTATAATGGTAGAAAAGTATTCGGAAATTGAAAACAGGATCGATAACGCAGGTTCGGTTTTCCTGGGCCGGTGGACCCCTGAAAGTGCCGGTGATTATGCTTCAGGAACCAACCATACATTGCCAACGAATGGATTTGCAAGGGCTTACAGTGGCGTAGGTTTATACAGTTATCAAAAGCAGATCAGCTTCCAGGAGATTACAAAACAGGGACTGAAAAGCATCGGTCCTGCGATTGAGTTACTGGCCGAGGCTGAAGGGCTTGTGGCACATAAAAGAGCTGTGTCGCTCCGGTTAGAGAGGTGAGATTAGGTTGCCCACCTACATTTCATTTCGGTGGGTAAAACAGGTTGCAGGTTTTTCTTTCACATCACTCATCACACGTCACACGTCACTCGTCACTTGTTCAAGGTTGTCACGAACTGAGATAAATAAATGAATTGGATATGTTCGACATTAATTCCATAATAAGAAAGAACATAAGGGAGTTGGTTCCATATTCATCAGCCAGGAGTGAGTTCTCCGGGAGCGGTGCAGTATTGCTTGATGCGAATGAAAATCCTTTCAACAGTCCCTGTAATCGCTATCCAGATCCCCTGCAACTGGTGTTAAAGAAACGGATCTCGGACCTTAAAGGACCAGGTACGGATAATATTTTTGCAGGGAATGGAAGCGATGAAGCCATTGATCTGCTTTTCCGGGCATTCTGTGAACCCAACCGCGATAATGTGGTGATCCCTGATCCCACTTATGGGATGTATGAAGTATCTGCCAGGATAAATGACATACAGGTTATAAGCGTTTTATTAAATGAAGATTTTAGTCTCGATGCGAAGGGTATCCTTGATGCGGTCGATCCTGATACAAAGCTTATCTTTCTTTGCTCACCGAATAATCCCACAGCCAATTCTTTTGCCGAATCAGATATCGCTGAGATCCTGAATCATTTCAATGGTCTTGTGGTCCTCGATGAGGCATATATAGATTTTGCACCTCATGATGGATTATTGAAACAACTGGAGAATTACCCGAACCTGGTTATATTACAAACTCTGTCAAAGGCCTGGGGATTGGCTGGTATTCGTCTGGGCCTGGCATTTGCAGACGAGGAGATTATTCATGTAATGAATCAGATCAAGTACCCCTATAATGTAAACTCTCTTTCATTAAACAAGGCGCTCGCAGCGCTGGAAAGTCCGGCTGACCATAAAATGTGGATCAATAGTATTCTTTCCCAGAAAAATGTCCTGGCAGATAGTTTATCAGGATTTTCTTTTGTAAAAGAGATATATCCCTCTGATGCCAACTTTCTGCTGGTGAGAGTAGATAATGCTGACCAGGTCTGTGATTTTCTCCTGCAGGACAATCTCATTGTGCGAAACAGATCGAAATTACCCCTCTGTGAAAATTGTATCCGGATCAGTGTGGGTACTGAAATTGAAAACAATAAGCTTATTAGCCGGTTGAAGGAATATAAAACGCAAAAACAATAATAGGATGAAACAGGTACTATTCATTGACCGGGACGGTACTCTGATCATTGAACCTCCTGATGAACAAATAGATACATTGGAAAAGCTTGAGTTTCTTCCGGGTGTATTTAAATATCTGAATCTGATAAGGCAAGGACTGCCATTCGAACTGGTTATGATATCAAACCAGGATGGTTTAGGAACTGACGCTTACCCGCAAAAGGATTTTGACCTGGTTCAGGGGAAAATCTTAACGGCTTTTAAAAATGAAGAGGTCGAATTCGATGGGATATTTATTGACAAATCCACCCCGGAAGAAAATTCACCAGCCAGAAAACCGGGAACAGGTATGCTGACCGGTTATTTAAATGAAACCTATGACCTGGAGAATTCATATGTTATTGGCGATCGGATCACAGACATTGAATTGGCCAGAAACCTTGGGGCAAAGGGTATACTGATTGGGACCGGGGACAACAAGAAAATGCTGGAAGACCAAAAACTCGATTCATCCTGTGCACTGATTGCAGCAGACTGGGAAGAAATATACCGGTACCTGAGGAAAAGTAACCGGTGTACTGAAATTCACAGGGAGACAGGAGAGACCGATATACATGTTAAAGTTGCCCTGGATGGAACGGGGCAATCCCATATAGATACTGGTTTAGGTTTTTTCGATCATATGCTTGACCAAATAGCCCGGCATAGTGGTTGCGACCTGGAAGTGAAGGTGAAAGGAGATTTGAAGGTTGATGAGCATCATACCATTGAAGACACAGCACTCGCCCTGGGCGAAGCATTTAATAAAGCCCTGGGCGATAAACGGGGGATTGGCCGGTATGGATTTACATTGCCTATGGATGATTCACTGGTGACTGTGGCCCTGGATTTTGGAGGCAGGAGCTGGTTTGAGTGGGAAACCGGTTTTACACGTGAGAAGATAGGGGATATGCCAACGGAGATGTTTCCACATTTTTTTAAATCATTTTCCGATGCGGCCCGGTGTAATCTGCACATCAAGGCTGAAGGAAACAATGAACACCATAAGATAGAAGCCATTTTCAAAGCCCTGGCCAGAGCCCTGAAAATGGCAATTAAACTTGAAGAGGAAGAAGGCGGAATACCATCAACCAAGGGAGTACTGAAATGAACAAACCTGAAACTGTCATTTTATTGATCCATTGTGATGACCGGAAAGGCATAGTCGCAGCTGTTTCGGGCTTTATTACCCAGCACAATGGGAATATAATTTATCTGGATCAGCATGCCGAAATTACTGAAGGTGTGTTTTTTATGAGAATAGAATGGGAACTGGATGGTTTTACTGTACCGGCACAGGAGATATACAACGCATTCTTGCCTATAGCCGAAAGATTCAATATGAAGTGGGAGATCCATTTTTCCCGTGACATTCCCAGGATGGCCATATTTGTTTCAAAATTGTCACATTGTCTGGATGATATACTGGCAAGAAATCATGCCGGTGAATGGAAGGTTGAAATACCCCTTATAATAAGTAACCATGAACTGATCAGGCCGATTGCTGAAAAGTTTGAAATAGATTTTCACCATGTGCCAAAGAATAAGGACAACAAAACGGAAGCCGAAGCAGAAGAAATAAGCTTATTGGAGCATTATGAAATAGATTTCATGGTTCTGGCCAGGTACATGCAGATCTTTTCAGAAAAATTTGTCGGGAAGTTTGAAAACAGGATAATTAATATCCATCATTCCTTCCTGCCTGCATTTCCAGGTGCAAAACCTTATCATTCCGCCTTTGCAAGAGGAGTAAAACTAATTGGTGCTACCAGTCATTTTATTACAAAAGAGCTGGACACTGGCCCGATAATTGAGCAGGATGTAGTCAGGATTACCCACCGTGATTCGGTAGAAAATATGCTCCGGAAAGGAAAGGATCTTGAAAAAATTGTACTATCAAATGCCATACATACATATATTACGAGAAAAATCATTGTTTATATGAACAAAACTGTTGTTTTTACGTAATGAAACTAATATTCCATATGTGAAAAAATGAATATTGCGATCATTAAATACAATGCAGGAAATATCAGGTCGGTAGATTATGGATTGCGAAGGCTTGGCATTGAACCGGTCATGACGGATGACCATGAGATGATCAGGAGATCGGACAAGGTAATTTTTCCAGGCGTGGGTGAAGCTAAAACCACCATGAATTACATCAAGGAACGTAAGCTTGATTTATTGATACGGGACCTGGAGCAACCTGTGCTTGGAATCTGTCTTGGAATGCAACTGCTATGTGCTCATTCTGAGGAAAGTGATACTCCATGTATCGGGATATTTGACATACCGGTAAAGAAATTTCCGGCAAACGATAAGGTGCCACATATGGGATGGAACAATATAAAAAAAATATCCGGGAAAATTTTTCCGGATGAGGTCAATAATAAGTATGTTTATTACGTTCATAGTTATTATGCACCTGTAGGATTATATACCTCGGCAGTAACTGATTATATAACCCCATTCAGCGCAGCATTAGAGAAAGATAATTTTTTTACTACGCAATTCCATCCTGAGAAAAGCGGAAGTACAGGAGAATTAATATTAAAAAGTTTTATTGAATTATGATTGAGATTATTCCATCCATTGATGTGTTAAATGGACAAGTAGTAAGATTGAGGCAGGGAGATTTTAGCGAGGAGACAAGATACTCGAGAAACCCCCTTGACGTTGCAAAGAAATTTGAGAAAAAAGGAGCCAGGCGTTTGCACCTGGTTGATCTTGACGGAGCACGGGAAGGGAGAATTATGAATTACCACCTTCTCGAAAGAATGGCCAAACAAACTAATCTGATAATCGATTTTGGGGGCGGGATTAAAAGTGACAAGGATATAAGGATCGCCTTTAATTCGGGTGCAAATATGGTTACTGCAGGTACTATTGCCGTGAGTTCAAAGGATGTGGTGCTGAGATGGCTCAGTATATTTGGCGCCGAAAGGATCGTACTCGGTGCCGATACCAGGGAGGGTAAAATTGCTGTAAATGGATGGCGCGACGGGACCCCACTTGATGTAGTTGACTTCATCAGGGAATACCAGGAGGTCGGAATAAAAAAGGTTATTTGTACTGCCATTGAGAAGGATGGTATGCTGGATGGTCCGGCCATTGACCTGTATAAACGGATCCTGATTGAGTGTGAAGGTGTTCAGCTCACTGCCAGCGGTGGCATTACGTCAGTGGCTGATCTCCATAACCTGAATAAAGCAGGGCTAAGCGGTGCCATAATTGGAAAGGCTATTTATGAGGGCAAATTTAAACTAAAGCAACTCTTCAAAGAATACGCAGTGATTTAAAGTCAACCCGGATAACTGCTGAAGATAATCATCCTGTAATGCTTGCGAAAAGGATCATACCTTGCCTGGATATTCGGAATGGTCAAACCGTTAAAGGTGTAAATTTCGTGGATATCAAGGAGGTAGGCGATCCGGTTGAGCTGGGAACCCTTTATGCCATGGAAGGTGCCGATGAACTGGTTTACCTCGACATTACAGCCACCCATGAAAACCGTAACCTCTTTGCCAGCCTGGTTAAACGGATTGCAGCCCACCTTAATATTCCATTTACTGTAGGTGGTGGCATTCACACTCTGGAGGATGTGGATCCATTGCTGCAGGCAGGTGCGGATAAAATTTCCATTAATTCCGCCGCAGTTAAATATCCGGGTTTGATAACCCAGATTGCTCAAAACTATGGAAGCCAGTTCGTAGTGGTTGCAATCGATGCCAATCTTATCGGGGATGACTGGTATGTTTATATTCATGGAGGCAGGATTAAAACAGAAAGAAAACTGATGGAGTGGGCCAGGGAAGCACAGGACAGGGGATGTGGTGAGATACTGTTTACATCTATGAATCATGACGGAACAAAAAACGGTTATGCCAACGAGGCTCTTGCCATGATGTCGGAAGAACTTAATATTCCGGTGATTGCCTCAGGAGGGGCAGGTGAGATGGAACACTTCAAAGACGTATTTACCGTTGGCAAGGCAGATGCAGCGCTGGCAGCCTCAATATTCCACTATGGGGAAATTTCTATTCATGACCTGAAATTGTATCTCTTTGATCATGACATTCCTGTTAGATTATAGTCCTTTGTTGCTAATGATTAAATGATAAATTATGAGTCCGGATTTTAATAAAATGAATGGCCTCGTCCCGGCTATCATTCAGCACTATCAATCCAACCAGGTACTTATGCTTGGTTTTATGAATGCTGAAGCTCTCGAAAAAACTAAAAAAACGGGTCGTGTTACATTCTTCTCCAGGACAAAAAACAGGTTATGGACAAAAGGGGAGGAGAGTGGTAACTTCCTTGAAGTGAAAGAATTCCAGGAGGATTGTGATCAGGATACTTTACTGATAAAAGTGGATCCGGTCGGACCGGTTTGCCATACGGGCGACGCCAGCTGTTTCGGTGACGATTCAGGGAATCCATATATATTCCTGGAGGAGCTTCAGTTATTATTAAAGAGCCGGAAGAGTGAAATGCCGGAAGGGTCCTACACAGCTGAACTATTTAGATCCGGCACCAATAAAATTGCTCAGAAAGTAGGAGAGGAAGCGATCGAATTTATCATTGAATCGAAAGACAGGGACGATGAAAAATTCCTGAACGAAGGAGCCGACCTGTTGTTTCATATTCTAATTCTGCTGGTTGACAGGGGATATAGTCTGGCTGATATAGCATCTATTCTGAAAGAACGTCATTAGATCTGTACGCCCATGATCATGATATCATCTACCTGTTCGTAAATTCCACCCTTCCAGTTTTCAATTGTTTCATTAAGGATTGATTTCTGCTTCTTCATCTCTTCCAGGTGGATTTCTAAAAGCAGGTCTTTCAATTGCTGATACTTGAATTTTTTCCCCTTTTCGCCTCCAAACTGATCGGGATAACCATCCGAGAACATGTAAATCCGGTCACCTTCCTTTATATCCATAAATTCTGATGTAAACGGAATATTATCGCGGAAATGTTTTCCTATGGGCATTTTGTTGCCTTTTATTTCCAGGAGTTCTTTATTCCTTATCAGGTATAATGGATTATTAGCACCGGAAAAACTCAATTTCGACCGGTCGGGATATAGGATGCACATGGCCACATCCATACCGTCATACCTGTCTTCATCATCACCAGTATGGTGCAGAGATTTCTTTACGTACTCCCTGAGATTGGTCAGGAATTTACCCGATTCATATTTATCACATGAATTAAAGACCTCATAAAAAGCGGTGGTGCCGAGCATGCTCATGAAGGCTCCAGGCACACCGTGACCTGTGCTATCAGCTATGGCAAGAAACAGGTAATTGTCTTTCTCAGCAACCCAGTAAAAATCTCCGGATACAATATCCCTGGGCTTATTAAGAATAAAGTATTTATCCAGCAGGCTATCTATTAATTTCTCCGGGGGAAGCACTGCAGTTTGGATCCGGCTGGCATATCTGATACTGGATTGAAGCGCTTCCTGCTGGTCTGATATCTTATCTCTTTGTTCCATTACCACATCTCTCTGGGCCTCTATCTCTGTATTCTGAGACTCAAGTTCTTCATTCTTTTCCATGATCTCTTCCGTTGCTTCTTTCACTTTCTGTTCAAGTTCTTCCTTGGCCCTCCGCAGATTGGCCAGCCTTATGCGGAATATTAGATAAATGGCTGCCAGGATGATAATAATGGCCGAAATAATAAACCATGCTGTACGCCAGAATGGGGGGCGGATCGTAAATGAAAATTCCGAAAGGTCTTCTCTGATCCAGTTTATCTGATCCAGAGATACTTCAACACGAAAAGTATATGAGCCAGGAGGGATCCTGGAATAAGTTACCTGCCGGGAATTGGTGGCACTTAGCCAATCCAGGTCATATCCTTCAAGTTTGTAGCGAAAAACAAGCTGTTCAGGATCCTGATACCATAAACCGGTGTAATTAAAAGTGAAGTGATTCTTATTATGTGGGAAAGTCGTTTTTCCTTTTTCGATTTCTTCATACAGGATTTGTTTGCTTGAAATAAAGATCCGCGGATGAATCGTGTCCTGAAAATATGCATACGGATTGTAAATGATCAAACCATCTCCGGTGCCTATCCATATGTTACCCAAATGATCCTTAAATATGGAATTCAAAACGGGATCTTTATAGGCGACACCATAACTCTCTCCAAAGTGGAAAAGGTTTTTACTACTGAAATTGAATATATCTATTCCGTCATTGCTGGCCATCAAGATGTTATTAAAATCATCAATTTCGATGCCATTTATAACCTCAAATGTCATTCCCTTGGTCTGGTTAAAATTTATAAATTTCTGATTATCATAGCAATAGAGCCCGTTGTCATCGGTATTAAACCATATGTTGCCATTTACATCTTCCGTAAAAGAGTAAACAGTAGTAAAGTATACTGAATCTTCTTCACCTTTTGAATAAAACTTCCCGTTCTCAAGATATGTCAGTTCGTGATCAGGTTTGGCCACCCAGGTTCGATTCTTTGAGTCGATAAATGTAGCGTAAACATAGTTACTGCCTAATCCTGAATCCGAGTCATAATTAGTAAAGGAAACCTGATTGTTATTAATTGTACATACCGAAATGCCCCCGCCCAGTGTTGAGAACTGAATGACATCAGAGTTTCCTGTGACAGAGATAATATCATTGGACGGTAATCCATCTTTCGTTGTATATTTCCGGTAAGAATGCAAAGCAGGATCCAACCGGATTACTCCTTCCCGATAGGTCCCTATCCAGATATAGTCAAATTTATCCTGATACAGGTCAATGAGTTGAGCATTTTCAAGCTCTGTTCCTTTGAATAGTTTTTCAACGGAGTAAGAACCGATTTTAGATTCGGTAAGTTTAAAAAGTCCCGATTCGCTGCAGATCCATATTAAATCATTGTTATCCACCAATACACTGTTAATTCTGTCGAAAGGCAGGCCATTTTTCCGGTTCAGGAATTTAAAAATGGTGGATACACTCTGGCTGACTCCCTGGTTGGTTCCTATCCAGACATTCTTTTCACGATCGATGAATATGCTGCTGGTGCGATTTGAAACGATGCCCTGATCGGATGTTATCAGGTTGTAACGGTGTGACTGATTCCCGTTTATCATCATTTGAACGATACCCTTGCTGGTTGTGCTTATCCATACATCACTTTTATCAAGTGTAAAGCTGATGACAGATCCAAAATTCCAGTCCGGTATGGGAATAAATTTATTCTTTTCAATATCATAATAAACCATTCCCTTCTCATCAGTTCCTATCCATATGTTCCCCTTACTATCCTGTTCAAGATGTTTTACAATGTTATCAGGCAATCCATCGACCATTGAAATTTTCTGAAAGGACTTATCTTCGGGATTGAAAATACTTATACCATAATCGGTTCCAAAGTAGAATCTTTTATCCATTCCTTCGAGGATTGTATAGGCATAATCATCTGACAGGCCGTCATCAGTATTCAGGTTATACAGTCGATTCCGATCGTAATAATAAATCCCTTCTCCCAGGGTGGCAAACCATATATTGTTGTCAGATGAATTCAGAAGGCTGGTTATGGGAATGGTGCCGAGGCCTTCTTCCGGATCAAACAGAGTAAATTTGTGTCCGTCATATAGTGTTATCGATCCATTCTGATGACCAATCCATAATGTGTTATCCTTGTCGGTGCAGAGGGCAGTCACATTGTTTTCGGCCATTCCGTTCTGCTCTGTATAGATTACATAGTTTAATCCATCATATAGTATCAGGCCTTCTGTTGTGCCAAACCACATATAGCCATTATCATCCTGCAAAATTGCATGGGTTATATAGTTTCGCTTACCTTTGATCAGTTGGTGGGTTCGGAAATAGGGTGTTTGCGAACAGAGATAATCCCCGGGAAAAGCAAACAGAATTACGAGGAGTACTATTTTAGTATATAAACCCTTCATGCTTCTACACTATTTCATAGGAATAAAGGTTCCTTCCACAACAACGGAAATTTGTTCAGCCAGTTTCTGCTGGACTATGGTGGGGATTTTAATATTGTGATCGTCAAGAAGAACAGTAAATTCAGATTTAACAAACAGCTCCTTTTTCCTGACGGAAAGTGTGGAGCGGATTATTCTATCTTGTTCTATGCCATGTATATTAATCTTACCCTTTGCTCTTACCTTGTACTCTCCGGGTACACTGAAATCAATCTCTTCAATTATCTTTCCATTGAAAGTTGAATTGGGATATTTCTCAGATTCAATATAGTTTTCATTGAAATGGGTACGTTGCAGGGAACTGTTGAAACCATTAAAAGAATTCATGGGTATTGAAAAGGAGAATGTCCGGTTTGAAAGATTAATTATTCCGGCCAGTTTATCTGATTCGGCTTTAATTACTTCAAGGGGTGCATCTGATGTAAAATTAATGCGGCCGTTATCAGTGAAAAACATGTTATTCTGTGCAAAAATACTATCCTCATAAACCACTGATAGTAAAACAACAGCTATTAGTAATCTCTTCATAACTAATGCTATTCTAATCATTACAAACATCTAAGTTATACAAAAAATATGTATCGTGGGGAATAATAATGGTTTTTAAGATATTTTTATACTTTTTTAGTATAGATTAAAAACCCTGGTTATATTAAATCCGAAATGAATATCTCCGTCAATCCATCTCCCGGATGTCTCTGAAATAAATGAGCGATCAAAAATACCTGTTGAGTTGGATAAGATCAGCTGGAATATATGACCGCCAGTCTCAATATCAAATCCTACTGAAAAAGAATTGGTGTAATCATCGGCCGTTTGTCCGGGAAGCAAATAATAGTATTCGGCATTTAAGGCTACCCGATTGGTTAATTTATACCGTCCACCTGCACCCACGATAAAAATATCGTTCTGGTCGAGCCTTCGCGGGACCAGGTTCCTGTGTATATAGGCAGGGGAGAGTTGAAGGGATATTTTAGGACTGAATTTTCTGGCCAGTAACAATTGGGTTGTATACGACATTTTATTTGCAAGGGTGTAACTTATCTCGGGATCAATGGGTTTGACTGTTTCAATGTCGGTTGAAGCGTACAGGGAGACAGATACTGGCATATTTTTTACCCCTGTGCTTTGACGAAGTAGTTTAACTTTCACAAATCCATCCCATGTTTTGCCGAAAACATTTCTTCCCAGTCCAAGGGCTATCCTCTCTGAAATGCCATGTTCAAGTCCAATCCTTGTATTGGCATTATCCAGGCCAAAAAAATTGTAAAAACCCTTGTTGAGTGTTCCAAACCTGTGGGAGACGACAAACATCAAATCGCCCTTTTCAGGATTTTCAATGGATTGACCGGTAACTATCCGTGTAGCCTTGAAGGTGGCAAGTGTGTAATTAATCTCTTCCTTACCGGCAAGTTGTTGGTTCAATAAGTCTTGCAGGTCCTGTGTAAATGATGTTGCCGGAATAGCAATCAGGATGAGCAATGCAATAAATCTCATGGGGTTGTATTTAATTTACTATTATTGCTTCAGAAATTTCTCCACGTTAAATTCACCGGGGTTCCCGGGTTGGTATTTTTTCGACAAATTATTCCATTTCATGTACTCATGAAACGAGCATGAAAAGATTCCTAATTCTCAGGGGCTCCATCATTTATCCATGAATTGATCTTTGCCAGGTTACAATCAGGAAGCTTATCTCTGAACTTAGGCATTGGAGAGTATCCCTGGCGATGATTTATTGCTCCCTCCAGCCGTCCCTCATCGACCTTGAATTTAACATTATCATATCCTTCCAATAAAAAAGGTGCGGTCTGTGTGGCCTTGCTGTGACAATCATAACAGATCGATTCGAGGATTGGGAGGAAATCACCTGAAAATGTAACATTGACGGTATCACATTCCTCTTTACCAAAGAGGTCTTCCTCATTTTCATTTTCACAGGACATATAAGTTATGCCAACCAGGAGAAATATTAGGATCAATGCATTTCTCATGTTGAATATTTTATGTCAATCTTGGGCCTGTAAATCTGCCGGCCAACAGCCCGCAGTCTACAAATCAGCAAATTTCCAGTTTCCCAAAATATGCAACCTGCTGGTTGAAACCAACGGCAATTTGCACCCTGCAACCGTTTTAGAACTGAGCTATTGTTTTCTCAATAATGCCTGCAGCCTCTTCAAGTTCTTCTCTGGTGATCACCAGTGGTGGTGCAAACCGAATGATATTGTCGTGCGTAGGCTTTGCCAGCAATCCGTTTTCAGCCATTGCTACACATACGTCCCATGCAGTTTTACTACTTTTCGGTTTAATAACAACTGCATTGAGTAATCCTTTCCCACGGACAAGTTCGATCATCTCTGATTCGATTTGATTAAGCCGGTTTCTGAAAAAGACCCCCAGTTCTTCGGATTTTTCTGCAAGTTTTTCCTCTTTGATCACATCCAGTGCTGCAATGGCCACTTTGGCCGCAACAGGGTTACCACCAAAAGTGGATCCATGCTCCCCGGGTTTGATACACAGCATAATGTCATCATCGGCCAGCACGGCTGATACCGGAAATACACCGCCTGACAGAGCTTTCCCAAGGATCAGCACATCGGGTCTGACCCCCTCATGATCGCAGGCCAGCAGCTTCCCTGTCCTGCCAATCCCGGTCTGTACCTCATCGGCAATAAACAGCACGTTCTTTCGCTTACACAGGCTATAAGCTTTGCTCAGGTAACCACTTTCCGGGACATAAACTCCTGCTTCCCCCTGAATTGGTTCCACCAGGAAACCGGCAACATTCGGATCTTCCAGCTCATTGGCCAGGGCATCAATATCATCGTAGGGGATCTTGACAAAACCGGGAGTATAGGGTCCAAAACCCGCGTAAGCATCCGGATCGGTCGACATGGATATGATTGTGATGGTACGGCCATGAAAATTGTTTCTGCATACAATGATCTTAGCTTTGTTCTCTTCGATTCCTTTTACAGTATAGGCCCATTTCCTGCATAATTTCAATGCTGTCTCATCTCCTTCCGCCCCTGTATTCATAGGCAGAACTTTATCGTAGCCGAAATATTCGGTGATGTATTGCTCAAATTCACCCAGAACATCGTTATAAAATGCCCTGGATGTCAGGGTCAGTTTTTTTGATTGCTCAATCATTGCTTCAATGATTCTTGGATGGCAATGTCCTTGGTTAACAGCTGAATAGGCTGATAAAAAATCAAAATATTTTTTACCTTCAACGTCCCAGACATAAACTCCCTGTCCCTTTTCCAGCACAACAGGTAAAGGATGGTAATTATGGGCACCGAACTTGTCTTCCCGTACGATGTAATCTTTTGTGGTCATAGCTCTGTGATTTACGAATATTGATTAACGATTTTTGATTTTTGATTTAATATCCAAAAATAGATAATTCTTTTATGGAGGGAGAACTTAGGAGAAGAATCTTTTCAATATCCGGTTAATAAAGAATGTATAAAATTAGCCGGGAAACAGGAGTAACAGAAATGTGTATACTTTGTAAATATTGTGCTTTACTTGCCTGAAATTTATTAGTAATTCCTTTCGATAGATGAATAATTCGTTTATCCTAATAATTGTCAATAATTTGCCTCAGATAGTATATATATGGTGAAATATTTATAATTTTCATCAGGTTATACAACCATAACCTTTGAAATTCCCTCTTTATTTCAGAGAATATATTTATGTTTTTTCATTCCTACGATAAGCAATTAGTTAAAAAATGTCTTAAGAATGATAGAATGGCTCAGAAAGAGCTGTTTGAAAAATATTACAGGGCAATGTTTAATATTGCGTTAAGGATAGTAGGTGAAGAAGATACAGCATACGATGTGGTTCAGGAAACGTTCATCCTTGTTTTTAATAACCTCCCCCAGTTTCAATTCAAAAGCACCCTGGGGTCTTGGATAAAAAAGATCCTTATTCGTGAAGCATTACGTAAAAAAAAGCAAAACCACTTTGATTCTGGTCCACATGGATCTTTTAAAGAACCAGTAATATGGCCCGATGATCTTTCCGGAGATTATCTTCATAAAGCGATCATGGACCTGCCCGATGGATTCAGGATTGTATTTACACTTGTGGAGATAGAGGGGTATTCGCATAAAGAAGTGGCGCAAATGATGCATATATCGGAAGGCACATCAAAATCTCAGCTTTATCATGCAAAAAAAAGCCTTCAGAAAAAGTTGGCAGGTATAATGAACCTGGAAAACAGCAATGATAAAAGGTGAAAATTCTAACCAATTATGAAAAAATCAGATCCTGCAAAAGAGCGGCTATGGCAGCATATAGAGGCCGGTATTAAGACGGATGGTCTCTACCAGGAGCATAACAGGGAAGCACTGGCCAGGGCTATCCGGGATCTGATTCAGGAAGATCCCGGGAAAGACCTTTGGGCCTTATTACAGGAAAATATTGCAGAGTACACATTGCGGATCAATACACGAAAAATTTACACATACCTCAGCGGAGTAGCCGCTGCCATCATTATTTGTGTTTCAACTATTCTCGTATATCAAAACATTTCTCATAAAGGATTACCAGGAGTTACTGACCTGAACAACGAAGAATCGGTTGAGTCCTTTCTGACCCGTATTTGCTCAATGAATCCACCTAAATGCAGCGAGGCCGGTTTCATTGAATTGAAATCGGAGATACTCAACCTGTACAATGTAAAATCAGAAGTGGCCAATTCCATATTTTCCAATCCGGCCGATGCAGATATCATGAGGGTAAACGAGAGAATTGACAATCAGATAAAGCTTCTTAAATTCCAGATAATCGAGTATGTTGAATAGAATGCATATACATGCTTTCATTCTCTTAACAGGATGTGTTTTATTGTTGATGCCTGATCCGGTTCAGTCATCATCCGCGGAAATATATAAGGAATACACAGACTCAGCGATTATTGGTAAAAACAGGATCATTAATATCAATTCAAAAAAAGCCAATCTGAAAATAACCCGATGGGATAAGCAGATGGTTTGGGTAAAAACAAGGATCACATTTCAAAACAAGGATCCTGAAATGGCCGGGAAAGAATTAGAATATTCACGGTTTAACTTCTTAAAAACGGTCTCCGGAATCAACATGAGCAACTTCTTTTCATTGCCTCCCGGGACTGAAATAATACAATCGATAGTAACTGTTGACTACCAGGTGTTCCTTCCTGAAAAAGTCAACCTGGTGATCAACAACGAGTATGGATCTTGTTCCGTTGACGACCTGGAAGCGTTTGTAAATCTTAACAATAAATACGGGGATATTCGACTCAATAGAGTTAAAGGTCAGTTCCGCGTCTTTGCCACCCTCTGTGATATTCAAATGAATAATTTTTCAGGAAATTTTGAAATTTTCTCCTCTAATTCGGATATCATCCTGAAGAACATCAATGGTCAGGTTAAAGTGAATAACAAAGTAGGTACCATAATCTTAGAACCAGGGGAAGGACTGGATTTCCTGACTGTAAATTCAACTTATAGTGAAATTGATGTAATGATGAAAGAAATTAACCGGTTTAATTATGAGCTGACTGCAGAAAATGCCACAGTTGAACTGGATCCTGGTTTCAGGCAATTTCCATTCCAGGTTAATTCAAAGGAAAAGGTGGTTTACCGTTCGGAGGATAACTATCGACTAATTGAAATATTGACGACTAATAATGCGATAAAACTCCATAAAAATGAGAAATGCAATTAATACAGGGATTATAATTCTTTTCTGCATATCTCCATTTATTCAGTCTTTTGGACAGAAAGATACTCTTAAGCTGTCTTCAAATGATAACGGTTATAGTGTGAATGGAAAATACAGAGATCGTTCAATGGCCATTTATTTAAATGGCAAAGGGAGTATAATGAATGCAGATCATCGTATGATCAGATATGGTCTCGGCTCTACATTTGAATATAAGTTATATAATAATCATTCTCTTGGTGCAGGATTAAGTTTTTTAGTTGCCGATGATTGGCCTATATTTTCAGGATACTATGTCACGGATGCCAGACTTGAATTTGAGATTGGTTACAGGTACTACCATAATTTGAATAACCGTATGAGCAAGGGTCTTACTGGTAATAACTTCTCAGCAAACTATTTTCTCATCTCTCCGTATTTTTGGCTCCAATATCGACCTTTCTGGCAAGAAGACTACTATTGGGATTTTAATAAAGGGATTTGGTTAATTAAGTCTACCAGTGAAATTACAATTAAACCTGGCGTAAGGATTGGATACGGATTGCAACGCACTTTTTGGAGAAATTTTAACTTCGACATAAATGGTGGGATCCAAATAAGGAAGTGGACTGGTTCACCAAGGAAATTCGAGTTTCTATACCTTCAGTTTTCTATTGGTTATATTATTAAATAAATTCAACAGATATGGTACCATCGAAATACCCCATCGTTATAACAGTATTATTAATCTTGTTATTATCATCCTGTGAAATTGAGAAAATTGAATATACAAGAATGCTTGAAGGAATCTCATTTACCGGATTTCAGAACGGACTATTTATATTATATGATCAATCGATCAGTTATTATTCCCCAGAGGTTAACAAGGTTTACCCAGGTATTTATACCTATCAGAATGGGAAACCGCTGGGAAATGGAATTCATTCATTTTATGCTGACAGAAATGGATTAATCTCCTTTCAAAAGGATAATAAGATCGAATTTATTGATTTATTGAATTTTATTTCAGAAGGAGTCCTGGAAATTGAAAAACCACGTGATATTTATAGATTGTATGGGTATTGTCTGGTTTCATTTGGTGATAAAAATACAGGAGGTATCGCAATAGTTGATTTAAATGAAAAGAGAATCGAAAAAACCTTACATACTGGAATGGAGGCGGGTAAAATTTACAGAACAGAAAATTATTTGTATGTTTTCAGTGACGGAAACCTCATCAATGATTCTATAATAGAAAAGTTTTACTATCAACGAAATACACTCTCTATTTTACATAAGCTGGATAGTTTTAATATCGGAATAAGGCCGGTAGACTTTGTAGAAATGACTATTCATTATGATGAATATTATCATAAAGGATTGGCAATCCTATGCAAAGGCAATTCTATTATTCCTGCATCAATTGTATTATTTGATCTGATAACCGAAAAAGTGATAAGATCCTTTCCGTTTGAATCTACAAATATCATTCCTGAGAATCTGTTTTGGTTTCCTGAGGAAATTAATGGGGAAAAAATTCTGGCATCCTATGTCAACAATAAAATATATTCCCTTAGCATGAGTGATCCAGTAGAGATGTCGATATTGATCAATAAAAACATAAGCAATTTATTTTCAACATATGAATACTACCTTGCTGTTTCAAGGGATACGCTTGGATCTGAATCATACATGTATCGGTTCGACCTGATTACACTTGATCTGGTTGATTCATTAAGTATTCCAACTAAAGCTTTGAAGCTGACAGGGTGGGGAGAATGAGGTGAATTGACAGGCTAATATTATGATACTTGCCAGTATTCTGATGTAGGTGTGAAAATGATTAGTTCTTATTAGAATTTTGCAGATAATTTAATATTAAAGCGGCGGGAAGTCAGGTAATTGGGTACGGCAAACTCACCAGCAAAACTATCCTGGTTGGATACGGTTTTCACCCAAAGGTAGGATATGGTATTTTTAATGCCGAGTAAATTAAATATTTCACCCGATATCCAGATGCTGCGGAAAAGCCGGCTTGATCTTCCTTCCTTTAATTGGGATTCTTCTTTGACAATGGCCCTCGAGAAGCCAATATCAACTCGGCTATAGGAAGGCATTCTGAATACCTGGTCGTACCTGTCAATGCCCGGTGCACTGAAAGGAAGTCCGGTCCCAAATAATACATTCAGATGAACCTTGTAATCCGGCTGGTTGGGGAAATAGTCCTGAAAGAACAACCCAAAGCTTAGTCGCTGATCTGTTGGCCTGGGGTATGATCCTATTGCTTTCTTTTGTCCAATGTCATTATAATAGAAATCGTTTGAAATATCTTCCACTGTTCTCATCAGGCTCAGGCTGGCCCATGATTCCGCCCCGGGGACAAAGTCACCGTGTATTTTTAAGTCAATACCTGCAGCATATCCACTGGCATTGTTTTCAGCAGCATATTGGATCCTTACATTGTCGAGCTTATACGGAATCAGGTCTGCCAGGTATTTATAGTACAGTTCAACGGTGAACTTAAAGGGCCTGGTCCAGGCCGAAAATATATAATCACCCCCTGCCACAATATGTATTGACTTCTGTGCCCGGATCTCCGGATTGATATCTCCTTCCGGGAACCGGAGTTCTTTATAAAACGGAGGCTGATAATAGTATCCCATAGCTAACCGGAACATCATATTCCTTTCCCAGCCGGGCTTCATGGAAACGGTTACCCTGGGACTAACAAGCAGTTGATTGTTGTAATCCCAGTAATTCAGCCGTATTCCACTGTTCAGATAATATCGTATATCCCGGGAATTGATAACATAGGTATGCTGGAGGTAGGTAGTATACCTGTTGGACAGCAAATTGTTTTCCGATTTGATCACATCGGAAAGTATTACCTTATTATCAGAAAACGGGATTGAATATCCTGCTGAATCCACCATTTCCCATTCACTCAGCTTGTCATTGATTATTTCCTGTTGCCATTTTATACCCCACTTGATCCTGTGACCGTTTGACGAATATGAACCGGTATGGCTTAGGGAATAGACATGCGCATCCAGGTAGTTGCGTGCATGATTCAGGAATGTCCCGATACCAATGTTCAGAATACTGTCCCCATAGCTCTCCGAACCAATCCTGTTATCCAGCTGATTGATCCAGTACTGCCCCTGGATGTCATAGGTCTCCTGTTCGAGGCTGTTATAGGCTGATGAGATCAGTTTAAGGGAAAGGTTTGAATTGGGCCTGTAATGGGCTGTAAATGCACCAAAATAAGTATCAAACTGATCGGTTTCGTGTCCGTCATAATAAATGACCAGGTTCAGGGGTACATCCACAGTCCCAAACTTCGTAGTCCTGTTGGTAGGAATGAATTTGTAGCTGTTGCTGGCGATATTCCCCAGCACACTTATCTCGAATGTCTCGGTCAGGTTGTATGTCATATAGGTTTGAAAATCGATGAAATTTGGAATGTATTCCCCTTTCGTTTCCAGGCTTTGCAACAGGTATTGTGATGTTTTATAACGGACTGCGCTGATATGGGTAAACCGTTGGTTCTGAGAAGCTCCTTCGAGATGCAATCCTCCTCCCAACAGGCTGGCATTGGCTGATCCACCAAATTCTGTGGGTCGGCGGTAAGTTATATCAAGAACAGATGACATTTTATCACCGTATGAGGCTTCAAAACCACCGGAAGAGAACCGGATGGACGAAACCATGTCGGAATTTATGAAACTCATTCCTTCCTGCTGCCCCGACCGGATGAGGAACGGACGATATATTTCAATATCATTTACATACACCAGGTTCTCATCGAAATTGCCTCCCCTTACTGAATATTGGGAGCTCAGTTCGTTGGTGGATGATACTCCCGGCAGGGTTTTAATCATATCCTCCACACCACCCGAGGCAGTAGGCAGGTTGTTCAGTGTTTTTATGTTGATCCTTGTGATGGTAGTGCTCCTGTCGATTTCTTCGCTCACTGATACTTCATCCAATGGAGTAACTGAAACCTGTAATACCTGGTTAATTTCATTTCGGGAACCTGCTTCCGGTGTAATGGCAAACGCTGACTGCTCATAGCCGACGCATGAAAAAACAATCCTTATCTCTTTGCCGGCCGGGACCTTCAATTCATATGATCCATCTGTTTTAGTGACAATCCCGAACCTGGTTCCGGGAATAGTCACGTTGGCAAGGAAAATGGGTGTTTCGTCGTTGTCCTTAACAATTCCATAAATGGTGGCGGTCTCCTGGGCAATCAGTATGGAAGGCAGGTACAGGAAAATCGTCAGTATCAGTAATCGGAACTTCATCAGCCCGGTCGGATTTGTTTTATTGATTAACTGAATTTTTTTGATTTAATTGTGTTTACAGGTAACACTATTCACTGGCAGGCGGAGGACTTGCAGATTTGAAGATTTCTTAAAACCTGGTAATTCAACGATTTTTGTTCTTGAACTTTCCTTCCTCCAGGTATTTAAAAAATTCTGCCCACCTGATGGGATTAAATATGCTGTAATAAGGCATCTGACCCTTGGTATACAGTTCATTGTACTGGTCCTGAAGGAAATATTTGTAGTTCATCCCCGGATCGGGGGTTCCGGAGTAATAGATCTGTGTTTTGATGAGAGCGATATTTTTGTAGGCCCGGTTCATGTCGTCATCCGGAAGTTCAAGAGCCAGAAATGCTTCCTTAAATTCTTCATATGTTTTCCATGGAAGGATAATAACCTCTTCAATCATTATTGTATCTGTCTCCATATAAATATCCAGTTCAAGGTGGAATGTTTTTAATGTATCGGGAATGATCAGGCCAACCCTTTTATAGCCAACAGAAGAAAACAGAATTGTGTCGTAAGGTTCTACTATGAATGAAAACATCCCTTTCTGATCACTGATGGTACCCTTGTTTTTATTTGTTATAAGAATATGAGTAAATTGCAGGGGTTGCAACCGTTCGTTTCTGATTACACCGGAAAGTTGAATCAGGTCCTGTTTCTGTGCAAATCCGCCCAGGGATAAAGACAGCAAGAAGAATAGTATAATAAGGTTGCGATGCAAAAATTTCAAATTAAGGCGTAAAAATAATCAAAAAATATTGACTCTCCTCACTCCAGGTGCTCCCAGAGCCATCGGGGCACTGCGGAGTGGGAATCATCGATTTTTTATATATTTTATATTGTGCCTGTTAATCCCGCAGCAAGCTATGGTCAGACGAGTTCCTGAGTTCGGCGAAGCCAATGAATTCGCCGGGTTCAGTTTAATAAAAAATTTCTATCCATGATTGTACAAAAAGAAATTTCACTGCCTCCTTTTCGCAGGGGATATCATTTAATAACGCAATATATCACAAAAAATTTGCCAGAATTGCCACCGAACGGGTTGTTGAACGTATTACTAAAACATACCTCAGCAGGTATAACCTTAAACGAGAATGCCGATCCAACTGTGAGAGAGGATTTTGAGTCTTTCATGGACCGGCTTGTGCCGGAAGGTGAACATTATTTTATTCATACCCTGGAAGGGGCCGATGACATATCATAGTTAATCGATATTAATACTTATATTTGTATTGATTTTATTTTAATC
>CAYZEZ010000041.1:0-21440 GCA_964477295.1 uncultured Bacteroides sp. | reverse complement strand
GGTGTAGTAAATTTCTATATTATGCGATGCGATATTCATGTTTCATAGGGCTTTTATTATTAATCCTTTCGTCATGCTCAATTGAACCGGCAGACGAATCATTGTTTCCTGATTCGGGCTATTATCATGCGATCGTGAGGAAACATAATGAATTGGCGGGATGTGACCTGTTTTTTGAGCTGGATGACGGGACCATCATTGTGCCTTATATGCTTACCGATCCCATGATGATGCCGGATGGCCAGGAGGTGGAGATTGCTTATACTGTCAAGGAAGATATCGGGGCGGGTTGTCCTGGGGGAATAATGGCACAGATAACGGCTTTGCGGCAGGTGGGCTGCGGGCCCATAATTGACCTGGGACTGGATTACACCAATTATACCAGTTATGAAATAACTCCGGAGGACTTCGAAATAGTGGATGCTGCTATGGTCGACGACTGCCTGAAGCTTGTGGTATCATACCCAGGGGGGTGTAATATCCATGAATTCTTGTTGTATGCCGAGCCACTGCCCGCATTTGATGAGATCCATGGCATGTTATCCCTGGCCCATTTTGGTCATGGGGATGCCTGTAAAGCGCTGGTCCGGGATACAGTCTCCTTCGACCTCACTTCATTGCAAAACAGATCAACCGGTTATTCCCGCCTTTCCCTGACAAAATCCAATGATAAAGATGGGGGGATAATTTATATAGATTATTACTATTAATATCAATTGCCATTGGTTTCAACCAACGGAACCGGAGTTCGGGGGGCCATCCCCAAAATATTACAGATGGATCACCTCACCATAGGCGGCGGCTGTTGCTTCCATAATTGCCTCTGACATGGTGGGGTGCGGGTGAACCGATTTGATGATCTCATAACCTGTGGTTTCCAGGTTCCTTGCCACAACCATTTCTCCAATCATTTCGGTTACATTATCGCCGATCAGATGAGCACCCAGCAGTTCACCGTATTTAGCATCGTAGATTACCTTGACAAATCCATCCTTATTTCCTGAAGCACTGGCCTTCCCTGATGCAGAATAAGGAAATTTACCCACCTTTAATTCATAACCGGCTTCCCTGGCGGCTTTCTCGGTCATCCCTACAGAAGCCACTTCGGGCACTGTATAGGTGCATCCCGGGATATTATCGTATCGCAGGGGCTGTGGATTTTCTCCAGCTATTTTTTCAACGCACAGGATGCCCTCCGCAGAAGCTTTATGAGCCAGGGCTGGCCCGTGAACAATATCTCCGATAGCATATACTCCATCTGTGCTGGTTTTCATGAACTCGTCCACTTGTATCTTACCATTCTCCATTTCTATCTTAAGCTCTTCCAGTCCTATGCCTTCCAGGTTGGGGGTTATGCCAACGGCCGACATCACAATATCAGCCTCTGTTTCTTCTTCGCCCTTTTCCGTTTTTATCTTTACCCTGCACTTGTCTCCACTGGTATCAACAGATTCTACCGTGGAGCTGGTCATTACCTTGATGCCAGACTTTTTGAATGATCTTTCGAGTTGTTTCGATACTTCTTCATCTTCGAGCGGAACGACGAAAGGTAAAAACTCCACCAGGGTGACTTTTGTACCCATGGCATTGTAGAAATATGCAAATTCAGAACCTATGGCTCCGGATCCAACAACAACCATTGATTCGGGTAATTTTTCCAGGGTCATGGCTTTCCTGTAACCGATCACTTTTTTCTTGTCGATCTTCAGGTTGGGCAGTTCGCGTGCCCGTGCACCGGTGGCAAGTATAATATGATCCGCGTTATATTTTGTTTTTTTGTCCTCTTTAGTTGTGACCTCAACCGTCTTATTATCAATGAGTTTTCCAAATCCCTCAATGGTTTCGATTTCGTTCTTCTTAAACAGGAACTGGATCCCTTTGCTCATTCCCTCTGCCACCTGGCGGCTTCTCTTAACCACCTCTTCAAAATCGGCCTTTACCGTGCCATCCAGCACAATACCATAATCTTTTGCATGGTTCATATAATTAAAAACCTGGGCACTCTTGAGCAGGGCTTTGGTCGGGATACATCCCCAGTTCAGGCAAATTCCTCCCGGTTCATCCCGTTCCACCACGGCCACTTTCATACCCAGCTGGGCAGCCCTGATAGCAGCTACATAACCGCCCGGGCCACTGCCAATAACAATGAGGTCATATTTCATGATCGTATTGTTTTAGAAGATTATTATGTGACAAAAATAGAAAAAAAATAACCGCAGGGGATTTTTTCCTTTACCCCTGCGGTTTAAATTATTGTTAAAGGATAATACCTATTTAGCCAGGATGATCTTTTTCACCATGCTCTTGTCGTTGACCGTGAACCGGATGTAGAAGATCCCTTCAGTACTTCCTATATTTGTGGCACTCAGGTCATAGCTGTAATCACCCGGCGATTGAAGCTCGCCTACGAGCTCAAGGATCCTTGCTCCAAGGAGGTTATAAACCTCAATCTTAACTTCAGATGCCTCAGACAGACTGTAAGAAAGCTGGGTTACCTGGTTGAATGGATTCGGATAAACACTGAATTGGGGCTGTTCCTTCATCAGGTTATTTAGTCCTGTGGTGTGCAGCCTGTTGTCCTCCATGTTCGAAATGGAGTGGCTATATGGTCCTGCACCTGCCTTTTTACCCATGAGATTGGCCGGATCACATGCATCTGCTTTTACCCCTGCTATCCGGTAATATTGGCGAACTTCCGTAGCTATCGGATCTTTGTCGATCCAGGATTCCAGGCTCCCTGAGATGGTTTTTACCAATTCCAGGGCACTCGAATCGGTACCACGGTAAATCAGGTAACTTTCGAAGTTTACTTCTATTCCCTCGATCTCATATTTATCCCACCTCAGGTTCACTCCGTCGTTGAACCCGTTGTATTGCAGGAATAGTGTCTTATGATAGTCACTGAGTTCTGATTCATTGCCACAACTATCAATAGCAGAAATTTTATATAAATATTGCTGTTCCTCAGGATTTGCATCCATGTCGACAAATACGGACAGGTCACCTACCGGGATATTTCCTATCGTGGTATATGCTCCTGCAATATCTGCTTCCCTGTAAATGTTGTATGATTCAATCCCCACGTCTGGTGTTTTTTCAAAAATGATCAGGTTTTTACCGGTTAATGAATCAATTGTAATCAGGCAAATCTCTTCTCCAGCGAATGGATAGGAAACGGTCACAGAGGATTCGGTAAGTTCTGAAATACAATTTTCCTCCGTTACAGATAAACTGACCAGTTTTTCACCTCCGGTGGCCCACTTAAGCTTGTATGGCCCCTGTTCCGACCCGGTGATGATATCAGCTCCACCAAACGACCAGGTGTACTCAGCCGTTCCTGAACCTGTTCCCGTATAGGTTACATCTATTGTGTCGGGGCCACACACACTGCCCTGTATATCAAAGTCTGATGATGGTGTTTTATTTACCGAAATAGAATCCCTGGTTGTGTCAGAGACACATCCGTTTTCCTCCACTACGAGCCATATTGTTTTTTCTCCTGTTTCATCCCAGCGCACCAGGTATCCATTTTCAACAGCAGTTGAGTCATCACTTTCAAATTTCCAGTTATAAGTTGCATCCTTTGTAGCCGAACCGGTATATATTATGCTCACCTGATTTGTATCACAAACATATTCAGGAAGGTTGAAAGAAGAAGTCGGAACAGGATGAACAGTTACCAGTACATTGTCGATATTTACACAGCCGTTCGTATCTGTTACAGCAACCTGGAAGTTGGTTGTTTTATTCGGGAAAGCCAACGGATTCTGCACCATTTCATCGCTGAGATAAGCATCATTATTCCAGTCATACAACTCACCTCCGGAAGCAAGTAACTGGATTGTATCTCCAAAGCACATCCCGACATCTTCACCCGCATCGGCAAGCGGTAATGGATAGAATTCAACGTTCTTGTTATCGGTAGCATTTTTCCCGCAAAGACTCGTTACCACAACACTGTATAAACCGGATGTATCGGTAACAATGCTTCCGGAAGTCTCCCCCGTATTCCAAAGGTATTCACAATTCAGGTTTTGTTCAAAAGTGTCTGCTATAATGGTATAGTCTTTGCTTGCGCACAGCGCCACATCATCATACAGGTTAACTGACGGGGTCAGGCAGCCTCCCATAAAGGTTGCCTGGATCTCACCTCCATTCCCGACAGCCCAGCCGACCGTATCGTTTAACATTACTATGTGGTATAACAATTCAGGATTTTCTACAGATTGCATATGCCAGGTGGTCCCTCCGTCATTAGACCTTAATATACTCCCTTTACTTGCACCTAAATCATAATCATAGGTATAGCCAGCCAGCCAACCATTATCCGGATCGGTGAAAACAATGGATTTAGGATAAAAATAGGGTAAGGATACCTCGGGATATTTCAGCCAGTTTGTCCCGGCATCGTTAGTATAATAGAGATCTTTATATGAACTTGCTACGGCAAATCCTTTCGTGGATGTCAGGAAATGAATATCTATAATATCATAGCTTTCCGGGGCTTCCTGGAGTATCCAATGATCTCCTCCATCCGATGTATAAAGTATCACACCATTTTCACCACCCGCCCAGCCATTCTGTGAATCAAGAAAATAGACACATTTAAGGTTGGCATCTGTGGCTTTAACAGGATCTGGTCCCCAATTCTGCTTTGTCCAGCTTGTTCCACCGTTATCCGTTGCAGCTATTAATCCATTGTCTCCGACGATCCATCCGTTATTGCCATCTGCAAAATACATGTCCCGTGTGTAATAATAGCTTGCACCTGTTAGCGACAGTGCAGTATATACATTTACCAGGGTCCAGTCATCTCCTCCATTTGTAGTATGAACATATCCATCCCAACCACCGACATATCCATTATTCTGGCTGGTAAACCAGATACAATATCCATTATAATTCATTGGATTATCACTGGCATTCTGCATGTAATGACTCACCCAGGATTCACCGCCGTCGATTGTATGCATCAACTGGTCTGTTTGAGCTGTAACCGCCCAGATATTATCCTTATCCACTACAGCTACCTGGCGTAGGTCTTTACTCGTTCCGGAGGTCTGGGCAAACCAACCGTCATCATAAATAGGAACATTCACTGTCAGGACAGCACCTGTGCTGTTTACCGTAGCGCAGGGGTTAGTAACCCTGCACCGATAGGTCCCTTCATCGGATGCTTTGAGATCATTTATAGTATAAGAGGTACCGGTTGCTCCCGATATATCCAGATAACTTGCTCCCTTATTGACCTGCCACTGGTAAGTTCTTGGCGAGGAACCAGTAGCGCTGACGCTGAATGTGACGCTTTCCCCGGTATTCTTTTCAGCACTGGCAGGATTCTTGATAATGCTCGCCCTGGTATTCACATAGAGGAAGGCAGCATTGCTTTCTTCGGTGTCTCCTAACTTGATATTTTCCCTGACAACCACCTTAAATTGCATCCTGTTCCATTCTGTAGTTAATGATTTAAGAGGGGATTCCTTGCTGAATTCCAATGTCAGGATCCTTTGGTTATCATCGATAGACGGATCTATGGAACTCACTTTATTCCAAGTCGTTCCCCTGTATGGTAAGTATAGCCATTGGTATAAATAGCCATATATGTTCCTTTCAACGGTAACCTGATACGTCACTGTCCTGGGCGCACCCTCGCATTCCGTTACATTTACCGGTTGCGTCACAATTAAACCACCCCTGGGAGGCAGGATCTGAGCACGGCTGCCGACAGCTATCATAAACATGAAGAAAGCCATCAGCACAACACGCAATGCAATCCACTTGTTCTTTTTCATTTTCAATATATTTAAGGATATAAAGATAGCTAAATCCTGATTAATTTAATTACTATTAAAATTGCTGAAGTAAAAATACAAAAAATTTAGTCCGGTGTAAAGTTTTTAATCAAAAATAAAAATTGAAATGCCCTGACTTTAAGGATTTTAGATGATTATTTTTCATCTTACAAGTAAAACTTATCACACTTATCCTGAAAGCTTTACAATCTGGAAGATAATCCGGAATTATCTAACAGTCGTCATGCTTTTTATGCCGTTCGTCAAAAAAAAGTTGCGGTAATCAACGATAATCATCATTTTATAAAAAAATACATCTAAATTCTTTTTCGTGGAGAAAAATAGTGAAACCATGATACTTAATTCTTTTCTATCATATTATTAATTTTAGTCCAGGATGTGTATTTTTGAAAGTCAGTATAATTTCGTATGTTTAATACGCAATGAAAAAGGCCAGACTTGCTTTCATATTATTCATTTTATTTCTATTATCCGGGACCGGAATTTATGCCCAGGACCAGTTAAAGATTGACAGCCTCTCTGCCCTGCTTTTATCAGCTGAAGGGGAGGAACGATTGACTTTGCTGATTGACCTGTCACAGGAGCTTATCAGGGTTGATCCTGATCAAAGTTTTGATTATGCAGAAGATGCCCTACGTCTTTCCAGGCAGATTGGAAAGGATGAATTAATCTACGAGGCGATGGTTAACCAGGGGGCGCTTTACCAGGGTCGATATATGGATGAAGACGCCTTGAAAACTTTTAAAGAAGCCCTGGCTTTCTGCGAAGAGAAGGATTATATAAAAGGTAAAGCAGATGTCCTTTATCGCATTGGAAGGTTGTACTTCTGGATGCGGGATTATGATCAGTCAGATGATTATCTCAATCAATCGATTGCCATAGCGCGTGATATCCATGATTTAAATATTGAAGCCCAGGTCTTGCGTGCCCAGGCATCAAACCTGGCCAGGCGGGCACAATTTGAAGAAGCATTTGAAAGATACCATGCTTCTATTGAGGTTGCAACTGAGGCAAATGACCAGGAAATACTTGCTCAATGTTATTCAGAGATTGGCGGATTGTATTTCGGCCAGGGTAATTTTGAAGAAGCCATCACGCATTACCAGGAAGCAAAAAAATACAGGATACAGATCGGCAAGAGGAAAGATGCCGCATGGATGGATGCATTCATTGGGAATTGCTATACCTCATTATCAAGATATAACCAGGCTCTCGAAAGTTATCTGAATGCCCTGCCGGTGTTCGAAGAATATAATGATGCCAGGGGAGTTTCCAATGTTTATAACGGAATGGCCATCATTTATGAGGCTCAGAATTTTTATGTGAAAGCAGAAGAATACTATTTGAAAAAACTGGAAATTTCCAGGTCCAGGGGAGACCAGAATGAGATAGCCCTGACACTGAACAACCTGGGGATCCTCTTTTCAAAACAGGCGTTTGATACGATTGGTGCAGTTTACGGGCAGGAAATCCTCGATTCAATCATTGAGGAACCCACCGATAAATATTTACAATATTATAGTAAAGCGATTGATTATTTCCAGCAATCTTTTGAAATTACAAAGGAACTGAATAACCAGCAGCAGATTGCAAAAACCTTGAATAACATTGGGCTCAACTACCTTCATTCCGGTAAGCTTGATCTTGCAGAAAACTATTTTGAACAGTCCCTGGCGATCAGTGAAGAATTACAGGATGCCAGGGAACTTGCCATGTGCTATTTGAACCTGGGGGAAATAAGTCTCCATAAAAGGCTGTACGACAGGGCATTGAATGATTTCAACCAGAGTCTTGATTATGCACTGGAGATCAATGTATTAGATATTATTGAGACCGTTTATCTGAATATGTCCCAGGTGTATGACCGTCTGCATAACTACCGGCGGGCACTCGATTATTACAAGCTCCACACTGCCGTTAAAGATTCCATTTCCAATGAAGCTATGCGTGATGCCATGGCTGATATGCAGGTTAAATATGAGACTGATGTGCTGGAAAAAAACAACCAGCTGTTAACGACACAATCACAGCTGGATGGAGCACGGCTAAGGCAACAAAAGATCGCAATCATCTTCTTCATTTTTGTCCTGCTGGCTATTTCAGGCATGGTGGTTCTGCTGATCCGTCAAAGCAACCAGCGTAAGAGGACAAATATGGAGCTTTCCCAGAAAAATGCGCTTATCACAGAGCAAAAAAAGGAGATCACCGACAGTATCCATTATGCCAGCCGGATCCAGTCAGCCCTGCTGCCACCGGGTGATTATATCGACAAACTGATCCCCGAACGGTTTATCCTTTACATGCCCCGCGATATTGTGAGTGGTGATTATTACTGGCTCTCCGAGAAGAACGACAAGGTCGTTTGTATGGCTGCAGACTGTACCGGACATGGCGTGCCGGGAGCCTTCATGAGTATGCTCGGGATTTCGTTCCTGAACGAAATAATCAGCCGCCACGAAGATATACATACCGATGTCATCCTGAATGAACTTCGCGGGCAGGTGATTAAGTCACTGCACCAGACCGGTAAGGAAGGAGGAAGCCAGGATGGTATGGATGTAGCCCTGTTTATACTCGATCTAAAAAATATGACCCTGGAATTCTCCGGAGCCAATAACCCCTTGTTCCTTTTCCGCGATAGCGAAATGATCGAACTGAAATCCGACAAGATGCCCATTGGAATACACGCCAGGGCAGATGTGCCTTTTACACGCCACAATCTTGATATCCAGAAGGGCGACATGATCTACACCTTTTCTGATGGTTACCCTGACCAGTTTGGCGGGCCGCATCAGAAAAAATTCATGATCAAGAACTTCAAGAAGCTGCTTGCCGAGATCCATAAGGATCCTCCCGAAGCACAGAAAAAGGCCCTCGTTGAATCCCTGAACAGCTGGATGTCTGAGACCGATCAGGTCGATGATATTATTGTGATCGGTGTCCGTATCTGATTAACTCATCCCGAACCATTTCTTAAACTCCCCTACCTTTTCGCGGCTTACAATCAGATCGCTTTCAAAATCTTTGTTTAATACTACCTTAAGACGGCTGTTGGAATAAACAATTACGTCACTGATTGCATTAATGCAGACTATATAGGTGCGATTAAGCCTGAAAAAAATCTCCGGATCGAGCACCTCCTGTAATTCTTCCATTTTATGATCAATAATATATTGCCGGCCCGATGTGGTTAATATATACACAACCCGGCCATCGGCAAAGAAAAGGATAATATCCTCTGACTTTACTGACCGGATATGCTCACCGATCTTTACCATAAATCGCGACTTATAATTCTTCTGCAGGTTCACCAGCAATTCATTTAATTCTTCCATCCTGATCCTTTGTTCAGGCAGGGCAAGGTTTTCTCTCATCGTGATAAGTTTCTGCATACTCTTATAGAGGTCATCATAAGAGAAAGGTTTGAGCAGATAGGCAATTGAATTTACCTTAAAAGCTTCAATGGCATATTCATTATAGGCAGTAGTGAAGATTACAGGGGTATTGATGGTCACTTTGCTAAAAATATCAAAACTCAACCCGTCCGTCAGGCGGATATCCATAAATATTAGATCCGGCTGGATAGTCGCCTGTTGAAACCAATCCACCGACGATTTCACCGAGTCAATCTTACCGACGATTTCTATCTCAGGATCGTATCGTTTCAGCAGTGCTTCAAGCTTCTGTAAAGCTGGGGCTTCATCTTCAATGATAACAATTTTCATATTTCCTGGCTTTATTCATCTGAAAGTGACAGGATGGGAATAGTATACTTTCTGTTGCCATCCTTTTCTTCAGTGGCGATATCCCTTCCACTGAAATAGTTATATGTATTGTTCATCCTACTCATCTTACCGGAATTGAATCTTTCACCATCCAGTATCTCATTTATTTTATATGACATGATTAAGGCATCCGACCCGGCATTATCAACAACCAGCTCCAGTGGCTGGTATTCGCTGATAATGGAATTAAAAATTATCTCTTCAGCAAGAAACACCAGGGTACCCGGGACCAGGTAACTCCCAGGTTGTGTTTCAGACAGGTTATTTTTCAGGACCAGGCTATTCTGATACCTGAAGTTAAGCAGGTAAACAACATCACTGAGTGATTCCAGCTCTTTACTCATTTCGATTAATTCGGATTTCTTGTTGTCAAGGATATTCCTGTACTGGCGCGATAAGATCATGATGTAATCGTCTGCTTTTTTTTTATCTCCCCTGACCAGGCCAATTAACGTTTCCAGGCAACCGAATAACAGGGGAGGATGAATATCATTTTTAAATGTCTCCATCTCAAGATCGAGATTTACTTTCAATTGTTGTTCCCTTTCCAGTATTATGCTCTGATGCCTGAAAAGGTTATAATGACTCAGGTAATACACATTGATCATAGAATAAAACAGAAAAAAGATCAGGCTGAATGCAATCCATTCAGAAAGAAACCCGCTGTAACCTATGATTAGTTTGAAATAACCTGTCATCAGGATAGTAACCATGAGGGTAGTTAGAAGCAGTGTACCCACAAGTTGAATTCCCTGGCGTAACCTGTATCCGTTTTCAAAAGGCATATATTTGTCAAGTACCCTGAGCATTATCACATAAGATTCAGATATACAATAGGATAAAACAATGGTAAACAGGGCTTCCTGGCTGAAAAAGTTTTCCTGAAGCTGATCCAGGCTATCAAATACCATCAGGACCAGCAGATAGATTACCGAACCGGATAGCAAAGGAAATACAATCCTGTAGATCCTGTTTCTTATAAAAACTTTATCCCTCATCAATAGGTTTCAATAATGGTATGCCCACTTTAAAAAACGAGTTCTTTTCGATCACTATTTTTTTTCGTGTCAGATAATAATAGCGCCGTTTGATGTTTTCCAGTCCAATCTGGTGCGAACCTGCCGGAAGAGGATTTTCAACCAGGTTATTATGAATGGTAATGTATCTGGGTAGTCCGATAAAATTGTTCCTTACGAAAAGGTAATCATCTTCACAATAGATCTTTATCTTCAAAGGATTTTCATAACTCAGTTGATTATGCTTGATTGCATTTTCAACCAGCATCTGAATACTCAACGGAGGAACCAGCTTTCCATTCAGGCTTTTATCCACGTCCGTTTCTATCTCCATCGCCTTTTCGTACCTGACCGACATCAGATAACCGTAGGATTTAACCAGTTCAAGTTCTGCAACCAGGGGTATCAATTGTTTGTCGTGATATTTCAGGACCGATTGATAGGTCAGGGCCAGTTTCCTGATAAATGCTTCGGCCAGGTCGTTGCTTCGGTAGATAAGTGAGGAAATGGTATTTAATGAATTAAAAAGGAAATGAGGGCTCATCTGTTTCTTCAGCGCTTCAAACTGAAGGTTTAACTGCTCCCTCATGATCCTTGCAGTCTCAATCTGTCCTGTAGTGTATTTTTTATAGGTATGAACGGCAAAATCAATCACCGTAAAAGCAATGACTGATACAAATAACAGGATGAACAACTTAAGCAGGGGATCGCGATAGGCGTCCATAAACTCAGCCAAAGTGTAGTCAGGATAGAACAACGTTTTATATAGCAATCCGAACGCAGTAAATAATACCAGGCCAATAATTGAGTTTGCCAATGATCCGATGCCAAAACGAAGGTTGGTGCTCCGGTGCCACGGGAAAATGGATTCTATCCTGTTCCCTGCATACAGTAAAAAAATCCCTGAAACAAAAAAAATCGCAATAATATACAAGAATTGAAAATAATATTCGACCGGAGAAGGGATAAATCCCAGCTCGGTAAAAGTTAGGTACACCCAAAACAGTATGGCAAGTAAGCTTGAAATGACCAGTATCCGCAGCAACATATTCCAGGAGATCTTCATGACATAATGGTTCAGCAATCAGATTGGTGGAATAAAATTACAATAAAAGATTTGACGGTGTTGAAATGTATTAATAAAACAGGTCCATTACCCTGCGGTATTCCGAATCCGAACTTATTGTTTTTGCCGTTTCGATGAACCTGTTCTTCAGCTCATCATTATCTTCAGGTATCTGTTCAATCACGCTTCTCAGGATGCGGCCTTTCTCTGTATTAGAATTAATCCCTCCGGTTGAATCAAGAATGTATAAAATGGCCTCACCCGGAAGGGAATCTATTTCAATCAGTTCCATAAGCACCCTGCTTTTTTCAGTATTGCTTGATATACTGTTCACGGCCTCAAAGAATGGACCCAGTTCTTCCTTTTTCATTGAAAGCTGGGAAATTGCCTGCCTGAGTACCCGGCCTTTTTCCGAGCTTGAGCTAACCCTCCTGACACTCTCATACAAAAAGATCCTGGCCTTGGAGGTCAGATCATAATTTTTAAGTGAATATACCAAAACCGACCCGGTTTCCGAATCACTTGATATGCTGTTGACTGCATCAAAAAAGGCAAGGATAATTTCCGCGTTGTTAAAATTAATTTCCGGGATGGAAGTCAGGACACTCCGTTTCTCAGAACTTGACGAAATCTTTCTTGTACTGTTTAATAACAACACCATTGTTTTGTCATTTAAGTCATGGTTTTTGAGCAGGTTGACCAGAACCCTGCTTTTCTCAGTATTGCTGCTTATTGAGTTCACTGCATCGAAATAGGTCAGGGACAGTTCATTATTACTAATATTTAAGGATTGAATACTACGCAAAACATTCCCTTTCTCAGAATTGGAAGACATCATCCTAACCGAATGGAGCAAGCCATTCATGCTTCTGTCATTGAGCGTTGTCCGTGATATCAAATCGCGTAAGACCCTTGACCTTTCTGAATCACTGCTGATACTATTTACAGCATTGAAGAAGATATCCATTTCATTGTCTGACAGACTGTCAAAATTCATTGAAACCAGGACTGATCCCTTTTCAGAGTTACTGGAAATCTTTTTAACACTGCTGAATAAGCCTATGTTTGCCTGTGCAGTGAGATCCTGGTGATCAATCAGATGGCGAAGAGTTTGTCCCTTCTCCGAGCTGCTGCTCATTTTATCAACTGTATTAAAATATGCAGTCACAACAAGCGGATCATTGAAATCCAAATGCCCGTGAGCATTTCTCAGGACAGATCCACTTTCTGAATTGGATGACATTTTAGCCACAGCATTCAGGTAGGCGATTGACACCTCATTATCGCTGGTAAACAGTTCGCTGAACTCCCTGAATAAGCTTCCCCTTTCTGAATTTGAAGAGATGGAGGTCCCAATCTTCTGTGCTACCGCTGCCAGCTCATCTTCCGGCAATTCCTGATTTGAAAGAAGTGCATTGAAATACAGTCCCTTAATACTATTTGAGTTGATCTGCATTATTTCATCAAAGAATCCATTCAATCCCGATTTTCTGTATATCCGGATGGCCCTGTCTTCAACATCAATGCCGGAAGCCCGTATCACATGGATAAGTACTTCTTCGAGCCATTTTTTACCCTCGGGTTCAAAAGGGATTTCCCTGGTTCCTTCAAAATATTTATAGGTGAGGTTCCCCTTTGAGCCGCTTTTTATCTCAATTCTTCTTTGATTCCCAAATGTTTTGGCGCTGAATTCAAGATAACCCCCTGGTGAAATGCTCACGATCGACCGGTCGTCATCTGCAACACGTATGTCACCGTCATATTTTATGTTATAGGTGGTCAGGTTATCCGAATAACAGATTTCATTACTACCATAACTTTCAGAAGAAGACATGGAGTAAGTTAAAATTGCGGTCAGAATAACTAAGAATGATTTTTTCATGGCCTGGATTATTTATGGTACAATAATCCCCAGAATCTCTCAGAAAAAAAAAGAAAAGTAAGTGAAATGCAGTATTGGTGTATTGAACTGTAATAAAAGGCCGGTTCCGAATAGAATAGTCATCCTGAAGCACAGAACTCAGAAACTGAGATTCATAATATAATTGACATCTAGTCATCCCGAACTTGTTTCGGGATCTAGTAGATTCTGGTCCCGAGTACTCGGGACGGAATGACAATTTATTCCGGCATCAGCTCAGCCAGTTTATTTCTCAGGTCATCTCCCCTCAGGTTCTTCTCAATGATAATACCCTCCCTATCCAGTATCATGTTGCTTGGGATAGAATTGATACCATACATATCGGACACTACGTTACCCCATCCTTTGAGATCCGAGACATGTGTCCAGGTAAGCTTGTCGTCTTCAATAGCTTTTAACCATGATTCCTTATCCTGGTCCAGGGAAACCCCTATAATATCAAAGCCCTTATCGTGAAATTCCTTATAACAGGCCACAACATTGGGATTTTCCTGGCGGCAGGGTCCGCACCATGAGGCCCAGAAATCTACCAGCAGATAACTTCCGTAAAGGGAAGAAAGAGTAACAGGATTACCTTCCTGATCATTCTGGGTAAAGTCAAGGGCAGGTTTTCCAACAGCTACCTTTTTGAGTATTTCAACCCGCTCTTTGAGATCAGCAACTGCGGCTGTATTAGCCAGTGAGGGATCAAGCAGGGCCAGGTATTCCTCAATCTCCTCTGCTTCCATCCCATATGAAATTCTCTGGATAGCAGAAGGTGCTATGTATGATGAAGGATTATCCCGGATCCAGTCTTTCTGGAACTGTTCAGCTGAATCATAAATCGAGTCCATCATCTTCTCCAGCTGCTTCATGGTTTTTTCATCATTATTCTGTTTAGCTTCCCTGTACTTCTGGTAAGGTTCGCGGGTCTGATCATATATATCTCTTATCTTATCCTGAAAAGCAGTGTATTCATCCTGGATAGCTGAGCCCGTTATTTCAGCCTTGTACAGTGAATCTGCATGCGCAGTGAAGGTTATCTCACTGTTTTCAATCCATATTGCTGCCGATCCTCTTTTTCCTTCTATAGTCAAATAGTACATCTCCGGGATTTCAACCGTCCCGGATATAGTGAACAATCCGTCTTTGACTTCGGCTGAATCAATTTTAACAAATTCACCTTCAGCCCGTTTCTGGAGATATATTATTCCCTCAGGAAATTCGTCAAGTGTACCACTGACAGTATAATGAGCAGGCTGGGAACAGGAGAAAAGGAATGCCAGAAAAAGCAGAGCGGAAATTAAATTTTTCATTATTTTTTTTGGTTTAGTGAAGAGACAAACATACGGAAAAATCCTTAATAAAAAGATCTTCAAAAGTTACTGTATCAGCAACCTCAAACTTTTATTAAGGTTTGATTTTCTTATACTCGTCCATAATTTGTTTCGCCCCATGAAATGAACTCAATTCACGGTTCATTACTTTTTGTTCAAGTTCTTTTATACGGAATTTGATTCCCGGGACAGAATAAAAATCACTGGTCAGGGATTCATGAATAAATTCATACATCCAGTTTTTTGCCTGACGATTTCTGTTTTCCTGGAAAAATCCATTCTCTTTTGTCAGGCGGGCATATTCCATTATGGCATCCCAGATTTCATCCAGACCTGTCCCTTCAAGCGCCGAACAGGTAAGTACTTCAGGTATCCATCCCGAAAAGGCAGGAGGATACAGGTGAAGAGCGTTCTGGTATTCGGTTTTTGCCTTTCCGGCCTTTTCCATGTTTGTCCCATCGGCCTTTGTAATAGCAATCAGGTCAGCCATTTCCATGATCCCACGCTTAATCCCCTGCAGTTCATCGCCGGCTCCGGAAAGCATAAGCAATAAAAAGAAATCGACCATGGAGTGTACTGTTGTTTCAGACTGGCCTACTCCTACTGTTTCCACCAGGATGATATCAAAACCAGCCGATTCACAAAGGATTATCGTTTCGCGTGTCTTTCGCGCCACGCCACCCAGGGAACCGCCAGATGGTGATGGCCGGATGAAAGCATTCATATCCTGTGATAATTCCTCCATCCTGGTTTTATCGCCCAGAATACTTCCGCCTGAGCGTTCACTGCTGGGATCAATGGCAAGCACGGCCAGTTTGTGATCCATTGCGGTAATGTTTTTCCCCATACTCTCTATGAAACTGCTTTTACCTACCCCCGGTACTCCGGTTATCCCAATCCTTAATGCATTACCTGAATACGGGATACAACCTTCAATAATCCCGGCAGCAATCTCCTGGTGTCCCGGCAGGGAGCTCTCTACCAATGTAATGGCTTGACTCAAGACAGTCCTGTTATGATCCAGTATACCTTTGATGTACTGTTCCGGCTGCAGAAGATCCTTTTTCCTGGTTTTGAATTTCTGAAGTGCCTCCTGACTGATCGCATCAGGTTGCGGCACACCATTGCTCACATGCAGTGTACCTTTTGATTTTTTCCTGGATGGCATGTACGGTTTCCTTAACTTCGATCGAAGATAAGGAAAGTTGCTATAAAGACAAAGAGAATGGATCCTGGTATCAGGCAAAATACTCATCCAGGATGGCCTTGACCTGCTCTTTGCTCTGAACACTTGTAGTGGCCTTCACCACCTTTCCATTTTTATAATATACGGTAAAGGGTAATCCCATGAATCCATTGCATTCCGGCAGGTTCCTGACCACATGTGCATCCGGTGAATCGAAAGACATATCCCTGAACTCAACATGGGGATAACTTTTTTCAAGCTCCGTCATGGCCTGGTAAACGGGAACACACATCGGGCCCATCCTGCCGCAGCAGATCATCAGGTTTTCATGGTCTTTTAATACCTGATCGTATTCAGCCTGGCCGGCAACATGCTTCAGGTTGGTTGGAAGAGTCATTTTTATTTGTTTTTATTATTTGTAATATTTATTCCAGTTATCTAGATATCTAGATTCTTGAATGCAAAAGTAGAAAAAAAACCGCAAAGATCCTCAGGTCCCTGCGGTTTTAAAATGCGATGCTAAAATGCTATTTAACTACATCACCTTTTACCCAGAGCACTGTTCTGCTATGCTTGGGATCATTGGAGATCACGGTAATGGTCTTATTTTGTTTACCTGCCTTGCCAGCTGAATTAAAGATCACTTTCATGGTGGTAGTGGTTCCTGCCTTGATGATATCATCCAGGGGGCTCACAGCCGTGCAACCGCAGCTGGCCTTTACCTTCCGGATGATAAGGTCGCTTTTCCCACTGTTTGTAATGGTGAAGTTATGTTCTACTTTCTCCCCTTGCTTGATCTCACCGAACTCGAAGGTAGGATTATCAAAACTTATGGTGGGAGCGTTAGCTAATTGCTCGGGAGTCAATGCGGAAAAATCTTCTTCAATGGTGGCGCTTATCGTCAACCTGTTCGCATTTCCCGACTCTCCATTCAGAAGTATATTCACCCTGTCGATAACAAATCCCCAGTCATTCTTGCCTTCGCTGTTATAGGTGGCTTCAATAAGTCCTTTTTCGTCGGGCTTTAAAGTAGCCGGATTAGCACTAATGGTGATATGTGCAGGCACCCTTTCAAAAGAAATTTCTACCGGCTCTTCAGAAACATTTATTATTTCCATCACCTGTGTGCTCTGTTGACCCTTTACCACACGGGCAAAACTCATGTGATTTGATTTCAGCCTGATCTTTCCCATACTGTACCGGTAAATATCTTCAATCCCCTGGGGTTTGGGAATTACGTCACCCACAATGCGCAATATTTTGTTCGGAGTAGTCGCATTTGAGATTACAGTGATGCTTTTGTTGAATGGTCCCGGCCTGGATTTAGGATTATATGTGGCACTTACAAAACCTTTTTTTCCCGGGAGTACAGGCTCTTTGGACCAATTGGGAGAGGTACAGCCACAACTGGCACGTACCTGAGAAATAATTAAAGGCTTGCTGCCCGTATTAATAAAATCAAAATTATAAGTAACCGGGCCATCTGCCTCTTCGATTTTACCAAAATCATGCTGCTCCACATTAAAGGAGATATTGGCATCCATGGTCTGACCATAAGTATAAGTCAATGCTGCAAAAACCAATATTATGACTGGTAATATATACTTTTTCATAGCTCTTACGTTTTTATTTAAATTATTCTCTTGATCCTGAATAGTATAATGACAAAATTAATAATAATGTTATTAATTATGCATGAATGACCCAATATTTGGTATGAAGGTTGCATAAAATGTTTGTGATAACATTTTCATCACCTTATGCGATATAAATGAAAATATTATCATGGTAAGTTTCATAAGGCCATTAGTTTATAAATATATGTACCTTTGAACCTTACATCGTGTAATTTATGAGCCGTTTGCTTTCCATACTCCTCCTGATTATTGCATCTGTTTTGATCCTTCCACCACAAGTATCAGGCCAGTTCTATTATGGTCACCAGATGGATTTCGGAAAAAACAGGGTTCAGTACAACAATTTTTACTGGTATTACTACCGGTACGAAGATTTCGATACCTATTTCGCCCAGCAGGGAAAAAACCTGGCCAATTACACAGCAGATTACCTTCAGAAAGAAATCAGTCGCATTGAAAGCTTTTTCGATTACGAATTAGAGAACAGGCTGATTTTTATTGTATATAATAAACTTACCGATTTCCGACAAAGCAACATCGGACTGATAACCGGAAAAGATGAATATAATACCGGTGGGGTAACCAAAATAATCAAAAATAAAGTATTTATCTATTTTGATGGGGACCATAAAAAATTCGAGGAACAGATCAGCGCAGCCATTGCAGAGGTGCTTATCAATGAAATGCTTTATGGGAACCAGTTAAGGGAAAATGTTACAAATTCAACTCTAATCGAATTGCCGGATTGGTATCTGAAAGGACTGATATCTTATGTATCGGTCAACTGGAATACGCAGATTGAAGATGAAGTTAAGGACGGAATCCTTAACGAACGATACGATAAATTTAACCGCCTTACCGGTAATGATGCAGTAAATGCAGGACACAGTTTCTGGCGCTTCATCGCAGAAAATTATGGAGAATCGGTAATTCCTAATATAATCTACCTTACACGCATCAACAAAAACACAAACAGCGGATTTCTATATGTACTGGGCTTCAGCATCAAAGAATTATCCTATGAGTGGAAAGCATATTACACGGATATTTTTGATGAATCAAAAGTAGCCCGTGAATTTCCGGAGAGCGGCAAGGTATTCAAAAAAACAAAAAAGAAAAAAGTATATAACCAGTTGAGGATTAGTCCCGACGGCAAGTATATAGCATACGTAACCAATCAATTCGGCCAATACAAAATTTATCTGTATGACACAGAAACGGAGAAAACGAAAAAGATTATCCAGCGGGAACACCAACTCGACCAGATACCTGACCTTACATATCCTGTGTTAAACTGGCATCCTACCGGAAAGATCCTCAGTTTCTTTACGGAAGAAGAAGGTGGAATTAAACTTTACTATTACACTCTTGAGACAGGAGAACTCATCCCCCGCAACATGCCGTATTTTGAAAAAATACTTGATTTCTCCTATTCCGATGATGGTTATAAAATGGTCATTTCGGGTATTAATCGCGGTCAGTCCGATATTTATGTTCATTCCCTTTCATCCGGAACAAACCAGCGTATCACCTCAGACATATACGATGATTTTAATCCCCGGTTTGTGAATGGATCAACACAGATCATATTCAGCTCAAACCGGCCTGCTGATACGACAGGGTATTACAAAGACGGGGAAGCCCTGATGAGTAAAAACCTGACATACGATCTTTATATTACCGACTTCAAGAAACCGCCATATGAATTAAGAAGGGTATCTAACTATGAATTTGTAAATGAAGTCAAACCCCTTGAACTCGGGAACAACCAGTTCATTTTCATGAGCGACCAAAACGGGATCATTAACAGGCATGTGGCCAGATACGACAGTGCCATCAGTTTTGTCGATACAACAACACACTACAGGTATTTTTCAAACAGCTACCCTGTCACAAACTACTCAAGGAATATCAGGGATTTTGATATCAACAAGGGAACCGGGAAAGTAGCGGATATACTCTTTTTTAATGGTCGCTACAATATCTATTCCGGCCCTCTTGAAACCCGGCCTGACAAATATTATGGCGATTATTCCAGCACACCCTTTATTGAGGAGAAAAAAAAGGCTCTGGCTGAAGCCGACAGCCTGCAGAAAGTGAGGAAAGACATTATCGCTATCCACGACATTGAAGATAACCAGATCATTACCGATCAGGCCGATACGATCCATCTTGACAAGGGAGTAATAGACATTAACAACTATATTTTTGAAATTGAAAAATTGAATTATTATAATCAAAAATTCAATCAGGACAATATTAACCTGGTACTGGATACTGCTGATTTCAAACGGCCAACACCCAGGATCTATGAGACTGCTTTTTATACAAATTACCTTGCTACCCAGATTGACTTCAGCTTCCTGGGTGCATCTTATCAGACCTTCACAGGGGGAGCAGTCTACTATAATCCAGGGTTTAACCTGATGTTTAAATTAGGAACAAATGATCTATTTGAAGATTATAAACTCACTGCAGGAGTAAGGTTTTCAGCAGATTTCGACAGCAATGAATACCTGTTGAGTTATGAGAATTTGAAAAGAAGGCTGAATAAACAGGTTGTATTTCACCGGCAGGTATATAAAAACTATACCCAATCCCAGACTTCAATAGTTAAGTCTTACTCACATAATCTCATGTATATCCTCCGCTGGCCATTCAGCCAGGTAGGTGCATTCGAAGGGACAGTTGCAGGAAGGCAGGATAAGATTGTTTTCCTTTCAACCGATTTGAAAAACCTGAATGAGGAAAACATAAACTACTATTGGGCAAGTGTAAAACTGGCCTATATCTTTGACAATACACGCCATCTCGGCATCAATCTTTATCAGGGCACACGGTTCAAAATTTTCTCAGAAGCCTACCAGCAACTAAATGATACACAATACGACCTTTATACTGTTGGGGGCGACTTCAGGCATTATATAAAGGTTCACAGGACTCTGATCTGGGCCAACCGTTTTGCAACCGGAGCTTCATTTGGAAGAAGTCGCCTGATATATTACCTGGGAAGTGTGGATAACTGGACCAACTTCAGCACCAAGGTCGAGACATTCGACAAGAGCATACCCATTGACTATTCAAAAAATTATGTCTACCAGACCATCGCAACCAACATGCGGGGATTTACGCAAAATATCCGTAATGGTGACAGGTTTGCCGTGTTTAATTCCGAACTCAGGTGGCCGATCATCAGGTATTTTGCCAACCATCCCATCAGCTCAAATTTCTGGAATAACTTACAGTTTGTTGGTTTTTTTGATGTGGGAACAGCCTGGAATGGCTTACACCCATGGTCAGGTGAAAATGCTTATGACAATGAAGTGATCGAAAACGGACCGCTCATTGTTACTATTGACTCAAACCGGGAGCCTATCGTTTATGGATATGGACTGGGTGTGAGAAGTATGTTGCTTGGATATTTCATCCGCTTAGACTGGGCATGGGGGGTTGAAAACAAGGTAGTACTGCCACGCATATTTTATTTATCACTTCTTCTCGATTTTTAACTGATAATCCAGATATGACTATTTCAGAAATCCTTTTTCTTGCAATCATCGGCTTACTTGGGGGATTTATTGCCGGCACACTGGGCGTGGGAGGAGGTATTATCATCGTTCCGGCTCTTGTTTTTATCATGGGACTGACCCAGCATGAAGCTCAGGGAACCAGCCTTGCCATGATGCTTGCACCCATCGGC